>JAJDNB010000084.1 GCA_022340905.1 Deltaproteobacteria bacterium | reverse complement strand
AAGATGCCCTACGAGGAGTACTGCCGGGCCAAGTTCGATCCGGGCAATGAGTTCGGCAAGCCCCAGGCTCTCAAGGGTATCAGGTGGTTGAGCACCACCATGTATATCTTCACGCCTCATTCCGTCAGCAACCTGGCTGAGCTCGGGGCTGAGGTGATCAAGGTTGAAATGCCGCGGATGGGCGACCCCATGCGGCACTGTGCTCCGTTCAATGAGACTTATCTCTATCCCTTGCACGACACCAGGCCCATGACCGGTACGGGTATGGGGTATTTGAACGCCAATCCCAACGAATACCACATCTCCATGGACTATCACCTGGATGAGATGAAGGAGGCCTTCTACTCCCTGGTGAAGATGTCAGACGGGCTCACCGAGTGCTACCGCCCCGGCACCTTTGACCGGTGGCGACAGTCCTACCGCTACCTGCTCGAGATGAACCCCCGGTTTATCTATGTCTGGGGAGGTGGTTTCGGCTACGGGCCCAAGGTCTTCGGGGGCTCCTACGACATTCTGGGCCAGGCCCACGCTGGTCTTGCCTCGGTAACCGGCTTCCACGAGCACTTTGGCGGCCATTGCGCCAAGCACTCCAACTGGTGCATCGACTGGTACTCCGGCACTCAGATCACCTTTGGCATTCTGGCGGCCATCCACTGGCGGCGGAAGACCGGCCTTGGCACCATGATCGAGTTCTCCCAGGTGCAGGCAGCCACCAGGTGCCTGGGCTATGCAGCGCCGCTCTATGGTAGGTTCGGCATTGTCAGGCAGAGATGGGGCAACTGGGATACCCAGCTTTGCGCCCACGGCATCATTCTCTGCGGTAAGTCCGATTATCCGGATGCCAAAAACCCGCAGGAGAAGTATGACGCCAGGTACGCCATGATCAGTGCCTTCCAGGACGAGGACTTCGCAGAGCTCTGCAAGATCACCGGCCAGAAAGGACTTCTCGACAAATACAAGGCTCACGATGACAGGGTCAAGGCCGAGGCTCAGGTAGAGATCTACGCCAAGCTGGAAGAGTGGGCCAAGGACAAGTCCAGGTCCGAGGTGGTAAAGGTCTGCCAGGATGCCGGGCTTTTGGCCGAGCCGGTGATGAATGACAAGGAGGTCTACGAGTCCGAGCACTGGAGGACCAGGGGAACCATCAGGTGGCAGGATGATCCCATTTTCGGCGATGTGATGGTGATGGGTAGTTACGGCGCCGGTCTGATGGAGAAGACTCCAAGACGGCTCTATTGGATCTGGCGGCCAGTGGGTGCCGACAACGTCAAGATCTACCACGAGCTGCTCGGCTATCCAACCAAAACCATCGAAGAGTGGTACGAGAAGGCCTGGATATAAAAGGAGGGAGAACTGTGTGTGACATAATCTGGTGCAAGAAAGATGTGGGTGGAAAACCCTGTAACACGGTTAACTACCTGGATCCTTACTGTTTTTGGAACTGGGAAGGTACAATCAACTGTGCCGAATGCGGTGCAGTCTACTACATCCACATGATCCAGGGCCACATGTACAAGGGCCCGGAGGACAGGCCCGGCGAAAAGCCTGACACCAGTCCACTTTATGCCGATAAACCCTTGGACGGCTACTCCAACTATAGTCCCGGTATAGAGGGCAGGACCAGGCCCTTCCAGTGTCTGCCCAGGGACATCTACCTTGGTGTGCCGGACATGGTGAAGTTCAGCATCCGGAACAGACCGGTTAGGGGCTGGCGACCGCAACCGCCTGACGGCGGCATAGCCGGAAGCTACGCATTCAACTGGGATCTCAAGAGGCTGTCTCCTGACGTATGGGAAGAGTATCAGGAGAAGAAGAAAAAGGGCGACGTGAAGGACTGGTAAGAAAGAAAGGAGTAGCGCATGGCAGAGTTAACGCCACAAGAATTCCTTGACAAGGTACTGAAGCCGGAGAAGGAGTCTGATCATATATGCTGGGACTGCAAGCATCTCAAGCCTGTGATCGAGGGCTCCAAGTTCCCTCCGGCGGACCTTATTGGCTATTGCATGAAGATTCACTGGCCGTTTTTCTGGGGCGTAGCTGACTTCAACGTGGTTAAGAAGTGTTACGCCTTCGAATCCAAGAAGGTGGCAAAGTAGCATGGAAGAGAACGTTGTAAAAGAACTTGAGACTCTCAAGACCATAGTGCTCAGATGGAAGAGGAGCTACCTCGGCTGGGTGCCCGACGATGGGGGGGGTGAGTATCTTTTGGAAGAGTTCAGCCATGAGATCTCCACTCATGTCTCCCCTTTCGTCAACAGGTTGTTCCAAAATGACCATCTCACCTGGCTTGAGGCACAGGAGTTTCTTGACTATTGCTACAGCCAGGTTGAGGAAGTGCGCCAGGCAGTGGAAGAAGCGAACAGCAAACAGCTTGAACAAGCATCCGGGCATAAGCTGGTGGAATACTCCAGTTACAGTTGGCGGAAATGAACTCGAGCTTATGCCGTAAATAGAACCAAAAGGAGGTAGAGCATGCCTGAGAAATGCCGCGTGGGTGTTTGCGGGTTCGATCCCATGCTCGTCAAAGGATATGTGAAGACAGGCTTTCGCGGTCTGTGGTGGCACATATCAGACGAGATCTATGAAGAGTACGGAGTCAAGCCCAATGACAAGATCTCTGGTAAGCTGCTCAAAGTATTCACCGGCAAGACTGGGGAGATGACCCATGAGCCCAATGAGTCCTTTGAGTGGAAAATGTCCATGGAATCGGGGCTTGCCGTACTTCTTCCTCCTGAGGTCATAGTCAAATACGAGCTCACCGAGTTTCATTTTCTGGAGCTGATCGTGGAAAAGATCAATGACCAGGAAGTCTGGCCCGGTGACGACAAGATTAGCACGAAAATGTGGCCTGAGGACAGGATGAAGCTGACTTTCACCCTAGATTATATTGCTCCATAATCTAACGTTGGAGATTCACCACCCCGGGAGGGGCATTTCACCCCTCCTGCAATAACCCACCGAGCGGCGGGGGGTTTGGCCTGCTACCCCCGCCGTTTATTTTTCAAGCAGTCAGCGGTCAGTCGCCAGCTTTCAGCTTGCATACATACCCGAAACTATAAACATCTCTTCCCCTAACAGGAGAGGTGAAGCGTAGTCTCCGGATGGACAATTAGTAGCTGCTTGCTGATAGCTGATTGCTGACAGCCAATTTGACCGTCCGAATGTTGACCCTAAAAGTCCAATTCTGTGCAAGGTCTTAACCTTTAGCACATAAGCATCGAGGCTCGCAGTATTGACAGCGGGTCCTATATTAGACGGTTAATCCAGCCAGACAAGTTTTCAGGCCAAGACCGGCTGCAGCGATCTCCATTAGATTGTAAGTCTAACCGACTGTTATCATAACAGTTTTTGCCTTGTCGCAGGACTAAACAGAATTGTGCAATATTTTGGCAAGGAATTTGTTTCTAAATCAAGCTAATGGCTGTTTCATCCTGACTAATGCCGCCTAGTTATTTCTTTGGTGGAAAGTGGCGATGTGTGGCCTGAGGCTCCTCTTTTAGTTGGCAAACAGTCGACCGTGGAAAGTAAGCATAAGACCGGGTCGCAGTTCAAAAAGCTTCGGTACCTTGAGTGCTCAAGATAAAAAACCTAATATTTTCATCTTGGCTGCGAATGAGGACGTCCGTAATCATATTTTAGAAATATGTGAGAAAAATAATTATCACGCGGTTGTAGCGACCGATCTCGAAGACCTGGTCAGACAAACAAAAAGACCACGGAGCGTGATAGTGCTTCTGGACTACGAGATGGTTACCTCTTATGGAGCGAGGATATATTCAAGGATTAATGTTGGCTGCCCCGAGTGCAGCGTTATCCTCTTGTGTGATCAAGCCAATCGCGAATTCATTAAAGAAGCCATGGAACTTGGTGCTTACGCCTCCATTCTGGCACCTTATGAGGAGTGGGAAGTTTTGACCATGATCAGGAACATTATCACTGGAAGGAAGAGAAGGCGGGCAAAAAAATCTCGCTAAAATCCAGTGATATGGAGGGAAGGTCTTGCTAACCCCCACAAGGAGGTTACTAAAATGAATGAAGACCTGGCAGCATTTGAAAAGGCTTTAGAAACATTTCTTAGAGTTTTCAGGGGAGATGTTATGGAAATCGTTGACAAGGGCGCCCTGCCGATATCTTTCATCATTGCATTCAGAGAGCCAAGCCTGGACGGATTCGAAACCATACAATATGTCGCCCGCAGTACTCGAGGATGCCCACCAGGTCTTGAAAAAGCCTTGAAAGAGGTCGTATTCAAGTGGGCAGCGGAAGCCTACGAGGAGTACACCACGGTGGATGAGATGCCCGTATTCAAGCAGTGAGTAATTGCGCTTGTTAACGATACCATTTTCTAACGAAGAGGAGAAAGATGATGGGAAATGCATTTTTGCTAAAAAGAAAGGTATTGTGTGATAAGTGCTATTGGGAAGAGGTAGAATACCTATCGGGTAGGGAAGAAATCCCTCCCAGGAGGATGATAAACGCCAAGGAATGCGATAAGTGTCATGTGGAACTTGATCCGGAAGAAGACCTCTGAAATCTTCTTGCATTATACTCGGGCGTTTGCACTCGGATCGTGGAAGCCAGACTCTATAATTACAGGGTGGCTTCACACGAGTAGACAGGGCGATGAGCTCAAAGGCCTTATGGGAGTGCCCTTCTCATCCGGTACTGCAGGACTCCAGAGATATTGTTGCATGTCTAGATTATTCGAAGCAATTCGACTTCATCTTCAACCTCACCTTCTCAGCAGTAATATGATTTGATACTCGACACCTTCTTTGCTCTGCTCACGGTCGCTCGAGCCTCCAGATTCTGAAACCATGCAGGGAATTGAATTCACAGGTGGTCTCATGAGTGTAAACCTGGACCATGATGGAAACATCAGATCGGCGACTGAGGAGGATTTTGATAGAGTCCTGGAAATCGATCGAGATTCCTTTTCAGCTCCATGGATTCACAACTTTTTTCAGTCTGCTCTCAAAGACATATTCTTGGTCCTCGAAATAGAGAAAAAAATCGCTGGCTATCTTATCGCCTGTGTATGCCATGATATTGAGAAAGCTGTAATAATAAGAGTTGCGGTACATCCCGATCACCGGGGGAAGGGATTTGCCAAAAAGCTCCTCAGACGGTGTCTGGATATACTTGTAGAAAGGAAGGTCAGGCTTGTTGAGTTAGACGTTGAACTTGTTCAGAGAGCAGCAATAAAACTGTACGAGAGTTTTGGTTTTAAAATAGCAAATATCATTGTATTTCCCAGTAACACTCCCGGTGACGAAGAAACATTCTATATAATGAGGCTGGAATTGCCAGAGATGGAGGAAAAAGCAGTTAGCTAGTAATCTCGCTGAACCTCCTGACATTTCCTCCCCCTTGTCGAAGATCCCACTGTCTTTTAGCGGGGACGGGGGAGGGTTAGGGTGGGGTGGTCCCCCTCCCCTTTATCCCCTCCCGCCAGGGGAGGGGAAGGGTATTCTTATTGTTGCGTGTTCTCTTTGATCCAGTCCAGATAGGGTGGGTTGCCCGCCATAATCGGCAGGGCGATAATTTCCTCCACCTCGTAAGAGTGCAGCTCCCGCACGCGATCGCGCAGAGCCTCGAACAGAGTAGTTCGCGTTTTCATAATGCACAGCACCTCTGCTTCATCCTCCACTTTCCCTTGCCACCAGTAGATCGATCTCAATCCCGGCACGATGTTGACGCACGCCACCAACCGTTCATCAACCAAGGTTTTGGCTAGCGTAACAGCCTCGTTCTCGGGGGCCGTCACGTAAACAACAATATAGTCGGTCATGGTTCGACCTCCTCTTCCCTCGAGATTACTAAATACCAGCAAACAACCCGACACGGGGACGCGGAGATGGGGAGATGATTTTTCTGCCTGATGAGTTGTTTTATTCGCCCCGTCTCCGTCTCTCCGTTTCTCCGTCTCAGATGTCGGGTCGGAATTGCTCATCATACCCGGTGAGTTCGACGTAGCCTCGTCCATGAACATCTTGACCTTCGAGTTTTCCCTCAACCCGGACGCCGCCTTCCCAGTAGTTTACCAGAGTGCTTTTCCGTGTGGTTAGTTCCTGATCTCTCACCGTGGGAATCAACCTCAGTTCAAGCTGCTTGCTCGGGACTCGGATCAGCCACCCCGACGGATAAGTGGTACCAGTCTTTTTGCTTCTCCAAGACCCCAATACTCTTACGCCAAACGTCTCCAAAGGTAGATGTTCCGTCCGACCATCGGGATACACAAAGGTCCCGCTCGAGGTGGGATCAGGTTTACCGTCTTTGTGGCGGATAATATAGATCATTAGTTCGGTCTGGTTCTGCAATTGCACACTGAACCAATCCCAACCAACCTGGTAGTCTCGCAACTGATTGGAGCCGAACTCGTGGTCCATCCAGGCCAAGCCCTGTACCTCGTAGGACTGTCCTTCCCAGTCGACCACGCCTCTGGCTTGCATCCGCGTTAGCGAATAGTAGTGCGAAGCGTATCCCTCACCTACTGCTTTCTGACTCACCCCGTTTTCACCATGAATAACTGGGGACTTGCTGGGTACCAGCGTTAAATCGACACCCATGTCTTTGTTTCCCGCTTTGAGATTATGCTTGTTTCCTTGCAGACTTACCTCCCAGTCCTCCACCCACACTCGGTAAATATCAGAATCAGCCCCGGCGATACCCAGAGCTCCCCTGCTCACCTTCTCCTGAAAGCGGTAATTGTTCTCTTTCTCATCTGTTACAGCGAAATGGGCGAAATAGAGGGTGTGGAGCGCCCAGTTCGACTTCGATTGTATTGATGGAGGCCTGACGGCATGTCGAAAAAAAGTAAGTTGAAAACCGAAGTTGCGCCCCTTAGCCGTGCTGAGGTGTCCTGTGTAGTACCACCATTCAGTGCGAAACTCCGGGTGGGCTGCATGGTCGGCGGGAAAGCGGTAAACATATCCCGGTAGGGCACGGCGGAACTGCTGTCCTTCATCCCGCCCATGGACAACGGTGATGAAACTCGCTAACATCATCACTGCCACTAGGCAACCCACGGGCCATCCACTCCATTTCAAACATTGCCGCAAGATTTTACCTTTCTCGCTCTTCACGCCTGTGGACAAGTAGTTTATACCGCTCAAAAATTTCTCGGAAGTCTTCCAGCCTCCACCTTCCCTGCACATAATCCCGGCGAAATGCTTCGCTCTCCAGCAGATGGAGAATGAAACTCAAATGACCCGAACATCCCTCTGGATCCAACTCTTGCAACTCCTTCTCAGCCTTTTGCCCTAATACAAAGGCCTGTCTATGAACCACCGCCCCCTGGCCATCACATTTCTTGACCGAATAGAGTCTTCTGCAACTAAAAGGCCGCACCTCATAGATGCGACAACTCGCCTCTTCATCCAAGAAAGGACAGCGGACTAGGGCACTGTTGAGCTTTTCGCTCCGATTCTCTCTCAGGCTGCGGTTCAACTCCTCAATTGCCCGATGATCCCAGCCTTGCAGATATTCCAGGATAATCATTCCCTCAAGTGTCGTTGCCCCCACATTGCCAACGTCTATACAACAGGAGGCACAACCTCTTTCACAAATCGACTGTTCTTTGAAAGGTTGTACTACCCGCTCATACTCATTGTAGACCGCAAACAGAAGTCTCTTCTTCTCTATCAAATCCAATCCGTAATCACACATCTCACATCCCATATCTCACATCACAGAGTTTCTTCTGCCCGCTGCAAGCTGCCGGCTGCTAGCTGCTTCATTCTAGTCTCATGACCTCACTGACATTTTTCCCTGCTGCCGTTCGAGCTGGAAAGAAGCCTGCAATTAGAGCACAAACCAGAACCAAGATCAGGGTCTTGCCAAACATTGATACTGGAACACTGAACTGAATGGTCCAGCCGAAGGATTGTTTATTTATGACAAAGATGAGAAGCAATGACAGGAGTATTCCGTTTACCGCTCCAAGGACAAAGCTTATTAAACCCATTAGTCCGGCCTCCAGAAGGGTCATTCTCTGCACTTGCCGGCTTGTCGCCCCCACGGCCTTGAGGACACCGATATCCCTTTCCCGCTCCATGACCAGGAGTACTAGGGTGTTTACGATACCGAAAATCGCCACCACAATTGCGACTACTTGCAGGGCGTAGGTAATGGAAAAGGTCTGATCAAAAATGCGGAGTATCTCCTGCCGCAGTTCCTTGTTGCTGGTGATGAATACCTGCTCATTTTTCTTGAGCCGGCTTCGAACGAGATTGCGTGTCTCAGCCAGGTTGGAGCGAGGTTCAAGATATATTGCCACGGAGGTGTACCTGCGTTCATCGGGCCAATACTCCCCATATGTGGACCGGTCCATCATTACCATTCCACCCTCTGTGCGGTAGTCGTAAAAGACCCCCGCGATCAGAAAACTCTGCAGCCCTCTGGGGGTAGGAATCTGAAGGCGATCCCCCTCAGCGACACTCAATCGGTTTGCCAAAACCTCAGAGATTGTAATCTGTCCCTGCTCCCTGCAGCGACGAAGAATTTCCTGGGAGGAGCCTTTTCTCAACATAATCCTGCTCAACTCCCCCTTGACTCCAAGATCCGAAACGAACAAGAGTACCTGCAGATTATCGATGCGCATCGGAATCTCAGTCAATCGCTCCATGGCGACAAGGCCGGGAAGATTTTTCAGAGAATCAACCAACCCTAGAGGTAAGTTGCCTCTTTGGCCGGTTAGCCTCCCCGCTGGCGAGATGAAAAGATCTGCGGAAATAATCTGCTCCGTCCAGACCTTGACTGTCTGTCGGAAACTGAGAATCATTATGGAGATGCTAACGAGCATGGCAAGGGCAGTCATCAAAGAAGCAATAGCAACCGCCGAGCGATTTAGAGATCGGCCAAGATAGCGACTGGCCATTTTGCCTTCAATTTTGAATAGACCAGCGAGTGGAGACGCCAGAACTCGGTTCACCAGAAGGACGCTAGCCGGTGTGAGAAAGGAAAAACCAGCCAGGATCAGAAAAGCTGCAACAAAGCCGAAGAGAGGCAGTCCGTCAATCGGCTGCAGTTGGCTACAGAGATAACCCGCTCCCAATACGACGACTCCCGCTAGAGAGATCCTCGCAAGATTCATTTTCATTCGTCTCTCCAGGGCGGTTTGATAGAGCGCTTCTCTTGGGAGAGTACGGCTTGCCTCAAGGGACGGAAAGAGCCCACCCAGCACGGCTACGCCCAAGGCTGCCCCTGCGCCCAGAACCATTGCCAAGGGAGAAAGACTGAGCGTCTCGGCTCTCACCAAGAGATAGAGCTCGCTTATGGTGCCTGCCATGGCCTGAAGAGCAATCTTGGCCATTACCAGACCCAGACCCACTCCTATGAAAGCGCCAAGTAATCCTATGAGCAGGGCTTCGCCCAGGAAAAGCCCAATTATTTGCCATCTCTGGGTTCCGAGCACCCGAAGCATGGCGATTTCATAACGTCTCTTGCTCACTGCAAAGGCTACAGCATTGTAAACCAGAAAAATACCAACGAATAACGCAATGAGACTCAGGGCAAGGAGGTTCAAGCGGTAGGCCTTTATCATATCTCTGATTCGTCCCAGACGTTTTTGCGGCGGCTCCACCGTCACCCCAGCGGGCAAGAGGCTTTGCAGTTTTTCCATTACCGCCACAGGAGATACATCTTCAGCCAGGATCAAATCTATGCGATGAAGTCGCCCCAGCTGTTCGAAAACCTCCTGGGCAGTAGCAATATCCACCAGGGCCAAGTTGCCCTCTAGAGCCCGAGCCGGCCCTTTGAGTTTGAGGAGCGCCCGGACAGTAAAGGTCAGTCTTCGGGAACCCGAGAGGATTTCCAATTCGTCATTCACCTTGAGCCCGTGGCGTTCTGCAAACTTCTCGGTGAGAGCAATGGCGCCAGGTTCGGTGAGAAAAGATAGGATAGCTCCATCCTTGTCCGTGGATTCTACAAAATTATACTGTCGAAATTCTTGGTCACTGAATACATCTATCCCCAGCATAAGCAGGGGTTCATCCACAGGGGGTGGGGCAACAACCTGAAATTCCAAAACCGGCGTTGCTGCACGGACCTCTTCCAGAGAAGTCACCCTGGCAAAGATTTCCTCAGGGAAACCGTTTCCCTGACCCACTACTTGGAGTTGTGTCTTACCCGTTAACGCAGCTACCGTATCCTGGAAGGACACTAAAGCACTTGAGGCCGCTGTTTTTATCCCCACAAACACTGCCACCCCAAGGGCCACCCCAAGGAGGCATAGGAGAGCACGGCCTTTGTAACTTTTCAGATGTCTGAGACAAAACCAGCGCCACAATTTGATCATGCCATCCCTCTGCGAGCTCTTCTTTATTCACTCATGAAGTAATCTCTCGCCCGTTCGTTCCACTCACTAGAGTTCACAGAGAACTCAGAGAAAGATTTCGAGTTTGTTTGAAAGCAGCCGCAACAGCGGCGATCCCGATGGATTTCCATCGGGATCAAAGGGTGTTCCTGAGGGATATAGATAAGCGAGCTTACTTTTATCCCTCAGGAACACCCCCTGAAGCTTTTAAACACTTCTTTAACTATTGACTTTCAGCAGCTCAATCACAGGTATTTTGCTCTGAGCCCTCTGGGATCTCTGTGAGAGATAAGAAAGAAGATGCTTGACTATGTCGATTGCTCTTCCGAGCTGAGGCAGCCGTCACTCATGTGTATTCTTCTGCTGGCGTAGGAGGCGGCTTCACGACTATGAGTCATCAAAACAAAAGTTGTTCCATGTCGCTCACTGAGTTCGGCCATCACCTCCATAACCTGCTGTCCAGTTCGAGAGTCCAAATTGCCAGTGGGTTCATCTGCCAGTACGAGCCGTGGACGATTGATCAGAGCCCTGGCTATGGCAACTCTTTGCATCTCCCCGCCGGAAATTTCGTCAGGATAGTGATTACGCCTCTCCCAGAGTTCCACGTCACCTAGCAACTCTTTGACCCGGGTCTGAACTTCCCTCTCTGGTCTCCCCTGAAGGGTATAGGGCAGAGCCACATTCTCGGAAACGGTCAAAATGGGAATCAAGTTGAAGAACTGGAAAACAATGCCTACCTGGTCTCGGCGATAACGGGTGAGTTTAACGTCAGGCAATTGGGTAATATCCCTTCCCTCCACCCAAATGTGACCTTTATCGGGACGGTCAAGTCCACCGACTAAGCTGAGCAGGGTGGTCTTGCCACAGCCACTCTTGCCCATAATCGCTACAAATTCTCCCGGCTCAATGGTCAAGGAAACATCATTTACTGCCACTATCTGCTGCTGGCCCAGGGTGTAGGTCTTGGTAACCGAATCGAGTTTGATCATTGGATTGCTTGCTTTCTCCGACGCACAGGCTATTTCTCGCCGCATAGAGCATAACGTATAGCCAACAAGGGGTAAATGGTAAAGGGTAAACAGGTGTGGCGGCAAGGGATCATCGCTTTTCCGTTCACCCTTCACCGAACGCTTTGCGCCGTGCGCTCAGTCCAGGGATGTAAAATCAATGAGGTTAATCCTGCGGGGAAGGGATTTGATGACTGCGGCTGCAAGATCAAACCCTTTTTGCACCTCATCCAGCACAGCAGAATCGCTGCTGGCAATAACATCCTCTCCGCCTTTGAGCCGGATTTCTGGTACTTTGAGAGCTTGTGCACCCCCCGACAAACTACACTTATTCATGGCAGAACGGAGGGCAGCCGCCAGTTCACCGCTTTGGCGAATAGGTGCGTCCAGGAAAAACAGAGTTTCTTTTGGGGGATATTCCTGCAAGATTCGAAAAATGGCTTCTATAGCCTCATGTGTGAGGGTTGAAATTCGATAACGGTGGGAAACTCCCGCCACATCTCGGATCAACCCGTCATTGGCAGCAATGAGCAGGCGACCTGCGAGGCCACTCTCGACTGTAATCAAAACATTGTGACCATCCACCAAAAGCTTGAAGTCGACCAGTCGCCCTATGTCCACCAGTCGCTGACGCCTATCTCTTGCTTCCTTACGAGCAAAAACGCCTCGATGCAAGACTTCCCGGTGCAGTGCATCGAGGTTGTATCGATTGCCAACAAGTTGAAGCCCTGCTTTACGAGGGTAACTCCGGTCCAGCAGATAGAGGAAGTCTGCGGCCGCAGTGTGGAGCGTTTGTTGATCTAAGTTAAACATAGAGAAATCGGCGTGCCTCTGCTCGGAGGAAACAGAGTTTTGCAGCCTGATGTGTGATTCATCAACTTCGTATGATTATGAAAGATTATCCCACATCTGAGAATGGCTCGCCATGAGCACTGGTTACATTCCTTGATCAGCGAGCTGTTTGAACAGCTCCTCTTGTTCTGGCGTGAGGGATTTTGGTAGCCGCACGATGATCTTGACGTGAAGGTCACCCCTCCCTGTTTTATTGAAATGAGGTACTCCGTGCCCCTTTATCCTCATCTGTGTGTGGCTTTGAGTGCCTGGGGGCACCTTGAGGCTGAGGATCTTCTCATCTAAGGTTGGGACCTCTATCTGAGTACCTAAGACCGCCTGGGTAAGACTGATATCTCTGGTAATTATAAGATTGTCGCCAATCCTTTTGTAGATAGGATGGGGAGCCACAAGTACTTTGATTAATAAATCACCTGGCGGACCTCCCCATGGACCTTCCTGGCCCTTACCAGCGATACGAAGTTTCTTGCCGGTGGAGATTCCAGGAGGAATTTTGACTGTAACCCGCTCCACGCGGTTGCCTCGATTGAAACTTGCTATTTTGGAAACACCGAAAACTGCCTCCTTCAAGCTCACCTGCATGTCCATGACCAGATCAGCACCCTTTTGGGGCTGCTGGGCAGTACGGCCAAAGGGACCACCGGAATAATAGCCACCCCCAGCCCTGCCAAAAGGTCGCCGGCCTCTACCCATTCCGCCGAAAATGCGCCCGAACAAATCTTCTGAGCCAAAGCCAAACTCCCTGAATACTTGACCAAAATCGAAGTTTCTAAAAATGTCTTCCTGGCTAAATCGCTGCTGGAATCCCTCTGCGCCGAACATGTCATATTGCTTGCGCTTTTCGTCGTCGCTCAGGACAGCGTAGGCCTCGTTCACTTCCTTAAAGCGGTCCTCTGCACCTTTGTCACCCTTGTTGTGATCAGGATGATATTTCATCGCCAGCTTTCGATAGGACTTTTTTATCTCCTCTTTACCAGCATTTTTATTCACGCCAAGGATCTTGTAATAATCTTTCCCTGCCATATCTAATACCTATTTCTCACTCCTCGAAACAATGGAGATCAGATCTTATCTTTGACGGTATATCTTCCAATACCGCTGACCCTTTTCTATTGGTAAACCATATTATTCTAGCACAATACCAAGGCTTTGTCCCTGTTGGCAATAGCACTATTTATCAACTTGCAGCTGACAGCAGACAGCCCGCAGCCAGTTGATTTTCTTAACAGTCGCGGTGGATTTCAACTTTAGCGGGTCGCCTCTTTCTCAACAGGAAGTTGTAAAAACTGAAAAGACGAACTGCGATCACGGCGGTTATAAGCCTTGGAATCCAAAGCCAGAAAGCACTCACTCCCAAGGCCAAAAACAGAGCTGGGTCTTCAATCAAGGAATGATTGATGCCGATTGAAAGGTGTAATGCTTCCAGTTCTTCCTTGTGCAGATGTCCTTCGTTTGCCTCCTCGACAATTACCGCCGCACCGTAGGCCAAACCAAAAAGGGCAGCGGTCATCCAAAGAATTCCAGCTTTTTCGCTCAGACCCAAAGTTTTTAGTATGGGTTTGCCCACTCTCACTATGTGTTCTATCCAGCCGATTTTCTTGATCACTTCCAGAGTTATCAAGATAGTCATTATGATAAAAAAAATCTTGATGCAAAGTTTTGAACTAGCCAAAGCCCACCTCCATACCATGGGCCAAAATGACTGCCCCATCACTTCCGAGGAGACAGGGGCTGTTTGAACGCTCGTATCAATATCCAAAAAAATGGCCACAACCATGACCGTCAATGTGGCGCAGATTAGACGAAAAACCGTCGCCTTGGCGGGATTGATGCCTGATTTTCCCTGGATGACCCCTTCCTGGATCAAGTTGTGGGCCATGAGGAGGAAAATGGCAATCAGGGTCATCTGCTCTGTGGTTAAAGGAAGGACTGCCATCGCGGCGATTCCGCCGTAGATTCCCGTAAGCATGCCAATGAGCAGAGGCAGGGCAGCTACAGCCGGAAGACTAAGCCAATCCATGAGAGGTTGGATGATGAACTGCCCCTTCTCTATCCAACCGCTCCAGGCCAGCAGAGCGGTTAAAAAAGATATGGGAACCAGAATCTTAATCATCCAAACAAAACCACTCCAACCTTTACGGAAGCCCGCAAATAAACCTTCTTTCAGTTGAGTTTTCATGGACCTCATAAGGGCAAGAATGAAAATGCTGCGTAATAAAATGCACAACCGCTTAAAAAGTTAATACTCTTCTCAACCATCTTGTTATAATTGGCCAACAGGTTCATTGTCTTATCTGTAACGTCCAGCATTCCAAAGCTTGGCGAGGTCGGGCGTTTAATCGTCTAGCCCGGATAATTGACTAATTGCCCGGGCTCAAACCACCTCTTACAGAGGTTGCGAATCTAGCAATGAATAAGACGACCATATTTCTCCTCGCACTCATGTTGCTTTTTGTGCCCATTGTTCATGGCGAAAATGCCATGGACTACTACGATCTTGGAGTTAAGGGCTCGAGTACTCGCAAGAAAATTGAATACTTTACCAAGGCATTGGAATTAAACCCAAACCTGGCGGAGGCCTATGAAAAAAGAGGATTGCTTTACTATTTTCAAGAAAAATATGACAAGGTGATTGAAGATTACAATAAATATCTTGATTTTGAACCGGCAAAAGCTGAGGCCTACTGGATGCTTGGCATGGGCTATCTCAAAAGTGAAAACTATGAACCGGCCATTAGTAACTTCAGCAACGCCATCCGTCTAGAACCGGACAATCTCAAATCCTACGCCTACCGGGCTGAAGCATATCGGTTGATCGGCCAAGATGAGAAAGCTTTCCTTGATGCCAATAAGGCAATCGAACTCAGAGGAGATCTGCGGGCCAAATCAGATGCTTACAGAACCAGAGCTAAGCTTTACTGGAAGATAGGACGCAACGAACTTGCCGCTGCCGATGTGAAATCTTCCTGGCAGACTGACCCCAGAGTCCCTCGTTTTTGGACGTACTTTCTCAATTATGCCAGTCCAGAAGAGTTGAGGAGCGTAGCACCATTTTTCCTAATAGCACTTGTTTTTGTTCTCATCTTTGGGCTTAAGATGAAGCCTCCTAGGAAGGGCGACTAACAAAGAGCTTGCCCCCTCAACAAATCCTTATTGGTCCTTATTGGTCCTTATTGGCCATAGAGCCCCTGTTCCTGCGTAAAGCAACCCGCCGCCATTTTTAGTCAATTGTCTTCGGCGTCACTTGGGCTAATCAACCGTCATTTGTCGCCATTTGTTGTCATTTGCCCCATTCATGGTCAATCATTCTAAAACTCCTCTCGCAATACATGCCAGCGAAGCGTAATGACCGCGAAGCATATTCACGGCTTTAGCCAAATGACAGCGAAGCTAGAGAGTTGCCAGGAACTTTATGATGGAAGCATTTACCTCGAAAGGCTTTTCCAACATTGCCATGTGACCAGCTTTTTCAACTATCCTCAAGGTGGCTCGCGGCAGCTTCTCGACAAGATATTGAGAGTATTTGGGTGGGGTCATTATGTCTTCACTGCCGCAGAGTACCAAGGCGGGCTTTTTGATCTGAGCAATATCGTCCATGCGATCGAAGTCATTGCATACCCGGAAGTCAGCCATAACCACTTCCGGAATCTCGCCAAACAAATGTTCCAACCCCCATTCAATTAGTCTTTTAGAGCTTTCCGGACCATAGCACTTCCGCAGCAACTGTTCCGCCGCCGTCTTAAAATCGCTCTCTAAACTTTCCAATATTTCGGAACTCACCCTGAGTCGGGCTCCACTGCCAATAAATATCAAAGCCTCTAGCATTTCCGCATCCTCCAAGGCTGCCTCAATAATCACGCCACCGCCCATGGAGTGCCCTGCAGCGATCACACCTCGTAAGCTCAGGCTATGGACGAAGAGGTTCAACCAGTAGCTATACTCAGCAATGCTCGCACAGCCTGGTCCCGGGCTTTGACCATGGCCGGGCAGATCAACACAGATGATGTTTACTCCCCGGTCCAGAGCCCTTCGCTGGTTCTGCCAGGAAAATGCGTTGCCCCCGGCTCCGTGAACGAAAATTATGTTCCGCCTGCCTGGGGCGATCCCATTGACTCCAGTTACATAATGAATGGTTCGTCCTTCAACCTCTACCGTAGGCATGTTTGTCCCCAAAAACGCATAGCGCACGGCGTTTATGCCATGCGCTTGCGCTATACAGCAGCATTTGGCTTCTCCGTCTCTCTCCTTTATCTGGCCGGCCCTTTTGCCCAGCAAGCAGCTGGCAGCAAAGCCTAACCTCTCATTTATTGCCTGCTGCCGGCTGGATATTGCGGTCGATATCTGTCGTTCCCCGCATCTCGTACGGAGGTGGTTATCATTCTTTCTTCTCTTTCCGTTTACGAAGCTCCTCTGCCCGCAGCTCTTTGCGGAGCACCTTCCCGACCATGGTTTTTGGCAGTTCTTCACGAAATTCCACCAGCCGCGGCACCTTATACGACGCAAGTCTTTCCTTACAGTGAGCTATTACCTCTTCTTCAGTCAACGTCTCACCGGGTTTCACCACCACGAAAATCTTGACTGTCTCACCCCGGTATTCATCTGGTACACCAATGGTCACAGCATCGGCAATCTTGGGATGTTCGTAAAGAACTTCATCAATGTCCCGCGGGTAAATATTGTAGCCGCCAGCAATAATCATGTCTTTTTTGCGGTCGATGATAAAGACATAGCCGTCTTCATCCATGTGGGCTATGTCTCCGGTGTGGAGCCACCCGTCTTTGATGGTCTTGGCGGTTTCCTCGTCCATATTCCAGTAACCTTTCATAACCTGAGGTCCCTTGATCGCCAGTTCCCCAGGCTGTCCCACCTGCTGCTCTTCTGTTCCTGTTTCCAAATCCACTATCCGGGCGTCTGTGGAGGGGAGAGCAATACCAATGGAGCCCGCCTTGCGTTTACTCTTTACCGGATTCACATGGGTTACGGGCGACGACTCTGTAAGGCCGTAGCCCTCCAGGATTACGCTGCCGGTCAGTTTTTCAAAACGGTTCATTATCTCCACTGGCAGGGGAGCGGAGCCGCTGACCACATAATTGATCGATGAGAGATTGTATTTGCTGATCTCCGGATAATTGATCAACGCCGTAAAGATTGTTGGTACCAGCAGCGCTATAGTTGGTCCGGACTTATTTATGGTTTTCAGAAAATCCTTGGTCTCAAAACGGGGCAGGAGCGTCATGGTTGCGGCAAGATAAATTGGCCAGTTCATTGCCGCGGTCATACCGAAGACATGGAAAAAAGGTAGAACACAGATAAATCGTTCCTCACCGCAATTGAGGCTGGGCAACCAGGCGCTTATTTGCATAACGTTGGCAACCAGATTCCCATGGGTAAGCATCACTCCTTTTGCCACCCCCGTGGTACCGCCTGTATATTGGAGCAGAGCCAAATCATCTACTGCCACTTCCGGGAGGGGTGGATTTCCGGGGCTGTCCTGGACCAGTCTTTTGAACGAATGGATGGATCCGCCATAGGGCACCTTCATGTTCAAGTTTTGCTTTTTGGCCTTGAGGGGGTAGAGGAAATTTAGCGGAAAGGGAAGGTAATCCCGGATACTGGTAATCACCAGTTGCTCGACCGCAGTATCTTTCCACGCCCTGTCTATCCGGGGATAAAGATGATCCAACCCCACCAAGACCTTGGCCCCGGCATCGCGCAGCTGATGACCAAGCTCCCGTTCCACATACATGGGATTGGTCATCACCACCACACCACCAATTCTGAGGGTGGCGTAGTAAGTGATGATTGTTTGAGGACAGTTCGGCAGCATAATGGCGACCCGGTCGCCGGGTTCGACTCCCAATTGACTGAGGGAAGCTGCAAACCTTTTTACCTGATCTGCAAGCTGTTGATAGGTAAGGCGCGCTCCAATGAACTCGGTTGCTGTCATCTGAGGAAATGCTTGAGCGCTCCTTTCCAGACAAACAAAGAGAGGGTCCTGGGGTGGATCTATGTCGTGGGGAACACCCTCGTCATAAAATTGGTGCCAGGTCTTTTCCATAGGTCTTCCTCCGTGTATCTTTCACCTCAGAGATGGCAGCGAAGGGTAGAGATTATTGTGCGATAATGCGGATTGGAACTGTCTGCCAAATTATCATATGTCCATGGACAAGGTCGAGAGATTCTTGCAGGATGGATATTCACCCTACTTTTTCCCCGGATTTATTGTTCGGACTAGCAGTTCGGCTAGGTCATAAACCCTGACCTGTTCTTCCATATTTCGCTCTTTCAGCCCGTCTTCAAACATAGTGGTGCAGAAGGGACAGGACACGCCTATGATGTCCGGCTTCAGCGTCAGGGCTTGCTCGGTTCGAGCATCATTGATTTTGCGATCCCCCAGAGTTTCTTCCATCCACATCCTGCCGCCGCCTGCGCCGCAGCAAAAAGACTTGTTCCGACTTCGATCCATTTCAGAAAATCGCAGTCCCGGAATCGACTTGATCACCTTTCGCGGCTGGTCGTAAACTGAATTGTACCTTCCCAGGTAGCATGAGTCGTGGAAAACCAGATGCTTGTCCAGTGGCAGTTTTGTCTGTAAAAGACCATCACCGAGCAATTGGGCCAGGACCTCATTGTGGTGGTAGACCTCCCACTCCCCGCCAAACTGGGGATACTCATTTTTTAAACAATTATATCCGTGGGGACAGGTGGTGATGATTTTCTTTACTCCGTAAGAGTTGATTATTTCCACCAGTTCCACAGCCATGGTCTGGAAAAGATACTCGTTGCCAATTCTCCGTGCCGTTTCTCCACAGCATTTTTCCTCAGCCCCGAGGATAGCAAAACTGACGCCCGCCTCATTCAGGAGTGCTACCATGGCGGAGCTGATCTTTTTGGCCCGCTCGTCAAAACTCCCTCCACACCCAACATAAAAAAGATACTCAACGTGAGAATCCTCAGCCAAGGTTTTCACTGCCAGCCCTTTAGCCCAATCTCCGCGGGTGGCGAAACCGAGACCCCAAGGATTGGAGTTAGTTTCCCAATTGCGCATTACATTTTGTACCTCGGCAGGAAAACTGCTCTCCATCAGTACCAAGTAACGTCGCATATCAACGTACTTATCAATGTGTTCTATGAAAACCGGGCAATGCTCAACGCAGTTGCCGCAGGTAGTGCAGGACCAGAGTTCATCATGTCGACAGATATCTCCTATTAGCACTTTGGCTTTCTCATCTTCGGGGTTACCTGCAGGAATTTCCGCCGAACCCTGCTGCGCAATCAGCATTTTGCCTTTTACTTGCAGGTGTTCTTTGAGACGGTGAATGGTTAATTTGGGACTCAAAGGTTTTCCAGTAAGAGTGGCAGGGCAGTTATCCGAACAGCGACCACATTCTGTGCAGGCATAGAGATCCAAGAGTTGCTTCCAGGTGAATTCCTCTATCGTTGAAACCCCGTATGTTTCCGCTGTTTCGTCCTCTAAGTCCATCTTCCTGAGTGCGCCGACTGAGCCCAGCCGCCTGAAGAATACATTGGGAATTGCTCCAAGCAGATGCAGATGCTTAGAGAAAGGAATATAGATGAGGAATCCCAGGATAACCATCGTGTGACCCCACCAAAAAAAACTGTACCAAGCCCGCAAACTCTCTGCAGTGAGCGCTGAGAAGAGATAAGAGCAGCCAACCGAGATGAATGCCAGCCTGGGAAAGTATCGACCCGGCTCCCCCTGGGCCAGAAGGTATTCCGTTGCCCGCGCCCCAAAAAGCAGTACGATCAAAAGAAGGATGAGAGCAATGATGATAGAGGCATCTTGGTTTACTGCCTTCTGGTCCTCATATTTGAGACGTTCGGGTCTAACTACAAAGCGTCTATAGAGCGCAACACCCAAGGCAACAATAACAGCAGCACAAAACAGGTCCTGAAGTAAATAGAGTAAGCTCGTGAGACCTTTTCCCAGAAACTTCCAGTAGGCAAAACCGTGGTAGATACCAACACCAAAGGTCTCTATGCTGCCGATGGTGATTATTACGAAACCCCAGAAGATGAAGAAGTGACCCCAGCCGGACGGCTCCCTTATCACCCGCCGCTGCCCGAATACAAAGGTTGCCACACCCTCGAGTCGTTCTCCAATATGGTCAAATCGATCCTCTGGTTGGCCCAATCGCATGATTCGGTAGAGCCTGTAAACAGTGAAGAGGAAAAATCCGTTAGCGGCAATGAAAATCAGAAAAAACAGAATATTTGCGGGAAAATGACCCGGTTGCATGGCAACTCTCCTGATCAGCTGGCAGCTAGCAGCGCGCAGCTGGCAGTAAAGTTTCCAAGATTTACTTGCTGCCTGCTGCCCGCTACATGCTGTCTGCTGTTAGCGGCCCCTGGCCAGCTAACATGTTGATTTGAGCGTCTTGACTTCCTCTATTAAGGCCGGCATGAACTGAAAGAGATCCTCTACCACGCCGTAATCTGCTTTACTAAAGATTGGGGCTTCAGGGTCCTTGTTTACCGCAACGATGTACTTGCTGGAGCTCATGCCCGCCAGGTGCTGAATTGCCCCAGATATGCCGCAGGCTATGTAGAGGTTAGGAGTGACCACCTTGCCGGTTTGCCCCACCTGGTCTGAATGGGGCCGCCAGCCCGAATCAACTGCCGAGCGCGAGGCGCCCACAGCAGCGCCCAGTAGCTTTGCCAGTTCCTCCAACATGGCGAAGTTTTCCGGTCCCTTCATGCCTCGGCCACCTGAAACAATGACTTCTGCCTCGGTAAGGTCAAGTTTGCCCCCGGCATCCTTTTCAATGTTCACAACCTGGGTCTGAGTACCGGCAACTACTTCCACCCCAGCTCCTTCCACTTCAGCTTTCTTGGAGGTGTCAGGGGCAAGACAGTCCATTACATTGGGCCGGCAGGAGGCCATCTGCGGCCAGGCTCCATCAGCCCACTCATACCAAGCAAAGGCTTTTCCGGCGTACATTGGCCTCTTGGCCTTGAGGGAACCCCCCTCCACCTTTAACTCAGTACAGTCTGTGGCCAAACCTGCCCCAAGTCTGGCTGCTAGCCGGGCACTGAAATCCTTTCCGTCCACTGAGGCGGGGGTGAGAATCACTTTTGGATCGAGGTTATTCAGAACTTCAGCGGCCACCGGCACATAGGTCTCGGCTCTATAATTCTTGAGATTCGGGTCGTCCACCACATACACTTTCTCTACCCCATAGTTGCCGAGATCGGCTGCCAGGGCATCAATGGACTCACCAAGTGCCAGAGCCAAGAGAGGCTCCCCCAATTCATCGGCGAGTCTCCTGCCCTCACTGGCAATTTCAAAAGATACCCGGCGAAATGCGCCTTCCCTAAACTCAGTTATTACACACACTCCCTGTGCCATCTTCGCATTCTCCTAACATATTAAAAGGTTAGTAATTTTAGACACTTTAGGCACTTTAGCTCATTTTAGACATTTGCTATATTACCTTGGCCTCCTCATGGAGCAACCGAACCAGCTCTTTCGCCTTTTCTCCGGTGTCACCTTCAAGCTTCCGGCCCGCCTGCCTCTCCGCCGGCAACTCCATAGAAGTCACTTTCACTTTGGCTCCCTGAGCCCCCACATCGGCGGCTGACAGCCCCAAATCGGCAAGGGTCTTTGTCTCTAGAGGCTTCTTTTTGGCTTTCATAATTCCCGGTAGCGAAGCATACCTGGGATTCCATATTGCATGGGCGCCGCCGAAGGTCACCAGTGCCGGCAGCGTCCCCTCCAAAGTCACCTTTGCCCCCTCAATGGGCCGTTGTATTGTTACCTTTCCATCCGCAACCTCTATTGAGACGGCTAACCCCAGATGCGGCAGTGACATGAGCTCGGCAACCATAATTCCCACCTGATTTTCATCGTCGTCAACCGCTCGATGGCCGCAGAAAATCAAATCGAAATCCATGCTCCCAAGTGCTGCCGCCAAAACTTTCGCCTTGCCCAGTCCATCGCTGCCTTCGCTCGCCGGGTCATCAACCAATACCCCATGGTCTGCTCCCATAGCCAAAGCGGTACGGATGGACTCCACCACTCGTTCCGGCCCCATGCTGAGAATGGTCACCTTCGCTCCAGCACTGTCTTGGAGCCGAAGAGCAGCTTCCACGGCATATTCGTCGTAAGGGCTGATGATCCACTTGATGTCGCTGGTATCTATGGATTTACCGCCAGCACCGATCCTGATCTTGGTCTCGGTGTCCGGCACCTGCTTAAGCAAGACCACTATGTTCACTTTCCTCCTCCTTTCTCTTTTACTGCTTATAAATAAGGTCTCACCGCAAAGTACACGAAGGCCACAAAGAGATTATGGTGAAATCCTGAAGTAATTACAGAGCCACCAATACTTAACTTTGTGTTCTTTGTGATCTTCGTGGTTCAGTACTCTCCTCAGTATCACCACTCTAACAACAATGCCATAAAACCTTCAGCTAGGTCATCAATGGAACGCTCCGGGCCCTGCAAAAGGCCCTGAACTGCGATACCCTGTACTGCGCCTATGAGGGCGGTTGCAGCCCCCCGTGAGTCGGTTACCTTTGGATGGTTTTGCAGTATACGAGAAAAGGCCTCGATGAAGTCCTCATAGACCACCTTTAGCCGCTTCTCCATTGGGTGCTTGCTGCCGGCAAACTCTGTGGCCAGTGCTGCCAGGCAGATTGTTGCCTCGGGTTGCCGACGAAAATGCTCGCACATTATATCCACCACACCCTGGGCCACGGCCAAGGAACCCTTTTCTGCCTGGTTGAGATGTTGTGAATAGATCTCTATGCCCCGGGCCAACCAGTCCACCACTGCCTGCAGCAAAGCTTCTTTGGAAGGGAAGTGATGGAACACAGCGCCTGAGGTCAAATTCACCCCTTGAGCTATGTCGGTAATCGTGGTCTTGTGGTAGCCTTGGCGCGCGAATAATTCGGTTGCGGCCATGAGAATCTTCTTGTGGGTTGCTCGTGCCTGCGCTTCCTTCTTATTGTGGCGTGTCACGGGCATAGATATTACATAGCACATACTATGTAATATGTCTACGGAAAAAACTTAGGGCGAGGATATACCTCGCCCATTCACTTGAAGCAATCAATTCTTGAGCTTTGTTCGTAAAGAATCAGTATAAGCCATATTGAGATCTAATTTTAGAGCCTCTGCGTTTAGTCCAAAAGCCATACCAATTAGCTGGGGTAGATAGAGAACCGAGATTCTCAAGTCTTCACCTTTGACCTGGGACACCTTTTTCTGATAGCTATCTAGGTTCATTTGGCACATGGGACATACTGTAGCAATACAGTCGGCCCCTTTCGCTGCCTTCAACAGCTCACCAGTTAGTTCAAGGGCGATTTCTTTCTTAGTGGTCATGAGCCCGGCACCGCAGCATTTGGCACCCATTGGCCAAGGATGCACCTCTGCACCAAGAGCCTCGATCAACGGCTCCATACATCGAGGTTCTTCCGGGTCGTCGTAGCCCCCGTAAGGACGTAAGGCTTGACACCCATAATATGGAGCGATGCGCAGCCCTGACAGCTTGCGGTTTACCTTAGCCTTGATCATCTCGGCACCAATATCGGTAGCAAGTACATCCAACAAATGGCGAGATTTGATGCCTCCTTTGTAGCTTAATTCCTCTTCCTGCAGGACAGCATTGATTTTCTCTCGGAGTCCTTCGTCCCTATCTAGGTGCTCGTCTACCTTCCTGAGATTGAGGTAGCATGCACTGCAGGGGATCACAAAATCACAGTCTTGATCCATTCTTGCAGCCAAAGCCAGATTGCGAGCCGGAAGTACCATTGAAAGGAGCTCGCTGACCGCCTCTGCTGCACTGGCGCCGCAGCAGGTCCAATCATCCAACTCGATCAGTTCTACTCCCAGTGCTTGCATGACCGCTCGGGTGGAGATGTCATATTCGAGCGCAGTGCCCTCCAAAGAACATCCGGAGTAATAGAAGTATTTCATGAACGTGCCTCCAGTTCTTTTACCTTGCGAAAGATACCGTCCAACTTCCCTGGCCTAAAGAATTGCGGCATTTCAGGTGAGACTTTGCCTTTCATCATAAGTTTCATGCCGAGAGGGGTGAAACTCAGAGGGAGTACGGGACTCTTCATGGCAATAAAGTACCTGGCCATGAGCTCCATCTCCCTCACCCGGCCATAGCGTCTGACCGTGTCAAGAAAAGTCTGGTAGAAACGTGCTCCCTTTTTTTCTGCAACTCCCTTGGCTACAGCCAGTTGCTTCAAACCATGAATGCTCTCTGTCAGAGGCAAGCCCCGCGGACAGCGCAAGGTGCAGTAATAGCAACTTGAGCAAAGGGAAAAGGTCCGGCTATTAAAGATTTCATCTACCATGCCAAGTTGAACCATTCGCCACATTTGCCTAGGGGTGAAATCCATGGCATAAGCGCTGCCGCAAGAACCGGTGCAGGTGCCGCACTGCATGCACGCTTTAATGTTTTCCCGGATGGCGGCCATTAAATCTTCCTCGGCGTGACCCTCGGATAGTTCTCTTGTCTCTTCGCTCATGGGATGTTGTCTCCTTTGTTGTTATTCACCGCCTTGAGAGCGGCTCAGATGCTGGATGCTGGATACTTGATACTGGATAGCTTAAACTGCCTTTTTCTTTTATCTGGCATCAAGCATCGAGTGTCGAGTATCGGGTATCGATTTAGAAAATCTCTTCCAGTGCTGCATCAATCACTGAGAAGATCTGTTGATCCCGGTAGCCACGGAGAACCGAGGCGCTGTTGGGACAAACGGCCGCACAGGAACCACACCCCTGGCAGCTCAGCTCATCAACCATTATCTTTTCTTCATCTTCATCTCGCCACCTGGCTCCATAAGGACAGGCTTCAATGCATTTCTCGCACAGTGAGCAAAGGCTGTAGCGCACCTCAGCGACTGTGCTGCCCGCAGTCAGTCTTTCGCTGGCAAGAATTCTAAGTGCTCGCTGTGCAGTTGCCTCCGCCATGGCAATGGATTCGGTAATGTTCCGCGGAGAATGCGACATACCGCAGGTGAAAACTCCTTCTCTAAGAAAATCCACCGGTCGCCACTTATACTCCGCCTCCTGAAAGAAGCCGTCCTGGTTTGTTTCAACCCCGAATATTTCTGCCAACTTCCCTTGCCCCTCGGGAGCAATGCCGGTACTGAGCACCAACAGATCAGTCTCCACCACCACCTCCCGGCCCAGGATTGGATCAGTGACAGCAGCCGAGACACGGCCATTTTCTATGTTAACCTTCGGTTTGTCGTCTACGTCGTATTGAATGAAAATCACCCCCGCCTGCCGCGCCTGGGTGTAATAAGTCTCGAGAAATCCATAGGCCATAATATCTCGGTAAAGGATATAAATATCGATCTCTGGATTTTGTTCTTTTAAATAGAGGGCGTTTTTCAGCGCCGAACTACAGCATATCCTGCTGCAGTAGTTCCGCGGCTCTTCCCGTGAGTCTACGCATTGAATCATGGCAACTACGCCCAACTCCGCAGGATCTATTTGACCTGAATGGAGCTGTTCCTCCAGTTGGTGTTGGGTAACAATGATGTCACTTTGACCATAGCCGTAGGACTCGGTGGTGGCCTCTTTGCCTCCCGTTGCCAGAATTGTGACCCCATGCTCAAGGGTCTCACCTGAGCCGTCTTCTTTCTCAATGGTAGTAATGAACCGTCCAACCCTACCGTGAGAATGGAGCACCCTTGAATTCATGTGCAGGTGAATATTGGGATGTCTTTGAACCTTGGAGATCGTCTGCTCCAAGAGTTCCTGGGGTGAGTTGCCCTCGAGGGTCCGATAGAGGTGCCGGAGATTACCCCCAAGTTCCTCCGTTTTTTCCACCAAGAAAACCTCGAAACCATGTTCAGCAATGCCCAATGCCGAAGTCATACCGGCTATCCCACCGCCCACCACCAGCCCCTTTTGAGCAATGGGGGTACCGGTCGAGACCGAAGGGTCCATCCCCTTGAGTTTGCCCACTCCCATGGACAGCGCCAGCCGAATCTCCCGGCTCGCCTGCTCCTGGCTAGAGTTATTTCCAGGAAACACGGAACTCCGGATATCCACAACCTCCATGAGCGCAGGATTTAGTCCTATATTTGCACCCAGGTCACGAAGTTTTCTCGTGTAAAGGTAGGGCATGCAGGACCCAATGAGGAGACGGTTTGCCCCGCTTGCTTCCATAGCTTGCTCAAGCTGATTCCAACCTTCTTGCGTGCAAATACTTCCAAAGCGATGCACATGGCTGACGGAGTCGAGATTCGAAACAAAGGATTCCACCTCTTTTATTTGAACTGCCTGAGTGAAGGTGTCGCCGCAGGTGCAGAGAGCCACCATGACCTGAGGCGGTTCGCGGGATACGTCACGAAAGGCAACCTTTGATTCACTGGCCTCGGCAAGGCCTCCACCCTTTGAATGTATCAGACCGGAAGCCCTCAAGGAGGCGGAACTTGCCTGAATTACTGATTCGGAGATATCCCTGAGGCCCGAAAAGGAGCCGGCAACGTATACCCCATCCTGGCTGGTTAGACTTAAAGAAAAAGGTTTTAATTGGCAGAACCCCCATTGATTCAATTCAACTCCGGTCGTTTCCGCCAGGACATCGCTGCCAGCAGGTGGTCTTTGGCCGGCGGCAAGTACCACCAAGTCAAAAATCTCCTCCCGTCCCGTCCCCGTGATATCCGTGTAGACGATTCGCGGGTCTCCTCCCAATTCCTTCTGTTCCACCGAGTGAACTCTGCTCCTCTGAAACCTAACCCCATATGTCTTTTCTGCCTCGTCCCGATACCGTTGGAAATCCTTGCCAAAAGTTCGCATATCCATATAGAAGATCGCGGCCTCCACCTGACCATTGCTTCTCTCCTTGGCAAGCAGTGCTTCTTTGACGGAGAACATACAGCAGATGGAGGAGCAGTAGTCCGCATCTGCGTGCATGTCTCTGGAACCCACACATTGAAGCCAGGCTATTTTGCGAATCTCTTTGCCATCGCTGGGACGCACCAGTTTACCCTGAGAGGGCCCGCTGGCACTTACTATCCGTTCGAACTCTATGCTGGTAACTACATTGGGAATCTCACCGTAGCCGTACGTGTTCAAACCGTTTCCTGCCGGATCAAAGGAGCCAAAGCCCGCGGCCAGGATAACCGCCCCGACTTCCATCTTAAGCTCCCCCGCCCGCTCTAAGTTCTCGTAGAGTTTAACCACCAGAGGAACAAGGGTATCTGGATCGAAGGGTTTCATCAGATAGTCAAGAGCTCCAATCTTCATGGCCTCCACTGCTGTTTCCACCGTGGCGTACGCCGTCATCATCACCACCGGAAGTTCGGGCCGCATGTCCTTAGCCCGCTGCAATACTTCGACCCCATCCATCTCTGGCATTTTGATGTCAAGGAGCATCAGATGGTATGGCTGTTTGGCGATCTTTTCTAAAGCGGCGGGGCCGGATTCCGCCGTGTCAACATCAAATCCCTCCTCGATCAGCCAATCTTTGAGCGAGTCCCGCACAATGAGTTCATCATCTACCACCAGGATTTTAAATTGACTCCGTGCTTCCCAGCGGAAATCGATGGCCCCAGTGGGACAAATCTTTTCACACTCGCCACACATGGTGCAGGAATCCAAGTCGACTACGTAGTTATTAGGAATGTTGTGGGGCACTGGCAGATAGACCGCTTTTCTCTTGGCCAATCCGGCATTGAACTCGTCTGCAACTTCCACCGGGCAAACGCGACTACATTCTCCGCAACCAATGCAAAGTTCTGGGTCTACTACGGCAGGTCTCTGTCGCAAGGTGACCTCGAATTTGCCGGGCTCACCCTCCATTTCCACCAGTTCAGTGTTGAGCATTATCTCGATGTTTTGGTGAAAGAGCCCCTTGCGCAGGCAGTATTGGGAAGAAGAATCCCGTTCTACCAGAGGCAGCATCTTGCACATGCCGCAGTGGTCACTGGGAAATTGGTAGTCAAGCTGCGTAAGAGTTCCTCCCAAGTTCGGTGCTCGGTCAATGAGCTTTACTTGGTAGCCAAGTTCTGCCAAATCCAAAGCGGAGCGAATACCGCTGATTCCGGCTCCCACCACCAAGGCTGATCCTATCTTTTTTCTCATTGCGCTATACCTCTTAGTCCAAAATCTGGCTAGCCAATCGTTCAGGACGTTGAAACCGTTCAACTCGTAAGACGATTATCTTAAAATCCGAAATGCTCAATCGATTGCTTTCCGACCTCCGAGCTCTGATCCCTGCCCTCTGTCTTTCAAATTCGCAATCCGAAATTCGAAATTATCTCCCCAGGCGCCATGCGCTATGCGTGTTCACGGATATCGTCCGTGAACAACTAGTGTGATTTCGCCACAACCTCCTGGAATTCATCTTCCCGAAATACCGACAATGGAGGGTCGTCCTCTAGGCTCCGTCCGGCTACATAATCAAAGGCCGTCTGCGTGTAGTGTGCCATGGTTCGAAATAGCTCCATTACGGGTATATTGTTGGGACAGGCATTGGAACACTGGCCGCAACCGATACACGCCGTACTCATGTGAGCTATGCGGGTCAAATGAAAGAAGACCGTGTCTGTGGGCATTTTTAGGATGCCCTTGCGCTTTGCCCATCTCAGATATTGCGAAGGTTCGTGGTCGAAGACATCGGTGAGAAAAACACACTCTTTGCAATAGCAAACAGGGCAAGCCACCCGGCAGTTGTAACAATTGACACAGTTGCCGAGATAACTCACAAGCTTCCCCACGTCTGCTGTGGCCTCACTGGTCTCAACAAACATCTGGTCACGATATGACAGCCGTTCTGTCACCAGTTTTTCTATCTCTTTCCCCCGTTTTTCCGGCTCACTGGTAGAGGACAGCCCGAGATTTTCCAACAGCTCCTCTCCTCGAGGTGTATTGGCCTTCGCCAGCAGGTGATCTTTGAGGTCCACACCCACTAAGCCAATGAGCACATCAGCATTTTCCGGTATGGGATGCTCGCAGGCCTTGCAGGCAGGTGAAACATCAAAGCCATCGCAAGCCGTTCCCTTGCCTTCTTGAATGTTGCGGTAAAACCTCAAGGTTGCCTCCATGCCGTTATCACCGGCAAAATCAGGATATTGGACATTGCTGTATGCGCCCAGACAGTCCATCCCGATAAGGACGACGTCATCGACTCTCCCTTGCTTCAATTTCACCAACTCAATGAAGGCCCGGATCTCGCAGGGCCGAAGCACAACTGCCACCTTCCCCCCGAGAGGTTTTCTGGTAAGCTTTGAAACCACTTTAGCTGCGTTAATAGGAAAAACGGGTGCTAGTGGATCGGCAGTATCGAGCTTGTCCGGGTCTGTCACTAACGTGGGCATCACTGAATTTTTCGTCGGCAGGTGTTGGGCCACCATGAGACCGTTTATGCCTCCGTCCCGCAGCATTGCCTTGAAAAAATCCTGTAAAGAACTGACCAAGTTCTGATCTTTTATCGGTATTTTCACTGTGGTTGCCATCGATTCCCTCCAGATCTTTTCCTTGGGACACAGAGATCCTTAAATGACCATCTGCTTCCGCACTTCATTGGGGCCCAACTCCTTGACCTCAGCCACCAACTCGTTCATAGTGTTGGCGAAGTCAATGCCCTCACTAGCTCCAATCCACGTGAGCTTAACTCTCCGCTGGTCAAAGCCGAAACGTGGCAAAATCTCCTTCAGCAATTTGACCCGGCGGCGGGCCTTGAGGTTGCCGTTGATGTAGTGGCAGTCGCCAGGATGGCAGCCGCTGATGAGCACTGCATCCGCCCCTTCCAATAAAGCCTTGATCACATACTTGGGGTCCACCATCCCGGTGCACATCATTCTGATCATCCTCACGTTGGGAGGCTGGGTTAACCTTGAGGTCCCTGCCAAATCCGCAGCGGTGTAGGTGCACCAATTGCAAACGAAAGCGATGATTGTCGGCTCGAAGTCTGACATGTTCTTCCTCCCACTAAAATGTCTAAAATGAGCTAAAATGCCAAAATTGTTAAATAGCCTTCCCTGATTTTATCTGGTATTCCGTGTTCTCCCTTGGTAGATTCACCTTTCACCTAGCCAACCAAGTCGTCCAGAATGCCCTCGATCTCAGCGAAGATCTGCCTACCGGTAAAATGGTTGATTCGCGCGGCTCCACTGGGGCAGTGGCCGGCGCAACTTCCACATCCTTTACAAAGTGCCTCGTTGATCACCGAGACGTTTCTTCGTGAATCGAACTCAATGGCCGAATACGGACAAAGATTGATGCAGGCTTGACAACCCGCACATACATCAGGATCAATCCAGGAGATGGTGGAAGGAATTTCCACCTTGCCCCTGGTAGCGAGAGCCAGCGCTTGAGCTGCCGCCCCAGCCGCATGGGAAACAGCATCTGGAATGTCCTTGGGCCCTTGGCAGGTCCCTGCCAGAAAAACTCCGTCAGTTGCAGTGGAGACCGGACCCAGTTTGGGATGCTCTTCCAGGAAGAATCCATCGCCTCCCTGGTTGATGCCAAACACCCGAGCCACCTCAGCAGCATCTTTAGTGGGCTCCATAGCCGTACAAAGAACAACCATGTCCACGGGCACCCGTAGCTTTTTACCAATCAAGGTGTCTTCACCAATAATGATAAGTTTGCCCTCTTCCTCAGCTCCTATGGCCTGGTCCGTAATCTCGGCAGGTTTTCCCCGTATGAAGGTAATCCCCTCTTCTTGAAGTCTACGGTAAAATTCCTCGTATCCTTTGCCAAAACATCGCATGTCAATGTAAAAATTATAGACCTGCGTGTCATGCCCGGCTTTTTCCTTGATAAGATGGCCATATTTGAGAGCATACATGCAGCACACTCGTGAGCAGTACTCGTGGTAATTAACATCACGACTTCCCACGCAGTGGATGATGCCAACGCTGGCTGGCGGTTTGCCATTTTTCATTACTATCTTTCCACCCGTGGGGCCCACTGCATTGTTCAGCCGCTCGAACTCCAGACCAGTGTAGACCTCTTTGAACCGTCCATAACCGTACTGCTTCATTGGAGTGGGATCAAGAACCTGAAATCCGGTAGCCATGATGATGCTCCCCACCTTGACCTCAACTTCTTCCTCCTCCATGTTATGGTCGACAGCATTTCTCTCACAGGCTCGGACACACTCCATACACTCGCAACAGATGCCACAATTGATGCAGCGATTCGCCTCTCTTCTCGCCTCTTCCTCCTCGAATCCCAGGGCCACCTCGCCAAAATGAGATCTGCTCTCCTGGGGGTCTTTGTGGGGCAGATGCGCTCTTGCCTCCACCGGATAATCTTCAGGCAGCTCCCTCCAGTCCTGCCCCGGGGCTTCTCTTGCTTCAAGCTCCTCGGCGTAAACAGCGAGCTCCTCCCCTTCGATGTAGCGGTGTATGGCTTCCACTGCCTTATGGCCGGAGGCCACAGCTTCAATAACCGTTGCCGGTCCACTTACTGAATCACCAGCACTAAACACACCAGGGATTGCCGTCTGCATGGTGTGCGGGTCTACCACCAAGGTGTTGCGTCTGGTGATTTCGAGTTCGCCCTGTTCCACTGCCCAGTCCACATCAGGCTGCTGGCCTATTGCTGGGATGACCGCATCACACTCAATGACGAATTCAGAGCCTTCTACCGGTACTGGCCTCCGCCTGCCGCTTTCATCGGGAGGCCCCAGTTCAGTTCGAATGCACTCAAAACCGTTTACTTTGCCGTTGGTGCCCACAATGCCCACAGGAGCAGTAAGGTAGTGAAGCTCCACCCCTTCGGACAAGGCTCCCTCGATCTCCTCCGGGTACGCTGGCATCTCTTCCCGGCTTCGTCTATAGACGATGTTTACCTGCTCACACCCAAGGCGCACTGCTGCCCGAGCAGCATCGATGGCAACGTTACCGCCGCCGATAACCACTACCCTCTTGCCCGGCCTTGCACGCTCGCCCAGGTTTACTTCCCTGAGAAAATCTACCGCATCTACCACACCCTCAAAATCCTCCTCCCCACTGATGCCCATTTTCAAGCTACGGTGAGCGCCAATACCGAGGAAAACAGCCTGATAACCGTCCTTCTTCAAATCTTCCAGGGTAAAATCAAATCCAAGTCTTTTCCCGGTCTGCGTTTCAATTCCCAGCCGCAGTATGTTGTTTATTTCTTGATCAAGGAGTTCTGGAGGAAGCCGGTAATCCGGTATGCCCACGCGCAGCATGCCACCCAGTACTGGCAGGGCCTCAAATATGGTAATCTGGTAGCCCTTCAGTCGAAGATAGTAGGCCACTGCGAGCCCGGCGGGCCCGGATCCTACCACCGCGACCTTTTCAGGCCGTTCCTCGATTTCGGGCTTGGGTAGCTCTGCCAAATCCACCTGATCGGCTGCAAATCGTTTCAGATCCCTGATGGCCACTGCTTCATCAATTTCTGCCCGGCGACATTGAAACTCGCAGGGATGGGGACATACTCGCCCCAACACGCCTGGCAGGGGCAGCCGTTCCATGATCAGCTGAACAGCTTCCTTGTACTTTCCTTTGCCAATAAGTTGAACATAACCCTGCACATTAATGCCTGCAGGGCAGGTAATGGTGCATGGGGCCCGATCCTTTTTGTCAATGCAATAGGTAATTGGCACTGCCTGAGGGAAAAAGCGGTAAATAGCCTTGCGTTCACTGAGATACTCATCGAACTCGCTGGGCATGGAAACCGGACACACTTCTGAACATTGGCCGCAGCCAGTGCATTGGTCCTCTCGGACATAACGGGCTTTTCTCTTGATCTTGACCGTGTAATTTCCCACATAGCCATTCACCTCAGCCACTTCGCTATAGGAAAAGAGGTGGATATTTGGCTCCTGGGCTACAGCTACCGTTTTGGGCGTGGAAATGCAGGCAGCGCAGTCCAGGGTGGGAAAGGTCTTGTCAAACTTCATCATGTGCCCACCAATGGAGGGATTTCGCTCCACTAGGTAGATTTGGTGGCCTGATTTGGCGATGTCCAGCGCCGCCTGGATTCCGGCAATGCCTGCGCCAACCACCATCACATCCGGGTGGACGCCCACCTCCCTGGTAGCAAGTCTCTGATGTTGACTTACCCGGCTCACCGCCGCCGCTACGAGAGTCTTAGCCTTGCTGGTGGCCTCATCCTTATCTTCGACTACCCAAGAACAGTGTTCACGAATACAAGCCATCTGAAAAAGATAAGGGTTGACACCTGCTCTCTGGCACGCGCCCTGAAAGGTCTTCTCATGAAGTCTAGGGGAGCAAGAGGCCACCACCACTCGGTTAAGACCCAGTTCCTGAATGTCCTTTTGGATCATCTCCTGGCCAGGATCTGAACACATGAACTTGTAGTCCCGGGCGACTACAACATCTCTCAACCCCTTAGCGAACTCCGCCACCTTCTCAGTGTCCACCTTGCCAGCAATGTTGGTTCCACAATGACAAATGTAAACGCCAATTTTCGCTGCCATAATCTAACCTCACTTGAAACCAGTTAATTCGATTAATCGTTCCTAACAACCGAGACACTGTTCGAGAATCTGGAGAAGCTCCGCGGTCTCCGGCGGCTTCTCTATGTATGCAGCCGGCTCTGGAACCTTTTGTCCTCTATAGGTATTTAGCACTTGTTGGGAATGGAAAAAGGTCTTTTTGGCTATGGCCGACAGCATAATCACCGGAATATCCTTGAGTTGCTCATCAGTTTTCAGTTCCCGATACATTTGGATCCCGCCCTCTCGGGGCATCATCACATCGAGGATAATTGCCGCCGGTTTTTTCTCCCGGGCTTTGAGAATGCCCTCTTCTCCGTTGATGGCGATAATCGGTTTGTAGCCACTGGTCTCTAGCAGAGTGGTGATGAAGGTGCGCATGTCCAGCTCGTCATCCACCACCAAGATCCTCTTTTTCTTCATGATATTCTCCTTCTCACTGGAATCATTTCCTTCTTATGTAATACCCTCGCCTTATACCCATAATCTGCTCATCTGCTCCACCTTCCAACCTGACCAATTCCGTTCACCGCCGAATCAGTCGGGGAGCTTAAAGGCCAGCTCCGGGTTGCGGATGGCCATCACGTGGCAGTGTGCCCGCCTGGCGACATTTTCCACCGTGCTGCCGAAGGTCTGCTTGTCCAACTCCGAGCTACCCGAAGCACCCATGATGATGAAATCCACCTTGTGCTCTCTGGCGTAGCGAACAATTTCCACGAAGGGAACCCCTACTCGAACTGCGAAGACAGCCTGATTACAATTTTCCAACCGGCTTCCATACTTAGACTTGAGGTCTTCCTCCGCTTGATTGATCAGCGTATCGTCTGCAACTTCTTCATCCTTACTGGGGTCGACATACTCATCCACCACGTGACGCATGTACTTGTATCCTGAGTGCAGCACATGGAGTAGATGAAGCTTAGCGTTATACCGCTGGCAGAAGTCTACGGCGTGATGGAATGCCATCTCTGCCTCCTCAGAAAAATCACTGCAATACAGAATGTTTTGATATTCAATCATGACTTCCTCCTGTCTGCTTGGGCCACGACCGAGTATGCTTCTTGGTTCTCATTCTCCTCTGTGCCATTTTCGTTGAGATCTTCTGTATCCTTGCTGGGTCCCGAGGGTAGCAAGAGACGAAATACTGAGCCCTTGCCGGGCTCAGATTCAACCTCAACAGAACCTCCGTGTTCTTGGGCAATTTTCTGGACGTTGAGCAGTCCCAAGCCAGTACCGTCAGCCCCTTTAGTGCTGAAAAAATTGGTGAAGATCTTCTCTTTGTTGCTCGCCTCTATTCCACAACCATTATCTTCCACCTCGAAACAGACTGCCCAGTCCGGGTCGCGACAAGTGCGCACCGCAACCTGCCCCTGTTCATGGCCACATATTTCTGGCCAGCAGGCGTCAATGGCATTGTTGATCAGGTTGACCAAACATTGATGAATACCGCTGACATCCATTGCAACCGGCTCCAACCCCTCTGTGGCTTCCAAGGTTAGATTCACCTTGAACTCCGCTGCCCTCGTTTTTAAGAGCTCCACAGCCTCCGCCGCCACCGTATTGGCTTCTGCTAAGCGGTATTCAGGTTTCCGCTCCTTGGCATAGGTGAGCAGGTCCATGGCCAGGCTTGAGATCTTGGCAACGTTGCGCTGGACCATGTCCCAGCCATTCTGCAGATAGTCCTGGTTTGATAGCTCGAAGCCCTTATTGACCACAAACATCCCGCCTTTCAAACCACCCACTATATTTTTTATGGCATGGGCAATAGTGGCCGAGGTCTGACCGATGGCAGCCAGCCGCTCTGATTGCACCAGCCGTTTTTCCAAGCGGCGAATTTCGCGTAAGTCTTGGAAGAAGGTAACGCAGCCCACCTTGTGGCCTTCTTTTCGTAGGATAGTGTGATTTAATCGAATTGGAATTTTTCTTCCTTCCCGAGACTGGATGGTTGTATCCAGATGACTAGTACGCTTTTCACTTGCGGGGTCTGGCGCTTCTCCCTCCCGGCTTAGCCAAAGATCAACAATCTCCTTATCATAGAGATCTTCTAGGGTGAGCCGCCCCACCACCTCACCCTCCCTGTACCCAGTCAGCCGCTGGGCGCTTTCATTAAAAATAACAACCTTTCTCTCTGCATCTCCGGCCACAATCCCATCCAAGGAGTTGTCGATGAGGTTGGCCTGAAAGTCACTGATACGCTGGATCTCAGCAGTGGCCTCTTGGACCTTCAGCTCTAGGTTCTCCGTATAATCTCGCAGCTGCCTCTTAAGAGAGATTTTTTCCTCGGCCCGCCTTAGAGAAATAAACAGGGCCTCGTCATGTATGGGCTTGGTAATAAAATCTGAGGCCTCCAGCTGCAAGGCGCTGATGGCCAGTTCCATCTCGCCGTGGCCGGTTATGATGATTACCTCGGAATCGGTCTCCATTTCTTTTATGCGCCGAAGCACTCCAATACCGTCCATCCCCGGCATCTTGATATCAGTAAGAACAAGCGGTGGTTTCTCTCGTTCGAATATTTCCAACCCTTGCTCGCCGCTTTCGGCAGTCCAAACCACATAGCCGGCGTCCTTGAGGGCAATCGACATGACCTTTCTGATACCCTCTTCGTCATCGATAAGGAGGACGCGCTTTAAATTGGCTTCAGCCACTAGCAACCTCCCTGGGCTCCGGGGTTTCTTCTGCCGCCGTTGGAAAGCTTAGGGAAAATATGGTCCCTCGACCCTCGACACTTTGTACCTCTATGATGCCGTCATAGTCCCGCACAATGCCAAAGCTAATTGACAGGCCTAATCCGGTCCCTTTTCCAACCGGTTTGGTGGTAAAAAAAGGTTCGAATATCTTCTCTTTCACCTCTTCGCTCATGCCCGGTCCGGTATCGGACACATCCACCAGCACCCGATCGCCTGCAGTTCTTGATGAGATCCTGAGTACTTTTTCAATATCCTGTCCCGCTCGCTCCTGCTTTTCATCCATGGCATCACGGGCGTTCATGATGAGGTTGAGAAAAACTTGCTCCAACCGGTTCCGATCACCTTTTATTGGTGGCAACTCTTGCTCCAAGTCCAGTTCTACCTTGATGCCATGAACTTCCAACTGGCGGCCTAGAACCGTGAAGGTCCCGGAAATGCAATCATTAAGTTGCACGTTTGCTTTGCGAATGTCTGTTTTCCGGCCAAATTGGCGCAGGTGATTTATAATGAGTGAAGCACGGTCCACCTGACTGTCCATTTCAGCTGCTAACTCCCGAAGAATATCAGGAGACACTGGCTCGTTTCGATCTATCTTCTTGGTGAGAAAACTGGCGGAAGTCTTTATCACCGAGAGGGGTTGATTTAACTCATGAGCAACGCCTGCCGACATTTCGCCCAAGGTGGCCATTTTACTCGCCTGAATGAGCTGCTCTTCGCTCTTGACCCGCTCGGTCACATCAGAGGTGGTGACAATAACGGAATCCTGGCCAATGTCTTTAAGGCTAGAGTAACGTATGTTCACCACTATTGATTCAGTTTCTTTAGTATGCTGTCTCACCTTGTAGACTGCCCCTTCTCTCTCCCACGGGACTTTCCTGAGGCGATCCCATTCCTGGGGTTCGGATAGCTCCAGAAAGCTTTTGCCGAGGATTTCATCCCGGGCGAAACCATAGAACTTGAGGGCTCGTTCGTTTGCGTCCTTGATCTCCAAGTTGTCAAGGTTCACTACAAAAATAGGGTTGGGATCACTGTTAAACAGGGTCCGGTACTTTTCCTCTGATCGCTTAAGCTCCTGTTCCAACAACCGCACCTGGGTAATATCCGTTGCCATCTCCATGGAAGCCACCACCCTACCCTCTTCGTCAAATATGGGGGAGGTAAAAGCAAGAACATAGGCGAGAGTGCCATCTTTGCGTACCACCGTCTCCTCGCTTGAATGGGGCAGGCCGTCCTGGAACGTCTTTTCAACTGGGCAGACTAAGCATTTCTCCTCCCTGCCCTTGTAAGCCCGGTAACAGTACTCCCCTTGGCAGTCCCCAAAGCGCTCCTCGAAGACCCTGTTCACTTGGGTGATGCGAAAGTCCCGGTTTTGAACGCTGATCTGGCAGGGAACCTGTGTGAACAGAGTCTGATATTCTTCCTTGCTTTTCTGGAGAGCATTGGCCTGATCTCTGATGTTTTGTCGCATCTTGTCAAAGGAGCGGGAGAGATCGCCGATCTCATCTTGAGTAATGGTATTCACCTCCTGCTCGTAGTCACCTCTTGCGAGTTGCTTTGTAGCTGAAACCAGGCGGCGAATGGGTCGGTTAACGAAATAGACGATGCAACCGGCCACAATAACGGTGACCCCTATGAAGATGAGGGTGGCAAAAAAGATAATCTTCTTCTTGGTGGCAAGGATTTCCTGATCTAAAGGCTGCAGCGATAGACCTATATCCAAGACCCCCAGGACGGTCTGCTTCGCTGGATGGTAGTGACAAGCAGCCTGCCAGCAACTGGGCTCATTATATATGGGGTTGATCATGCCCAGGACTCGATTTCCTGCCGGGCTTCGATAGATTCGGGTGCGATCGCTCATGCTCAGCCGTTCCAGGGGCTGGTCCCGCCGGTGGCAGGCATAACACGCCTCCGCCTGTAGATCTACATTAGTACCGATATCCTCTTTCGCGCTGGCAAACATGATTTCGCCGGTCTTATTGAATACCCGGATCTTCTCCACTCCCGGCTGGGCACCGATGGCCTCAATAATCTTGTGCAAACTCTCCCGCTGGTTCTTGAGCATGCTGTAGTGGGCGCCCCGCTTCACCGTGTCACTAAACTGGTTTACATTCATCACCATTCTTTCAAAAGCTTGCTCTTTTTGGAGCGATACGAGATAGAAGGTGAGGGCAAGTACCGCAACCAGGAAAATCAAACCCACCGCCAGACCCAATTTAAAACTGAGACTTTGCCTCAACCTTCTGAGAAAATCTCGATTTGAGTTTCCTCTCACTGACTCACTCATCCGAAACACTCCAATGGGTTTGTGTCTGGATCATAATGCCAGGTACGTGCCAGATAGCTAGGCAAGGAACAAAATCATTTAATTTCAATTGCTTAGTGCAGGTAATGGCAAGAAAAATGGAAGGGTGGGTGGCGTCTTGTTGCTTCAGTTATGCAACAGCAGGTGGAGCTACTTTTTATAACTATCTGTAATCTATTATTTTTTATATGATGAGCTCATTCGCAACATAATGCAACTAATGTTGCAAGATATGCAACGAATGGAGATCATGGCGAGATGTCATACCTTTTCATCTTGCGCCACAAGGTGGTGCGATCCATGCCCAGGGCCTGGGCAGCTCGTTGTCGATGCCAACGGTGTTTTTTCAATACTTCTATTATTCTTTCCTTTTCCCACTGGTGCTGCACTGTGGCCACATCAGTCCTGGAAACGATGTCCTCCCCCAAGCGGCTACCGGGAGTCTGTAGGTACATGGGTAGGTGTCTGCGCTCGATGGTTGCGCTCCGGCAGAGCACACAGGCGTGTTCAATGACATTTTCCAGCTCACGTATGTTGCCCGGATAATCATAATTGAGCAGGATATCCATGGCGTCTTCGGCGATTGTGGTTACCGAAGCTCCTTTGGTGACGTTGTATTGCTTGACAAAATTGTTGATGAGCAGAGGTATATCGGCACGCCGCTCATTCAGAGGTGGCAGTTCTAGCCGCATCACATGGAGACGGTAGAAAAGATCTTCGCGAAACCTTTTTTCCCTAACCAGATCTTCAAGTATCTGGTTGGTGGCAGCGATGATCCGCACATCCACTCTACAGAGCTTTCTTCCACCCAGGGGATAGAATTCTCTGTCTTCTAAAACTCGCAAGAGTTTGGCCTGAAGGGATAGGGGCATGTCACCTATCTCGTCGAGAAAGATGCTCCCTCCGTCAGCTTCCTGGAAACGGCCGGGTTTGTCCCGGTCCGCTCCGGTAAAGGCTCCCTTGACATAGCCAAACATCTCTGATTCCAGTAAATTGTCTGGCAAGGCCGCGCAGTTGACCTTAACAAAAGGTTTATTTTTTCGCCGTGAAGCATTGTGGATGATCTTAGCCAGGAGATCCTTGCCCGTGCCGGTGGGGCCTTCGACGAGAACATTGGCTTCACTTTCGGCAACCACAGGAAGAATCTCAAAGATTTGTTGCATTACTCCATCTTTGCCGATCATATCGGCGAAGGTGTATTTATTGCTTATGGCACGGTTGAGCTGCTGGATTAGAGAAAGATCCTGGAAGGTCTCTAGTCCACCTATAATTTCTCCCCCTTCATTCCGGAGGGCCATGAAGTTGGCGCGGATAGGCAGTTTACGGCCGTCTTTGGTAAATAATCGCCGGTGGAGATTTGCCAGGACCTTACCGCTAAGGATTGATTCCTCCAGACTGCAGGTCTCTCCAGGCAGATTGCAACCTGTAAGCTTGGCGTGATGCTGGCCAAGAATCTCTTGACGCTTGTAGCCTGTAATAGACTCGGCCATTGAATTGAACGAAGTTATGTGACCACCCCGGTTTACTGTAAATATCCCAATGTCCAAATTGTCCAGAATGAGTTTAAGCCTGTGCTCGTCATAACGAATCCGGTTTAATAGTTCACTGTAAACTGAGAGGTCCTGAAATATCTCGATGCAACCATTCACCCTGCCGTCCCCAGTGAAAAGAGGGGAAACAAGTTTGGTAATGTGGCGTCTGTTGCCACTTTCGTCGTAAATCTCCATATCGAAGGCCAGGGGCTTGCCACTTGCTTTTACCGCATCGCTGTACATACACTGGCCATGACACAGGTCGCTGAAAAAAATCTCGTAACACTTCTTGCCTAAGACCTCTTCTTCCTTGAGCCCAGTGAGGCGCTGCACAGCTTCATTGAATGAGGTGATCCTCCGTTCCATATCAACGGTGAAAACACCAATACCGAGATTTTCCAAAAGCTGGCTGAATTGCCCGTGTAAAATACTGGTCTCGGACGGGAGAGCTTTTTCAACCATGGCTCTGAGTTCCTTTGCTCCTGGCAGCAGCTCCCCAGCCAAAAAGCCGGAGAATATAAAAGAATATCTCTAGACTACATGTTGCAACCTTTTGCAACATATACTACCACACTCCTGTCGAAAAACGAAAATATAAGCCATCCAAGAAAGGTGTGGGAGTCAAAAGGCAGAATCCAGCAGGCAGAAGTCGGAGGACAGAGATCAAAATTTCGAATTTCGAAATTAAAGACTGACTCCTGACTCCTTGCTCTACGCCCCATGCCCAATACTACCTGCTAGACGGTTTGCGCCCTGAGCCCTGTGCCAGACGCCTGTGTGAATGGCCAATAGACTGATCCTTGGGTTGTGTTTTGGCTGGCTGAAACATTTTGCACTTTAATGCACGATGATATAAACTATTGCTAGTTGACCTGAAAACTCTTAGGGTATGTCACGGGGAAACGAATTGTTGCAGTAAGGAGGCTCACTATGTCGCTACCAGAAAAGGTTAGTGTTACCGCGGTTATCGACAATTACTTGGATGTTTTTGAACCCTCCACCTCCTTGGTTGAACGTGCGGTGCCCGGAAAGCTTAAGGGGTTTCTTCTGGCTGGCCATGGGCTTGCTTACCTGGTTGACATCACCAAGGGAGAAAGCACGTTCACCCTGCTCATGGATGCTGGCAATGCCTTTGAACCACTCAAAAATAACTTGCAAGCCTTGGGGAGAACCCCTGCCGAGGTAGATGCCCTATTTTTGAGTCACGGGCACCCGGACCATTATGGAGGGCTTCTTGGCTTTCTGGAGTGGCGCGGATCGCCCCTCCCCATCTATTGCCATCCAGATGTCTTCTGGCCCAAGTACCTCATGACCCCCCGGGGCAAGGTGGGTCCGTGGAAACTGGATCGTGGGAAAGTCGAAGAAACCGGCGCTGAGCTTATCTGCGCCGCAGATGTAAAGCAATTGACAGAAGGAGTCTTTCTCACCGGCGAGATTCCCCGCCGCACCACCTTTGAGGGCCCCATGCCCGGTGCCAAAATTGTCAAAGACGGCCAGGATATGGACGATCCTTTGGTAGATGAGCAGGCTCTGGTGATAAACCTGGGAGAAAAGGGATTGGTGGTAATTTCAGGCTGTTCCCACCCAGGAATTGTAAACACCATTCACTATGCTCAGGAGATTACCGGAAACTCCCTCATATATGCTGTTATTGGTGGCCTTCACCTTGCTCAAGTGAGCGACGAAGTCGTCAGTCAGACCATTGACGGCATCAAGAATTCTGGAGCGCAATTGGCACTCACCGGCCACTGCACGGGGTTCCGGCCTAATACCCGTTTAAGCCAGGAACTGGGCAGCACCTTCGCGGTTAGTTGTGTCGGGTCCATCGCCAATCTGGCCGCCTAACTGCCATTCGGCAGGTCACAAGGCTTCGCCGTCATTATGCCTGCGGCGTCATCAGGTAGTCATTATGACACTAACGTGTCTGTCATTACGGCTCCGCCTGTCATCCGGCCTGACGGCCTTCATTAGATTGTTTTAAGGCTCCTATGACAATCAGCCATGAAAAACAGCTTAGCCTAGTGACCCAATGACAACTGACAGATGTGAAATGAAAAATCCCCACCCACCGGCCGTAGACACTCCCGCTTTATTAATCGACCTCGATATTGTTCGCCGCAATCTCAAAGAGATGCAAAAGAAAGCCGATGAATGCAAGGTAGACCTTCGCCCGCATATTAAGACTCATAAGATACCAGAACTTGCCCAGCTTCAGCTGGACTTGGGCGCCCGTGGGATCACAGTCGCCAAAGTTTCAGAAGCAGAAGTTATGGCTGAGGCGGGTATTAAAGATATTTTTATCGCCAACCAGGTGGTTAGCGAAACAAAGTTGAATCGACTCGCTGCTCTCTCAAAAAAGGTCTACATATCAGTGGGGTTGGACAGTATCTCGGCAGCGGAGAAGCTTTCCGCTACATTCGCTGCTTCCGGGCTCACCATTGAATATCTCATAGAGATTAACAGCGGTCTCAATAGATGCGGCGTTTTGCCTGGAAGGGAGGCGGTCGAGCTCTATCAGGCCACAGATGAACTTCCCTCTCTTCAATTCAAGGGAATCTTTACTCATGCAGGGCAAGTATATGCAGCTGGTTCGCTTGCCGAGGTCATGGAGGTGAGCCGCCACGAAAGTAAAACAATGGTCGAGACTGCACGAGCACTTAAAGAGGCTGGGGCTAATGCTGAAATTGTTTCCGTTGGGTCCACGCCAACCATGAAGATCTGGCAGGGACAGGAAGGGGTCAATGAGATCCGGCCAGGTAACTACATTTTTCATGATGCCATCCAGATATCTCTTGGAGTGGCAACTGTGGAAGAGTGCGCCCTTTCCATAGCAGCCACGGTGATTAGCCGGCCTTCCGGAGAAAGAGCCGTCATAGACGGAGGTAGCAAGGCTTTTAGCTCGGACAAGGGGGCGCACGGTAAAGAAATGGCTTCCGGCTTCGGCATCGTCTTGGGCAAAAGAGCGACATTGGCAAGGCTTTCCGAGGAGCACGGTGTTATGAACCTTGACCCAGAGGAACTTCTAGAGGTTGGCGACACAGTTCGCATAATCCCCAATCACGCTTGCGCAGTAGTAAATCTTTTCGATCGGGCGTATGGAATGAGAAGCGGTGAGATTGTGGAGGAATTCAAAATAGCCGCCCGCGGCAAAAGCCAGTGAGAAAGAATAAGCAGTCAGCTGACTGCTAGCAGCAGGCAGAAAACCTTTGGCTGACCGGCAACTGACTTGTGTTTTTTGCTGCCAGCTATCTGCTGTTCGCTGCTGGCTGGGAAACAGCGTAAAGCGCTGTTTCCCTTATTCCGTTGTACGAAATTGCAAAAATATCTTGTCTCCCCTCTTTAAACTGCGTTGTCCGAGATCCACTTTGCGAACATCTCTACCGGAACGGTCCACACACTCGGCCCAAAACTGATAGGTTCCCGGCTCCAAAGTCAACTTGCTGATCAGAATCTCCGCTGGCAAGGTTCTCCAGCAACGCAAGTCTGGCTGTTCGCTGGCAAAGGCAAGTATGTTTCCGGTAATTCCAGCTAGCAAGCCGGCCAGGGGTCCGTAGTCCCGCCCCCCTGCTTCCCTCGCTGCTCTTTGCGCTGCTTTTACAGCCAAATATTTGGCAGTAACCCTCGCCAGGGTTTTTACTACAATCCGGCCTTTCCGGTTCTCCAGGTTCTCTCTGGCGATCTTGCCGATGGGCTCAGCAAGGATAAAAGATGCCTGAAAGACCCTATTTTCCTCAAGCGGTTTAGCAAAGAGCCGCCCGCCCGTGATATGTTTTTCCATGGTTCTGTATGTTGGAAAGGCCATCTTTAGAAAGAAGCCGTCAGGCATTGGAAAAACAATGGTACCCGCTTCCTTTATCGGAGCCCTGCCATTAAAGTGCAGGCCAAATACTTCCGCCTTTTCCGCCTTCTCTGCCAAACTCGGAAATTCCTGCAAGGGAAAGCGCTCCCGCAGTCGAACCTGTTCGCTTGTCCCCATGAACTCTGCGGCTGAAAGAGCGTTTTCCGCAAGTATCGAAGGAACACCTAGTCCGAAGCGTTGGTACTCCGACTCGTACCCATCAATGGCCATAGAATATGATATGTAGGCATCGTTGAGGTCAACTTTAGTCCTCCCCATCTCGTAGAGAATTCCCATGAGCATTCGGGCAAATGGATCTTCGCGGTAAGCGTTCTGGTGCTCTGCATCGTATTGCAGGTTGATTGCTGTCAGCTTGCTGTCAATCTTCCGTGCTTCCACCAAGGCATCTTCCATTTTTGCAAGGTTAGCATATGAAAGAGCCAGAAAAAGATTGATCATCACTGATTCAAAATCCTCACCCCGGTAAGGTGCCGTGTTGTCGTTTAGCAGAAAGGTGGTGGCCTCCCCGCTTATTGAAATGGTGTACAGTTCCTCCACGAGTCGTTCTGCCGCAGTGAACGCTTGGATAGCCTTTTCGAACTCTCCAACCGAAAAGGCAAGCATCCCTTCATCCAAATAAAACAGCAACCGATTGCGACTTTGATAGTCGTCCTCATGTTCCTCTACATAGGTGAGAGCCTGGGAATACTCCTCTCTGGCGCTCATCTCATCAACTGTAGCGGTGAGGTGGTGCGGCATGCCGCAACCCGAGAGAGTAGTTAGAAAAAGGAGTGCGGTGAAAAGTGCTGCCAGAAGGGCGAAAATGGAAGATTGGAATAATGGAAGATTGGAATAGTGGTAAAAACAAAAAAATCTAAAAATATTTGCATCTTCCCTTTGACACAACATCATTCGTGCTCACTACGCTCCACCAAAGAGGGTTTCCCTTTTCCTGCATTCCAATCTTCGAAAGAAGTTTAGATGTTTCTCCTGAATTCTGGATTCTGACTCCTTACTCCTTGCTCTATGCCCCACGCCCCAGGCCTAGGTAGGTGGAACAAGGGAGGCTGTCTCTACCAGGTGAGCCGACTCCTCTTGACCACCTTTTTAATTTCCTTTTGGCCTATCCATGCTTTCACATTCGTTTCCAATTGCACAAGTTCGAGGTTCACCTGGTAGAGCATCACATATTTGCCTTTTATTTCATCCTTTATGGCATTGATTGATCCCTGGAGCATGAAATCCGCCCCCACTTCCCTGTACATTGACTTTTGCGTTTCAGGGGCAGTGAAACCTTGTTGTTGATCGGCCTTCTCTTGCCTCAATTCTACTCGTTCATCTTTGGAGGCTACGAACTGCACCCTTCCTGAGTTGATCAAGGCTCTCTCCAGGTCCTTCGTAAAGACTTGGGTGTTGATATGTTCATAGCTTTGATTCTTAACGGTGCCAACAATCACTGTTGGCGTTTTTCCCTGATGCTTCGCCTGATAGTTCTGCAGCCACGGACGATTTAGGCAGTCTTCAATCATTTCTTCCGAGACCAGCCTAGAATCAGTGTCGTTCCAGCGGCCACTCAGATCAATAGTCTCATCTACCTCTGTCCTCTTTACAGAAGGTCCCGCACAAGCAATCAACAAAAAAATCAAGGCTAGCAACGACATGCTCTTATGAAAACTGGAGAGCTTACCTTCTCTCTTCATGGCTTCACCTCCGTTACCTCTCCCCTCAAATTCCAACGTTCCTTCCCCGGTGAAACAACCCGTTTTCCTTTGCTAAAGCTTATATTCTTTCAGTTCTAATTACCATAACAAACGAAAAGCCCGGGACCTTTTCCGGGCTTTTTCGCCTCTGAAAACTTGTTATCTTTGACCGCTAGCCTAGGGAACACTCCTTGGCGCGCTCGCTACTATCACGGCTCACCTCCTGCCTACAGCGCTTGTATTCCTCGAAGCTGGTGGAACAATAGCCGCAATTGCTCAACTCATCCACCAATCTCCGCTTTTCCCTGAAGCAGCACGCACCAATGCTTTTCGATGTATTGCTTGCCATAGAAAACACCTCCTCTCTTCGGGAGGATTAAAAACTGACCTAGGATGAACCACAGTTAGTGGTTCGCTTCTCCTTATTGGGAGATTAACCCGGGAGAAACAAAAGTCAATAGGACCACCCTGTAGCTGGGAAAAATCAGGGACTTGGTGCTGGATAGTAGAATGACAGAGTAAGGGAGAGAGGTAACTGAAGGCAACTATTACTCGAAGAACTCTGTTAGTCAAACTGAAAATTTCTATGGCGAATAGGTCTTACCTCAGCCTTTTCCAATGATTCGGACTCTCAATGATCCTGTCGACATGAGGAATAAGGAGGAAGTTCACTCCAAGAAAGGCAGTTTCTCCCCTTTCCGGTAAGCAAGAGCTTGGCAGCTGGCAATAAGATTATCCCTATCGTCCTTGACAGTAATGTAATAGTTGCCTGTTTTCCTGGTCCTCGAGACTTCCTTGGCTTCCGCCCTAAGGGTACTGTTTGGTGATGGAGCTCGGTGATAGGTGATATTGACATTCAGGGCCACAGCCACGGTGCCGTGGGAGTTGCAGGATATTTCGAATGCCTCATCAATCAAGGTGAAGATGGCACCACCGTGAGTCATCTGAAAAATGTTCTCCATCTCTTCAGTGCACACCATCTCTACAACCGCATAGCCCTCGTCAACCTCGATCAAATCAAGACCTAACTTCCGGGCGAAGGGTTCCTTTTTCACCTGTTGCCGCATAGCTTGTTTAATTTTCGGATCCATCTGCTCACCTCACATAATATTAGTTCTGATGTATGATCTGGGATGTGGGATATGAGATTTGAAGAGCATTTGTAGAACTGCTACATCACACATCTCACATCCCAAATCTCACATCTCAGATCATACATCTCACATCGTGCGACCATGTATTAGGTCTCTGAGGAATTGTGGGTTCCTGGGTTCCGATTCTCGAAGAACAGGACATCCTAGCTTATCGTCCCACACCATCTTGTCAATGATAAACATAGTCTATGGTTAAATGAAATTAGTGCTGGTATTTGTATACACTTTTCTGCTAGAAGTGCATCCAATACTCTCAGGGGAGGAAGGGCAACAATCTTGGGCTCCATCGCCAGGAATATTGATGGGAAAGTTTTATCGGACCTCGAAGAGTCCCTCCTCCGGTTGGTAAGAAGACCCATTCAGCTCACCATTACCGACAACGTCCACTCTATGATTCATATCAGGAATTCCAATAATGGTTTCCGTGTGAGATTGCATCACATGTTCCTGGAGGCAGATGCAGCGGTTTTGAGGTCATTAGCGAGTTTTATTACTGGGCGCAAGAAGAGAGCACCGTCCCTTTTGCGAAGTTTTGTTGCTTCTCACCACAGTAAAATCAGAAAAGCGCCTGCCAAACCGCGCAGAGTTGTTCTCCGCCATCGGGGGAGATACTTCAACCTCAAGGAACTTTTTGATCGGGTCAATCAAGATTACTTTGCCAACAAAGTAGACTGCCATATAACCTGGGGAGCCAGAAGGCCGGTTCGCAGACAAAAATCCATTAAACTCGCGAGCTATTCGGAAAGGACCAAGATGATCCGGATTAATCCGGTTTTGGACAGGAGCTATGTCCCCCTATATGTCCTTGCCGGCATCATTTACCATGAAATGCTTCATCACTATCTCGGAATAGAATCTCGTAATGGCCGCCAAATGGCCCACACCAAAAGGTTCCGTCGGTTCGAAGAAAAATTTCCACATTATCACCATATGCTGGCCTGGAAGGAAAAGAATCTGCATCGACTCCTTGGTAGATAGCCCGGATAATTCAGTGGCATAACCTTCTACAGATAAAACGCTACGCGCCATGCGCTCAGCGCGGTACCAATTATGGAAAGGAGAGTGACCATGAGCGGCAAAGACAACGCCCTGGACGTTGCTGTGCAACAGCTTGACCAGGTCGCCGAACGTATCAACTTAGATCCTTCCATTCACAGAAGACTCCAGAAACCGGCAAGGAGTTACATCGTCTCGGTCCCCATCCGTCTGGATAACGGCGAGGTGGAGGTCTTTGAGGGCTATCGAGTTCACCACAATACTTCTCGTGGACCTGCCAAAGGTGGCATTCGCTACCACCCTGATATCACTCTGGAGGAAACCACCGCCCTATCCATGTGGATGACCTGGAAGTGTGCGGTGGTCAATATCCCATATGGCGGCGCAAAGGGTGGAGTTGCCTGCAACCCTAAAATAATGTCTAGGCCAGAGCTTCAACGTTTAACCAGAAGGTATACTTCTGAACTAATCAATGTTTTCGGGCCCCAAACAGACATACCGGCCCCGGACGTCTACACCAATCCCCAGATCATGTCCTGGATCATGGATACTTACAGTGTGTCTGTGGGCTATGCCGAGCCCGGGGTGGTAACCGGCAAGCCCATAGCAGTTGGCGGTTCTCTCGGCCGCAATGAAGCCACCAGCCGCGGCTGTGTATTCACAATTTATTCGCTGCTGCAGAAATTGAACCGCAAGGTGGAAGACCAGATTATTGCCGTCCAAGGATACGGCAATGTGGGCTACCACGCCGCCCAGATCATCCACGACGCTGGTGCCAAAGTCGTTGCGGTCTCCGACAGCAAGGGTGGGGTTTTTAATCCTAAAGGCCTCGATCCTCGGGCTCTAGCAAAACACAAGGAGCAGACTGGCTCTGTAACGGAATATCCAGGCGCTGACAAGATCACCAACGAAGAGCTACTGGAACTTGACTGCTCTATCCTCATACCCGCCGCTATGGAAAACCAAATTACCCAGAAAAACGCAGACCGCATCAGGGCAGACATAGTTGCCGAGGGGGCAAACGGCCCGACAACTCCTGCCGCTGATAAAGTTCTTTTTGAGAAGGGCAAACACCATTTACCTGATATACTCGCTAATGCAGGAGGCGTAACCGTATCTTATTTTGAGTGGGTCCAGGGGCTTGAACGGTATTTCTGGACAGAGGAAGAGGTTAATTCAAAAATGAAGGGCATTATGGATCGTGCCTTTGGCGAAGTTTGGGAGGTGGCACAGAAGGAAAAAGTTAGCATGCGCATGGCCTCATACATTGTGGCGGTAAAGCGCGTAACCGAGGCTATGTTACTCAGGGGGCTGCACCCGTAATCGCAGAGCGCGAAGCGCATAGCGCATAGCGTTTCAGAGATTAGCCCTTTTCGCTCTGCGCTATGCGCCGAGCCCAGTGAGCGCAATGGGAAACACATTGACAGCATGAGGGGTCTATGCTAGTAGGAGTTGCCACCTGGTACGATTCAAGCGCAAGGAAACCTCGGAGCACTTTCGACTGTCACCCTTCTTTTTGCTCCATTTGATAACCTGGGAAAGGAGAGTCACATGCTGGTGGTTATGAGCAGTTATGCCACCGAAGAAGAAATAAATCAGGTCTTGGCAGCCATCCAGCGACACGGCTATGTGGCCCGAGAAATAAGGGGGGGAGAACGCACCGCCATAGGGATCCTGCAAAATCGAGGACCGATTGATCCTGCCCCATTCCTCCTTTTGCCCGGTGTAAAAGAATGCATCCCCGTCTCCAAGCCTTACAAACTGGTAAGTAGAGAGTTCGATATGGTGGACACCATTATTCAGCTCGGAGACGTGGCAATCGGCGGCGACAACTTCGTCCTGGTGGCTGGACCTTGCGCCGTGGAGAGTGAGACGCAAGCTCTCACCATTGCTGAAGCGGTCAAGAGCCAGGGTGCGAGTATTTTTCGTGGAGGCGCTTACAAGCCGCGGACTTCACCCTATAGTTTTCAAGGTCTTGGAGAGGAAGGTCTAAAGATATTGGCCAAAGTCCGAGATGAAACCGGCTTGTACATTGTTACCGAAGCATTGGATCACGAGCGCTGCGATCTTGTAGAAGAATACGCTGATATCATCCAGATCGGTGCTCGAAATATGCAGAACTTCTCCTTGCTCAACCGGGCCGGCGAGGCCAAAAAACCCGTTCTTCTGAAGCGCGGCATGGCGGCTACCATACAAGAATGGCTTATGGCTGCTGAATACATTATGGCCAAAGGAAATCCAGATGTGATTTTATGCGAGCGTGGGGTCAGAACATTCGCTGACCATTCTCGCAACACTCTGGATCTCAGTGCCATACCGGTAGTGAAGAAAGAGACACATCTGCCAATCATAGTCGACCCTAGCCATGCTTGCGGCCGCCGCGACCAGGTAATCCCCATGAGTCGTGCTTCTGTGGCTGCCGGCGCCCACGGTTTGATGGTCGAAGTCCATCATGAGCCTGAAATGGCATTAAGTGACGGTCCGCAAGCGTTATTGCCCTCGCAGTTCACTGAGATGGTAGAGGCTATTCTTCCTATTTTGACTGACAAACAGAGGGCGAGATTGCTCGAAAGCCGCGATCAGCAGGCAGCTTGACATAAGAAATGTACCGCTGTGAGCTTAGTGCTTTGCGGCGAGCTAAGTGAGCGAGCCATGCAACGGCTTCGTTTAGAGCTGAAAGCAGAAACCGATCGCTCATATGACGTTCTGGTGGGGCGAGGCATTCTTAATGACCTCCACAGGGAGATAAAAGGGATCGGCAACTTTTCCTCCTATGGCCTGATAACTGACGATTTTGTAAAAACACTTGTGGCCGAACAACTTCAAGCCAATCTAAGCTCTCACAACATACATTCCGAGTTGCTTTCCTTTCCACCTGGCGAAAGTGCAAAAAATATGGGGATCGTTCTCCAATTGTGCGAGCAGCTAATCGCTAGAGGCTTTGACCGGAAGAGTCTCCTTATAGCCGTTGGCGGCGGAGTGGTGGGTGACGTTGCAGGCTTTGCCGCTGCCATTTATATGCGTGGCATTCCCTACATTCAAGTTCCAACAACCCTGCTCGCTCAGGTGGATAGTTCCATTGGGGGGAAAACGGGTGTCGATCTCCCCACTGGCAAGAATCTCTTAGGCGCCTTCCATCAACCTTTGCTGGTGGTATCTGATCCGGATGTGTTGGTCTCTCTTCCGGTCGAAACCAGACGGGAGGGATTTGCCGAGACAATTAAAGCGGCTCTTATTGCAGACGCTGAACTCTTTTCTCTGCTGGAGGAGGAAAGGGCTTGTCTGCTCGAGAATGATAATGAGGTATTGGAAACCATTATTGCTAAAGCAGCTGAAGTGAAATGCCGAGTGGTGAGCCACGATGAGCATGAAAGCGGCTTGCGTCGCATCCTTAATTTTGGGCACACATTGGGTCATGCTGTTGAGGCCGCCTCGCAATACAAGCTAACTCACGGTGAATCGGTGGCAGCCGGAATGGGCGTGGCAATTCGATTTTCGCAAGAATGGGCTGGACTCGACCGAGATGAAGCGGACCGGGCCTTAAAATTGATCCGGGGATTAGGATTGCCCACCGAATTGCCTCAAGATATACATTCAGAATCGCTGTTGTCCGCTTTGGAAAATGATAAAAAGATACACGGAAACATTTGCCATTTCGTCCTTATCTCTCAAATTGGCAAGGCCGTTGTTCAGCCAATTACTGTGGGAGAACTGCAGCGGAAGCTAGAGGAAGAATCTACCTCATAGTTCCGAGGTACTGAAAATCTTCTACAAAAGTATCATACGATGTGAGATCTGAGATATGGGATGTGGGATAAAACATTTCTTTCTGTTCCTTCCCATATCACACATCCCACATCTCAGGTCAGTCAGCCTTATCCATTTCGTGCTTCAAAGCTAAGGATCTACTCCTATGCCTAAGGAATTCGTCCATCTTCACGTCCACAGCGAATACTCCCTTCTCGACGGCGCCATACGCATAAAAGACATGCTCCAGACAGCCAAAGAGTACGGTATGCCCGCTGTGGCCATAACTGACCACGGCAACATGCATGGAGTACTGGAATTTTATGTGAAGGCTAACAGGCTTGGGATTAAGCCAATTATCGGATGCGAGGTATACGTTGCGCCACAAAGCCGCCAGGATCGAGGTGGAAGTGAGGCCGGGGGGCGAACCTTCCACATTGTTCTTTTGGCTGAAAACAACACCGGTTATCGAAACTTACTCAAACTCTTAACCCTAGCCAACTTTGAAGGCTTCTATTACAAGCCCAGGGTGGATAAAGAGTTACTTGCCTTACATCATGAGGGGCTCATTGCCCTCTCCTCCTGCCTCCATGGAGAGGTTGCATCACACCTTTTGGCTGCTAGTTACACTCGCGCCGAAAAGGCCGCCTTAGAGTATCGAGACATCTTCGGCAAAGAAAATTTTTATTTAGAACTGCAAGCCACAGGAACTGCCGAACAGGAGATCGTTAATCGCGACCTCATTCACCTGAGTAAAAAAACTGACATCCCACTAGTTGCCACGAATGATTGCCATTATTTGAGAGCTGAGGACGCCAAGGCTCACGATGTCCTCCTTTGCATCCAAACGGGAAAGACCGTTCTCGAGGAAAAGCGAATGCGTTTTTCCACGAGTGAACTTTTTTTTAAATCTCCGGAACAGATGTGGGCGACCTTCGGTACGGTGCCAAAAGCCCTGAGAAATACCCTGGAAATTGCCGAGCGCTGCCAGGTCAGTCTAAGACTGGATGAACCGCATTTTCCCCATTTTCCGCTTGATCCGGGTGAGTCGGAAGAGTCCCGTTTTGAAAATCAGACGATGAAGCTCTTTGAAGAGAGGCTCAAAGACTTGAGAAAGAGACGTCCAGACTTTGGGCCCGAGCTGGTGGAAAAGTATCGTCGCCGATTGGCACACGAGATCTCGGTAATTCAGCAGATGGGATTTAGCACCTATTTTCTCATCGTTGCCGACTTCGTCAACTTTGCCAAAGAAAAATCAATACCAGTCGGTCCAGGCAGGGGATCTGCAGCGGGCAGCCTTGTTGCTTACAGCCTTGGCATTACTGATATCGATCCCATTGAACATGGTCTGATTTTCGAGCGGTTTCTCAACGTCGAACGGCTGAGTTTACCGGACATCGATGTTGATTTTTGTATGAACGGCCGGGATCAGGTACTCCATTACGTTTCAGATCGCTACGGCAAGGACAGGGTCGCTCAGATTACCACTTTTGGAACCATGCAGGCACGTGCCGTCATTCGTGACGTCGGCCGCGCTCTCGGCATGGCTTATGGTGATGTGGACAAGATAGCCAAGCTTATCCCTCCAGCTATAAATATGACCCTGAAAAAAGCATTCAAGATCGAACCCCGTCTTCAGGAGCTACGTAAAGATCATGCCCTTCAGGAGCTTTTCGACGTAGCCTTTGCGCTCGAGGGGCTGACCCGACATGCATCTACCCATGCCGCTGGTGTAGTGATCTCCGACAAACCCATTGTGGAGTACATGCCTCTCTACAAAGGTTCCAAGGGTGAAGTGGTGACCCAGTTCCCCATGAAATACGTGGAAAAGGCGGGGCTCATCAAGTTCGACTTCCTGGGACTGCGCAATCTGACCGTAATTGACAAGGCAGTAAAACTTATAAATAAGAATCACGGCATCGATCTGAACATGCGCGATCTGCCACTGGACGATCCCAAAACCTACGAACTCCTTTGCAGGGGAGATACCACTGGGGTTTTCCAATTGGAAAGCTCGGGTATGCGTGATCTCGTAGTCCGGTTACGGCCAGAAAATTTCAATGACATTACCGCACTGGTAGCCATATATCGGCCTGGTCCTCTGGAAAGCGGCATGGTGGACGACTTTATCAATGGAAAACACGGCAAGATCCAGATTAAGTATGAGCTGGAAGAGCTTCGTGAAATTCTCCAGGAAACGTACGGGGTAATTCTCTACCAGGAACAGGTAATGGAAATTGCCAGCGTCTTGGCAAACTATAGTCTCGGTGAAGCCGATATTCTTCGGCGAGCCATGGGCAAGAAGATTCCGGAGGTCATGGCAGCCCAGCGCGATCGATTCCTAGGTGGAGCAAAGGAAAACGGGATTGATCTCAAAAAGGCGGCTCACATATTTGATCTCATGGAAAAATTTGCCGGCTACGGGTTCAACAAATCTCACAGTGCTGCCTATGCGCTCATCTCGTACCAGACCGCTTACCTCAAAGCTCACCATCCTCTGGAATACATGGCATCACTGCTCAACAGTTTCCTCAGCAACACAGACAGCCTGGTTAAACTCATCAATGAATGTCGGGAAAAAGGATTAGAGATTCTTCCTCCCGATGTTAATCTGAGCTACTGGGAATTTACCGTGGTGGGCAAGACCATTCGTTTTGGCCTTGGTGCAGTTAAGAACGTGGGCAGCGGTGCAGTCGATTCCATAATGGAAGCCCGCTTGGATGGAGGCAATTTTGCATCGCTGTATGAATTCTCCGAGAGGGTGGATCTGCAAAGGGTCAACCGGCGCGTGGTGGAAAGCCTTGTCAAATGCGGCGCTTTTGATTCTCTTCACCCTGTAAGGAGTCAGGCCATGGCTGCCCTTGAAGACGCCATGGAGATGGCCCAGACTATTCAAAAAGACAGGCTCAGCGGCCAAATTAGCATGTTCGGCACCTTTGCCGGACAGCAGCGGGGCTCCGAGCCTCCCCTGCCCAATATTCCCGAGTGGCATCACCGGCAAAAACTTGCCGTGGAGAAAGAGGCCCTGGGTTTTTACTTTAGCGGGCATCCCCTTGACACTTATGAAAAAGAGATAAAATCCTTTGCCATTGTGGACACGGCCAGTCTGACAGAAAAGACTGAAGGAACCCAGGTCATGCTCTGCGGTCTCAACGCTGATCTCAAAGAAATTACAACCAAAAAGGGAGATCGCATGGCCTTTCTAACTTTAGAAGATCGGCAAGGTACAGTGGAAGTGGTCATTTTTGCCGACATCTATAAAGACAGTCTCCATCTTCTTGAAGTGGATGAACCCTTACTCATTGTGGGCACCTTACAGCAAGAAGACAAGGGAGCCAAGGTAATAGCCCAACGCTTTCTTACGCTCCTGGAAGCCAAAGAGCATTTCACCCAGGCCATCCAAGTAAAATTGCCGCTTGATAAAGTCAATAAGGATAATCTAGAGGATCTCAAGGCTATTTTGGAAAGGCATAAAGGTGACTGCAAAGCTTACATCCATCTCTGCAGCGATGAAAAATGCGAAACCGTGATAAAGTTGAGTGACAGATTCAGAGTGAAACCCCATCGCAATATGATTGAAGAGGTGAACCGCTATTTTGGCACAGATGTCGTTTCCGCTGTCCTCACAAATGGACCCGGCCCTTTGCAAAGTGGTCGGTTCAACAACAGAAATAATCGCCGAACCCGCCATTAAGCCATCCGTAGGAAAAAGCATAGAGCATGGAGCAGAGGGCGAAATTCGAATTGCGAAACCGGGAACCCGCCCGGAGGGTGGGAGTCCGAAGGACAGTTTCGAATTTATAATTCGCAATCGACAATCTTAAATCCGCAATCATCTGCCCTATGCCCTGTGCGTGACTCACATCTAAGAGGTAACCAGACAAGAGGAGTCTAAAGGTTGGTAGACTGCAGGTTGGATGCCTCGGAGAGATGATATATGAGAAAAAAAGGGGGATCTTCCTCAGCTTGTAACTCGTGGATCAACAATAGCAACTAGAGCACAGGGTTCAGCCCAACATTACAATCTCACGCTCGCATCAACTCGAAATTGCAGCAATGACTGGGAAAGAACAACCGCCAGATTGAAGCAGTCGTGCTTGGAAAGATCCCCCTTTTAGGCAGGAGATAGCGAAATATTATGATAAACTTTTCACATTGTCAAGGGAAAAATGGACTCCCTTCGTGAGCCGCATGGAGCATGGGGCATAGAGAAAGACAGCTGGCAGCTGGCAGTTAGCAGCTGGCATCAGGCAGCAATTTTGCGTTGGTGATAAGAGTTATTCGCTGTCCGCTGCCCGCTTTTCAGTGCCCAGTGAGCTGACCTCCGGCCTCTGATCTCCGACTTCTGCTCTCTTTCTTCTGGCTCCTATATTCTGACTCCTTATGAGGTATTAACAATGAACCGTCTGCAACGGACTTTGGGGAAGGTTTGTGACAATTGCCCCCTCTGCAATTATGCGCGGGCTCATCCAGAAACCCTTGTTGGCAAGGTTATGGTCTGGCATGGAAAATACTGTCCCGCCTGGAAAGCGCAACAGCAAATCGCCGAGGCGCGGCAGAAAGAGAGGGATCAGGAGAAGGTGCCAAAGCCAGAGTGACGAATGTGTGTTGCTTGGTCACTACGCTACGCTGTCATTAGGTGGTGATTTATTGTTAGGACATAATGACTAAATGACGGGCGCTAGCCCAAGTGAAGCCGAAGGCAAATGACCTTGAGAATGCCCTCTGCTTATTCGGGCAACTTCCTCACACCCAAAGGTTCGTAATCAATTGATTTTGATAATAGCCTCTTGAAAACACGATTCTTTTCTCGCTGGTCTTCCACCTTGGCGGTTTGTTCTTCGTACTCTTTGGCTAACCACTCCCATATGGCGATCTCACGCTCAGGTTCTGGAGAATAGCAAAAACGCTCCTGCCATTTATCAAAGTGCTGTTTATTTAAATAGGGCACATCCTGCAATATTTCGTACACCTTGGCCAGTTTGTCCTTTAGCTTTCCGGGCAAATCATCATAGTAACGAGGGTTTTTCGGCATTAGATCTTTCAGCTTACCAGCACTCAATCTTAACTCCTTTTGTCAGCAACCAACCTTCAGTTCTCAGCGATAGGGTCTTAAGGTGCAGGGCCTATAACGTTATACGTTATTAGTTATACGTTATTTGGTTTCTTCGAAAATTCAAGCCTCAATTTTTAGTCGGCAATTCTAAATATTAGTACCCTAATAACTTATAACCAACAACTAATAACGGTGCCTGCAGCTGCTTGCTGCCAGCTCACTCCTTGACTGCTACTCCCAGAATGGCGAAGCGTGACTCCTTATAGCCCGGCAGCAGCCTCAGGCCTTCCCTTTGCAGTGCAGCTCGGTACTCGGGCCCGTGGAAACGGTTCTCAGTGGGATGCTCGAGCATTATACGGGTGATTGCATTGGCGTAAAGGGGAGGGTAGATCTCCTCGAAATAGAATCCGCCCCCACTTTTAAGCACCCGAGCAACCTCACGTATGCCTTGTCGCCAATTTTCTAGGTGGTGAATAATGCCAAAATTGAACACAGCATCCAACCTGCCGTTTACATAGGGAAGATTCTGGGCGTCGCCCACCAGAAAACGAAGCTGGCCCCCTCTCCCTTTCCTCTGCCGTCTTGAGGCCAATCTGATCATGAATGGGTCAACGTCGAGCCCATCCAGGCGGGCGGGCTGAAAGATATCAAGAATAATTCTCGCACCCGCACCGTGACCACAGCCAATCTCCAGACATCTAGTCCCGGGCTCGAGCTTTCTCAATCTTCTAAAAAAACGGGTTTCCCTCTGTTGGATCAAGAATCGCAATGGGCTATTCACCCAAAGTCTTTCCGCCCAGTTAACTTTCATGCATCACCTAGTGACGTCCGTAGTCAGTTGTCCGTTGCGATAAGCAAGGAGCATAGGGCATAGTCCACAATGTTAGTCATTGGGTCACTACGCTACGCTGTCATTAGGCCACTAAAGTGGCCGTCATTACGCTTCGCTGCCATGTGTCGTTCCTAGGTCATTATGATTGGTGATAATGTGAAACAGAATAAATAGATCACATACCAACAAATGACCATAAATGACGGGCGCCAGCCCGAATGACGCCGAAGGCAAATGACTTCAAGGGGCAACTTTGCCTCTTTACAAAATCCTCCTTACCTACACCAACTTTTGCGAATGTCTAACTCCTAGCGTGTTTGATTCCTCGGAAAATCTTGGCAACCCCGTACGTGAGTCTTTTTACCCCCGGTGAAACGAATCCGGCTCTGCCAATCTCCTGCAAGAATTCCCGTTCCGTGGGGAAGTCATGTACCGAAGTGGCCAGATAACTGTATGCATAATTTGTCCGGGAGAGCAAGTTGCCCAAAGGTGGCAATAAGTAGTCAAAGTAAAGCCGATATATACCCCCCAGTAAAGGATCGTTAGGGATGTCGAACTCCATGATAAGGAGTTGACCACCTGGCTTGAGCACTCTATAGAACTCTCTCAGCGCTTGCTCTCTCTCCTCGATATTTCTGATCCCAAATGCGATCGTGGCGGCCTCAAAGGAACCGCTCTGAAAGGGCAGCTGGCGGCCATCGCCCAGACTCAAGTGGATGCGGCTAGCGAACTTTTTGAACTTTTTCTTTTCCCGGCCTACGGTGAGCATCTTGGGAGAGAAATCCACTCCAATCACCTTTGCCCTGGGGTGGTGCCTGCAGATTTCTACTGCCACTTCACCCGTACCAGTGGCCATGTCTAGTACAGAAGCTTCTCCCGGCAAGTGAAGACACTGGGCCATAACTCGCCGCCAATATGTATCTCTCCTCAACGATAGAAAGCTGTTCTGGAAGTCATAGGAGAAGGCAATGCTCTCGAACATTCTTTTTACTTGATAATCTTTCATTGCCATAACAAAAAACCAGTAGTCGGAATCCGGATTATTTCGGATTGCGGATTTCGGATTTTGAACTCCAAAATTCAAAATTATTATTTTACTCTATGCTCTATGCACTATGCGCTATGCTCATAACCCGAGTAGTTTACCCCCATGATATATCAGGAACGACACCACCCATGCCAAAGCCAACGAATACGCAATGCTGAAGGCTGCCCATTTCCAGGAATTCGTCTCCCTAGAGATAACTGCCACTGTGGCCAAGCAGGGAACGTAAATGAGCACGAAAGCCATTAGGGTGTATGCGCCCAGGGGGGTCATGCCCGAAGCGCGCAAGGCGCGGCGTAAGGCTTCGCTTTCTTCATTGGCGTCCGCCCCGGCGGCATGCAATACCCCGAGGGTGCTTACCACAATCTCTTTTGCCACAAAACCCGTGACTACTGCCACACTGGTGCGCCAGTCAAAACCAAGGGGATCAAATACCGGTTGAATCGCCTGCCCCAGCCGGCCGAGGTAGCTTTGGCTTAATCTGGCCGAAGCCTCCGCTTGAACATTGCCTTTGTGTGCTGCCGTTAACTCTTGCGACTTGTCCCCCTGTTCCAAACTTCCCAGGGTCACCTCTTTGGCCTGGGTGTTGCTCACCGCATCTTTATCCACCCCATAGTCTCGAGGAAATTCTGAGGGTCTGGGAAAAGCTCCTAAAACCCAGATGACAACGGAACCAACCAGAATCACTCCACCCATCTTTCTCAGAAAAATCTTGCTCCGGTCCCACATGTGAATGAGAAGGCTCTTCAGTGTTGGTACCCGGTATGGAGGAAGCTCCATGACGAAAGGAGCAGTTTCCCCCCTAAAGAGAGTCACCCGGAATAATTTCCCCATTGCTATGGCTAGGGCAATGCCAAGTCCGTATATACTAAAAATGACATTGCCTGCACTGGCGCCAAAAAACGTTCCTGCCAGAAGCACATATACTGGCAACCGTGCCGAACAACTCATCAGCGGATTGATCAAAATGGTGAGGATGCGATCGCGCTCACTCTCCAGGGTTCGCGCCGCCATAATGGCCGGAGCATTGCATCCAAAACCCATAAGTAAAGGGATGAAAGATTTACCATGGAGGCCAATTAGGTGCATCACCCTGTCCATAATAAACGCTGCTCTGGCCAAGTAGCCAGTATCCTCGAACAGGGCGATACAGAAAAATAGCAACATAATGTTGGGCAAGAAGATGGCCACACTTCCCACCCCGGCGATCACCCCATTAACTAACAAATCTCTTAACAATCCAGGCGGCATCAGGCTGGCGGTCAAACCCCCTAGCCAGCCCACTCCCGCATCAATCCACTCCATGGGGTAAGCGCCTAGGGTGAAGGTCACCTGAAACATGGCCCAGATAAAAAAGATGAATATGGGAAAGCCTAGAATTCTGTTAGTTAGTATCAGATCGACTTGTCTGGACAGATCGATCTTGCTCTTTGCCGTGACCTTGAGAACCTCCTTGAGAGCGCCACTGATAAAGCCATAGCGCTGATCGGTAAGTATCATCTCGGGGTCGTCCTGATAAAACTCAGTCAACCGCTCACGGCTTGCCTCCGCTTGGGCGAGGATTTGCTCTCCTATTGTTGCAAATGACTTGACTCTGTCCTGAACAGCCGTGTCATTTTCCAACAGCTTCACGGCTAACCAGCGGGTTGAAAAACGCTCCCCTATCGAGGAGTCCTGCCAGATAACGTCCTGGATATTCTTGATCTCCTTTTCCAGTTCATGGCCATAGGAAATGTGGATGTGCCGACTCACCGTGGCCCGATCCTCGACCACCTCTAAAACTCTGTCCAGTAAGTCTTTTGTTCCCACGTTTTTGCTGCCAACAGTGAATACCACCGGCACGCCTAGTAATTTACCCAGGCTGGCAGCATCGATCTGATGTCCCCGGGACTGCGCTACATCAGCCATATTAAGTACCAGGATCAATTTGACCCCCAGTTCTATAAGTTGGGTGGCGAGATAGAGGTTTCGCTCTAGATTGGACGCATCGACAATATCGACCACCACATCTGGCCGCTCATCCACCAGGAAGCGGCGGGCAACTATCTCTTCGATGGAATACGCGGTTAAACTGTAAGTACCCGGGAGGTCGACGACTCGCAACCGATAGCCGTTATGAACTACGGTTCCTACCTTTTTTTCCACCGTAACCCCAGGCCAGTTCCCTACATGCTGACGCGTGCCGGTGAGATTATTGAACATGGTGGTCTTTCCGGAGTTAGGATTTCCGGTGAGGGCAATGGTAATATTTTCCTGCTTCACCTATTCTCCAGTTTCTCCATCATTATCTGGGCGGCCTCTTCAACCCGTAAGGAAACATGGTAACCCTTCAATACCAACTCCATGGGATCTCGCAGCGGAGCATATTTTTCCACCAAAACTTCCGCCCCCTTTATAAAACCCATCTCCTGAAGGCGCTTGCGAAACCTCCCCCTGCCGTTCACTTTGGCAATCACGCCTCGTTCGCCCTCTTTGAACTCACTCAAGGGAGTCATCGACATTTCTCCAGAGCCGGCGAGTAAAGTCTCTTGCCAAACTCTCGTCATTGTTGACCAAAGAAAAAAATTCTAACTGGGAACCGGTCTGAGTGGAATTCCTCAGTCAGTTTCACTGGTAGGACCGCTATTCTCCGAGACTAGCACTTTATTGCTAAGGCCGCGCCCCAAAGCTATTCTGCTACCTCGAAAGGCGACAATTAATGGGCCGGGGCCACTCGACTTGATAACCTCTATAGCTGTTCCAGGCGTGAGACCCATGTCAGCCAGTCTTTGCTGCATCCTACTGCCGCCCACTAATCTGTCTATGACAACTTTTTCCTCTGGAAGTACAAAAGACAACGGCATAACTGGTCGCCTTTGCTTTCTGCAATCCCCACAGACGCCATAAAGCTCCATTTTGTGGTGGAGCAAGGTAAAATTCCTATTCACTGCGATCTGCCTCTGCAATATTTCAATTTCAGAATCGTGGAATTCTTGAATCTTGCCGCACTCGGCACAAATCAGATGGTCATGATGCCAACCAACGTGTCGATGCTCGTACTGGACTTCCTGGCCTTCGAATTCCTTCTTGTAAGCATAACCATATTTGCAAAGGAGATCCAAAGTCTCGGCGATAAAATCACGGTCCAATCGGTGCCCTTCAGCTTCAACTCTATCTTGGAGGGACGTAACTGTGAGGTGCTCGACTGTCCGCAGAAATTCCTCGAGTACCAGCAACCGCTTATCACTGTAGTTGAGTCCGTGCTCTTTACAGATGGTGATGAATTCTTCTTTTTCGTATTGATGCAGCCTTTCCATGGGCCTTCCTGTCTCTCCTCGATTCACCTAGAAAAAAATCACTGATGAACCTTGCATTTTGCACAATAACCGTACACTTCCATTTTGTGTCCAGTCACAATGAATTCGTAATGCTCTCCAACCTTCTGCTCAACTTCCCTTACAGCTTCCTCGGTGAACTCCACCACCTTGCCGCAATCCACGCAGCGCAGGTGGCAGTGGTGCTCATGTCCATAAATGTGTTCATAATGGAGATGACCATCTTCAAAGTAGGCTTCTTGAATGAGACCGCTCTCAAGTAGTAGGGGGATAGTCCGATACACCGTGGCCTTCGAGATCTTGTCGTTCTGGTTACGGATCAACAAATAAAGCTCTTCCACGTCAAAGTGGCGATGTATGGAAAAGACAGCCTTGACCACCTGTTCGCGCTCAACCGTATTTCTCAAGCCCTTGTTGCGAATAAATTCTCTAAAGACGTCGATCTCGTTTTTCATGGCAATCCTTATTGCGAATAACTTGCGATAGTATCCTGAGCCAACTCTTTTGTCAATAAGAAAGTAAGTCCTATGAGATCCTTTAAAAGTAAGGTCGGTCATTGTGTGGATCAGGAGGGTTGAGAACGAAAATGGAGTATCACTAAAGATTTGGAAGCCTGGTGCAATCCGCTCATAGGAAATCCTTGGAATGCCCGCCAGAAATAGTGTATTCATGAAACCATGAAGCTCACTACGGTAAGTGCTTTCTTACTCATTGGTTTTGCGGCCACCATGGGCCAGATTATCGTTTTGCGGGAGTTATTAACCGTATACTCCGGCAGTGAACTGGCAGTGGCTATTGTTCTTGGTGCCTGGCTTTTTTGGACGGCCCTTGGCAGTCTGCTTGGTGGGAAGATCTCGCAATATAGCTGGGCTACGCAATCTTCCTTCGGGTACCTCCAGTGCTGCAGCGGTCTCACACTAACAGCAACTATTTTTCTCATCCGCAGTGCCCGTCTCGTGTTCCGACTCGGAGCCGGAGAGCTGGTCACTCTGGGGCAGATGCTCGCCATTTCTTTCCTCACTCTCGCTCCCTTCTGTCTTATTTCTGGATCTTTATTCAGCCTCGCCTGCTCACTGTTGGCCAAGCTGATTCCTCGCTGGACGAGATCTCCCGGCTTGGTCTACTTCCTAGAAGGGCTTGGAGCCGGCATTGGTGGGCTAATCTTTACCCTCTTACTCATTCATCACCTCAATGCCATACAAATATGTGCTGCAATAGCCTTACTGCTTTGCATTTCAGGTTTCGCCCTTACCCGGGAGAGCAGTCGTCGCCCTTGGATTTACTATCCAGTCTTTCTTCTTTCTTTTGTCGTTCTTTTAATAGTTCAAAAGGAAAGTTTTAATTTGGACAAGATTAGCCATCAGTGGCAGTGGCCTGGTTTTCACCTTATTGCCTCAGAGGAAACCATTTTTGGCCACATAGCTGTAGTGGAGAAAGAAAAACAGATTTCCTTCTTTGAAACTGGTCTATGGAACTTTGCGGTACCAGACCGATTAAGCGCCGAAGAGGCGGTCCACTATGCCATGCTCCAGCATCCTGAGCCAAAGTCTGTTCTTCTCATAGGAGGGGGGGTCTCTGAATCTCTTGGTCAATTACTCCAGCACCCAAGTGTTCGCCACGTTGACTACCTAGAATTGGATCCCAGGCTCATTGAGCTGGGAAAGGCTCTTTTGCCGGCGCAGGTTACTGCGGCTTTGGAAGATCCGCGGGTCGTGGTCCACACCCAAGACGGTCGACTATATCTGGCCCAAACATCGAAGCTTTACGACGTCATTCTGATCAATCTCCCTGAGCCATTTACCGCACAAATAAACAGATTTTACAGCGAAGATTTCTTCCGTTTGGCTGCCAGCAAGATGCACCCCGGTGGAGTATTTTCCTTTTCTGTCAGTGCTTCCGAAACTGCGCTGGGTCCCTTTCAGGCAAAATATTTGAAGCTGCTCCGCCAAACCGCTCTGAGTGTTTTTCCCGAAGTGGTAATTTTTCCGGGGCAGACCGCTCGCTTTTTTTGTGCAAAGTCCCACTCCACCCTCATTAGGAATCCGGAAACTTTAGTAGAAAGAATTCAGCAGCGGCATTTGCAGCTCCTTTATGTGCAGGACCATTACATACTCTGGGATCTTTCGCCTCTTCAGCAGGAAACATTTGCCGCCATGATTGATCAGGCGACTGAAACTGGGGTCAACAGCGATCTGAATCTCAAGGCCTATGCCTATAACAGGCTCATGATGAGTTCTCACTATTCCCAGGCCATGGGTAAAATCTTAACCTTTTTTAGTAAGCGCACTATTTGGATTGCCATTGTGTTCCTTTTTGCCCTGGTTACTGTCATGAGTCTTAGGGAGCGTTTCAACTCCCGCTTATCACGGCCACCTACTATTCGGGTGCTCTATGGAGTTGCCTTTTTTGGTCTTACAGGAATCTCTCTCGAAATTCTCATTGTCTTGGCATTTCAGGTATTCTTTGGTTACCTCTACTATAAAATTGGCCTGCTTCTGGCGCTTTTTATGGTTGGGCTCGCTGGGGGAAGTTATACTTTTTCTTATTTTCCAAAGAATGGGGCGAGGAAACTCAAGACGCTGATTACCTTTCAAATCATCCTGGCCTGCTTTTGCTTGGCTTTGGGTTTTGTCTTCATTCATTTCCACAACCTTCCACCCGTAAACTACAACAATTTCCTCTATAAAGAAGCTTTTTCTCTTCTGTGTCTCCTCGCCGGCTTTATAGGAGGGACCCATTTCCCTCTCGCCAATCGCTTGTTGTTAGAAGGGCAAAACCGGGTTGGTACGGTTGCAGGTTTGATCTACGGGGTGGACCTCTTGGGATCCTTTCTGGGGTGTCTCTTGGTGGGACTAGTTTTTATTCCTGGGGTGGGGATTTTGCAGAGCCTCTTTATGCTTGCCGTGCTAAACCTTACAGCAGTCGTTCCTTTCGTCATTTCCTGGCCAACCCAAGAGGAGCTAGCAGCAGACAGGTGACAGCAGGCAGCCGATGATAAATTACTTCTGCCAGCTGCTAGCTGGCTGCTGCCTACTGGTCAAGAGTGAATTGCTTAATTCACTCTTGACCTGACTTGGCCCGATTCATCACCAGAATTTTCACCTCGTGTTCGAAGACGACTTCAATCTTGGAAGCACCAACGACCCTGCGGACGAAGCCGAGCCCGAAGCTGGGATGGGCAAGCACCTGCTTTTCCCTGTAATTTTCAGTTGGATTGTATTTCGAGGGATTCTCCCCGGCGAGAGTTTCTCTTAAATTCAGCCAATCTCTGAGGGGGGTGTGCGACTGAGAAGTTTTAGTTTTTTCCAGCTTTTTTATGATCCTTGCCTGACGTTTGGACGGCAGAGGAGTTTTCTCTCTCATGGTCGCCAGCGAGGGGCGATATCGATGCTGACTGTTGCAACGAGTACATATTACCAGATGGATATTCTCCCCCACCATAGCCACAACGCGATGGATAGTCTCCTCTTTGCAACGAGAGCAGATAGAATCTACCTCGTCGCCGACTGAGGTAACTTTCCAAGGATGTCTTCTTAATTTATCAGCCAATAAAGCTCCAGAGCACCCCAGCTGCAATGGCCGAACCGATTACCCCCGCCACATTGGGTGCCATGGCATGCATGAGCAAGTAGTTACTCGGATCTTCCCTATTACCTACCATCTGCACTACCCTGGCCGAATCCGGCACCGCTGATACCCCGGCGGCACCAAGGAGAGGGTTAATCTTGTCACGGCTAAAAAGGTTCATTACTTTGGCAAAAATTACGCCGCCCGCGGTAGCCACCATGAATGAACAAGCACCGAGAATGAAGATTCCGATGGACTTCTCAGTGAGAAATACGTCAGCCTGGGTACTGGCGCCCACGGTCAAACCGAGAACGATGGTTACTGTATCCACCACGGCGGTACGGGCAGTCTTCGCCAAACGGTCAGTAACCAGACATTCCTTTAGGAGATTACCGAAAAAAAGCATGGCTAGCAATGGGAGGGCTGCTGGTGCCAAGAAACAGCACAGGAGAAATCCCACGATGGGAAATAAAATTTTTTCCTGCGAGCTTACTTCCCGTGGATCACTCATTCTTATTAAGCGTTCTTTCCGGCTCGTAAGCAGCCTCATTATGGGCGGTTGAATGACCGGCACCAGTGCCATATATGAATAGGCGGCAATGGCTATGGGGCCAACCAGATGTGGGGCCAACTTAGCCGA
>JAJDNB010000080.1 GCA_022340905.1 Deltaproteobacteria bacterium | reverse complement strand
CTTCAGGCGCATCTTACTGAGGATAGTGCGTATTCCGTCTACTCCCTGGCTAATGGCGTGTTGCCAGCGGGAGGATGGTGCTGAGGTCTCCTTGTCACTCTTGTCCCCATAGTAATAATCGGTGCGGTAACGATAGAAATCCGGGGCCACATCTGGCTTAACATTATTGAGGATTACCCCCAGGACATTGCTATTCACGTTTTCCAATTGCACTTTGGCTCGATGCAGAATTCCCCGGCCGATGCGACCCACCTCGTATACCAGGATAACCCCATCCACTTCAGGAGCCACCTCGAATGCGTCAGCCACGGGCAGCACCGGTGGCGTGTCTACGATGATAACGTCGTAGTGTTCCCTCACTTCGTGCAAGAACTCTTTAAACCTGGGTGAGCGAAGAATTTCCGCAGGGTTGAGCAGCCCTTGGCCGGCACTGATAATGTGCAAATTATCCATTCCCGGAGTTTTGAGAATTTCATCAAATTCGAACTCGCCGAGCATCACATCTATGATGGTGTTGGTTATGTTTTTCCAATTACCATTGAGGGGGTGGAATTCGGGCAGACCCGCCGCTTCCAGTTCGAACTCATCGGTTCCAGCAGATCTCGAGTCGCTGATTCCCACTATGTAATCTGTTAGACCCGGTTGCCTTCTGAGGCCGAACATATTATGGGCTGCAGGCCTGCGGAGATCAGCATCGATGAGGAGCACTCTTTCTCCAGATTGGGCGAGACTCAGGCTGAGGTTGACCACATTGTAGGTTTTACCCTCCTGGAGAGACGAGCTGGTTACAAGACAAGCTTTTGCCTCCCGTTCCTTCCAGATAAATTGCAGATTGGTCCTCAAAGACCGGTAAGCTTCTGATACGGGGGAGCGCGGGGCAAAGTGGGTTACCAATGGCTGGTTTTTCAATTTGGCTCCGTCTTGCCCCTTTTCTCTGGTGGAGAATTCATCAACAGCCGGGATAACCCCAAGGACCGGCACTCCCAGGATCTCCTCCACATCCTCTATGGTGCCCAAAGAGGTGTCCATGGTCTCTACAATAAGGGCTAGGACTAATCCGATAACCAAACCGATTACCGCTCCGGTGACTGTGTTCATCAGAGTGCTGGGCATATTGACGGGTTGGCCGGGCTCGAGGGCCGGCTTGATGATTTTGACCTCTTCAATGAGCCCGGACTCCTGAATCATCACTTCCTGATATTTGGATTTGAGTTGGGTGAGCAAATCTGCATTGACATCCACCTCGCGGTGGAGCCTCGCCAAAATGAGGGAACTTTCAGGAATGGACTTAGTCTCTGCCCTGGTGGCGGCAAGACGAACCACCAGGTCCTGTCGCCGCTCATTAAGGGTGGTCAGCATGGATTTCAACTCATTGTCTATCTCAGAGAGGACGTCTCGCAGTTCGGCATTCGTTTCCTCTACTTGGGGGTGTTCACCTGTGTAGTCGTTGAGCAGAAGCTTGCGCCGCAAACTAAGATCTCTAAGCTTGGCTATCAGTTTGGCGAGTTCCGGGGGAGGATCCTCAATAAAGAATGCCTTGGCAGCGAGGTACCTACCCTGCCTGACCTCTTCAACTGATTTTAGCAATCTATGCACCACACTCCGCTTTTGCTGTATCTGGGCAAATTCTGTTTCTAGGTTGCTCAAGCGATTGAGGATAGTTGCGGTCTGGGCGTCGATGGAGACCAGATTAGTGGTTTCTTCAAAAGTGCGAAGATTCTGTTCAGCTTCCTGAAGGCGCCCTTCCACTACTTCCAGCTGCTTCTCGATAAACTCCCTGGTTTCTCGCACTTTTTTGTTTCGCTCTTCCACGTTGGCCTGATGGTAGACTTCAGCAACAGTGTTGGCAATAAGTGCAGCTTCTTTGGGAGTTGCGGCCGTAGCGGTGATGTTGATGATGTTGGTTTCAGCTTCCCGTTCTGTCTCGACCTTGGATTTAAGGGAGGTAACTACTCGTAGATACCTTTCAGTGTTGCGGACCTCTGCTGAAGGGATATTTTCGGGGATGAGCCCCATTTTTTTGGCGGTACCTTCCATTATGGGAAAGCTGGTGATAACCACCGCCTGGGTGGTGACGTTATTCCACAAGGTCCAAGAGACCCTGCCATACAGTAAGGTGGTGAGATCTGTGACCCGCTCTACTTTGACGGCAGAGGTAGACTGGTAACTGGGCTCTGGAGATGCAAATAAGGCGAAGAGATAACTGGAGATGGTACAGAGTATGACCGCAAAGATGACAATATTCCGACGTTTGCGGATGATTCTCGAATAATCTCTAATGCTTATGTCATATTTTGCCATGGCTAACCATCCAAGTTCTTTTTCAATCAGCTGGCAAAGTGGTTACCAACATCGAAAGAAAAGCGCTCCTCTGCTAGCAGTCACAAGCCCGGAAGATACAGTTGTCCTTCCCCCCAGAGCGAACTGGTAGCCCCAAGTTGTAAATAGACTGAAAAATGAAACTCTCCGCTGGTAAATACTAATTTTCTACCTTTAATTTCGATACCCTATCTTGCAAACACTATGCCGCAATTTCCCGCGATCAAATGCTTGGATCTTCTCACCTGGAATTTCATGCAATTAGAATTAAGTTGTAGTAATTTCAATCACTTGCTTTTGGTAGATTTGCCGAGGCAGGTTGCCGTTCTTAGCTAGGATGTACCATTTGACGCAGAAATCCGACTAATTTAGGAGAGTACGATCGCGTAATGGCTTGAAGCATAGGGCATAGAGCATAGAGAGATAATTGCGGATTTCTGATTTGGTAAAGGAGAGGGTTAGACGACAGAGGACAGAGGACAGACGACAGAAGACAGATGACAGATGACAGAAGACACAGGACAGAGGACAGATCCCACCAAAGAATATCGAACAGCAGAACAAGGAACCGCAGAATCATGAAGTGATCACTTCCATATTCCAAATTCCTTGTTCGATATTCTGCAGTTTATAGGATCTTAAGTTGGAGGAGGTGTTTTGCATCTTTCAGACTAGACCTAGAATAGCAAGGAAATCGAGAAGATGGCGAGGTTGCCCAGGGTATGGATGGTGATGGGAACCATTAGGCTGCCGCCGAACTCATAGGCCAAAGCAAAGAGAAGACCCCCGACCAGATGGGTGACGGGGATTGCATGACCAATGGGGTGGCACAACACAAAGATCAAGGTGCTGAGAATAAGGGCCACAATAACCCCCCATCGCCTCAAGAAGCCATAGAGCACTCCCCGAAAGAAGAACTCTTCTGCCACAGGACCAACTATTCCGCCAACAATGAAAAGCAGGGCGAGATCCGTGGCCTGCTTTGGTAAGGGGGTTTTTATCAGTGTAAGAGGATTAATTCCGAGAATGAGCAATCCAATAGAGGCGATGGAGGTAATCGCAGCGAAGCCGGCCGACCAGAGCAATCCTTTTTTAAGACCAGAAACCATTTCGGGTCGAGCCAACCCTATGGAAGATAATCCTTTCCCCCAGGTCACAACAATCAAGATAATCAGAAATATCTGAAGGAGACGTGCTCCACCCAGAATAAGCATGGGGTGGTAAATGGACCTGGAGGTCACGACCCACGCACCCAGTTCAACGGCAAGCACTGCTCCAATGCAGAAGAACAGGGTTTTTATCCGGATTTCCTTTGTTTCCATCCCAGGGCCCGCAAAGCTTTGTAAGCGTACCATTGGTTGTACCAGTGATCAGATGTTTTGATCCTAGTTAAAATCTCTTTGACGCCCCGTATATCTCCCCTTTTTCCGAGTCCGTAGAAGGCCATTGAAACCACATTGGGATGAGGATCATCCAAAAAGGCCAGAAGGTCTTTGTAGGTTTCAGGTCGCCGGCTTGCAGCAAGTGCCTTCGCCAACCAGTAGCGCTCTGCTATGTGAGGGCTTGCCAGCAGCATTGGATAGGACGGAAACCTGCTTATTTCCAGCCCCTTACCCGCTATGATCTTCAAGGCGGCCACTCGCTCTTGCCAGGACTTGGATGCCAGAGCCTGGGGGACATCTTTCAACTCCATATCCGTCCCTCTCATGTGTTGGAATGGGATCAAAATGCTCAACCCAACGATTAGACAGAGTATCGAGGCAATTAGAGAGGAGATCCCGACATCGAGGAAAAAGGAACAGAGAAGACGAATCAGTGCATAAAGGAGGAGGTAGAGGGCAATGGGCAGCCCCACGAGGAGAGAGAAGAAGGTAAAATGGCGGAAGAAACCGTTTCTATCGACGATGGCAGAGAATTTTTCTAATGTAGTTGCCGGATCGGAGAAAAAATCTGCAAATGTGGTCTGTAGAACGGTTTTTCCCCCATGCTTGAAGTCCAGCATACCACCATCTTGCACCACTTCGAGGTCAACTGCATTATTTTTGGTCACGGCAAGATAGTCACGATCGAGTAATTCCCATTCCATCCGCGTGTGCAAGGGTCCCTTATTGAAGTTTTGCAGAGTGCACGTTTTGAGAAGCTTCTGGTCCAGAGATTTAAACACTTCCGCAGGATAGAGGGTGTAGTCATAGTAAAAATCGTTGATTTTTATGCCCACAGGATTGGACAGGAGGAGAATGTCTCTGAAGTCCACGAAAAAGTTTTTGTCAATTTGGGGTGCCCACAAAAGTGCCAGCACCACAATGGGGATGGTGTGTACTGTGCCGTGGATCCAACCCCTTTTATCAGGACGCGGTGGAATCCATCTGAGGGTGGCTAGGAAGACCACTGGAGGTATGGCAAGAAAATACCATGTGGGCCCGAGGGAAAAGCCGCGCTGATTCAGCAGCGCAAGAGGAGCCAACCATAGAAGCAGAAAGATGATCAAAGTGTATCGATTTCGAGAGAACAGTCGCTGCCACACCCAGGCCGCTCCTATGGAGAGTAAAGTTAGGCTTGCACCCACACTCAAGGTGAAAAAAAGACCGCCAAAAAGGGCGGGGGCGAAATCATGGAGGGTGGGCATGGTGCGTTGGTTTGGTATGGTGAGGTAGCCGGCGGCTTTTAAGATCGAAAGATTGTGGTAGAGATCGAGGTTAGATAAATAGACCTGTATGGTTGCTATGACCTGGGCTATGAGGAGGCCCAGCAGCAGTGACTTGGCAGGGTAGGGAAGCTTATCTTTTGAATTTACCGAACGTTGTCGCATTGGCCAAAGAGCAAGGTTTCAGGTGTCAGGTTTCAGGTGTCAGTGAAGAAAAACAAAAAAACTGAAACCTGACACTTGATATATAGTGCCTGCCTTAAAATCCCCATTTAAAAGCTATCCGAGAAGCACCCTCCCCTCCCCTGGCGGGAGGGGATAAAGGGGAGGGGGACACACCCTTACCCCAACGCTCTCCCGTCAAGGGAGAGGGAGTGTTACACAATTCACCGGACCCGTCATCTCTGACGAGTTCGTTCTTAATTACCATTTAGTAATCTTTTTTACCAGGGCGAGGGCGTTCTTTTCCGGTCTGAAGGCGAGTTCTTGACATGGAACTTTATCGGCCACCTGGCTGAAGAACTCAAGGACAATTGTCATTGCTTGAGGATTCCACAGAGGTGTGAAGGAACAGGTGAGGAGTTGGGATACCAAATCGAGGCCTTTCATATCCTTGACAGAGTTCGTTTTTCCATGTCTGAGAAAGAAAATCCGCTCTAATTTTGCTTGCCGAGGCGAGCCGAATGCGGCCTCTCCATGCCAAGGCGTGCCGCAAGCCCAGAACTCACTATCCTTTTTTCTCACAATGACTCGGTCGTCGCTGAGGATGTGAACGTTGTTTTCCTTGTCCCACATTCTCGCCAGGGTGCTTTTCCCAGCCCCGGACTCCCCCAAAAAAAGAATTGCTCTTTCCTCGATGACAATGCCGCAGGCGTGAAGGACTACTCCCCTTTCCTGGGCCAGGTAAAGGATGAGCAGAAGTTCAAGGGTGGGACCAAAAAAAGGATCCGTGAAGCGATCACCGTCGTTGGCAAAAAAGAGGTCAGCGTGTTTTAAATGAGGCGGTAAGAAGAGAGTTCTCTGGAGGTCGGCCATCTCCGGGAAAAGTCGGATTATGGAATTACCGTTTTCACGGTAAAGGGTCCAGATTGGGGGGGAGTCGAAAACCTTTTCACCAAGCACGATTTCAGGAATACTGCGGTGCATTCGGAGGCTGATGTCAGCTTTGCCTTGCCCGACAAAGGGAAGGTAGTGCGGCGCTATTTCCCCAGAGACTTCTCCTTCAATAGAAATGGCTACGTCTGCAATTCTGATGGTGATGTTTTCTTGTGACATAGGCATTAAGCTTAATTAAACCACGAAGAGCACGAAGGACACCAAGGGCATAGAGCATAGGGCATAGAGCATAGGGCATAGAGCATAGAGAGAATCATAGTAAACGGTAAATGGTGAACGGTGAAAGATTGTAGATTAGATCCGTTTACTGACCACTAAAATCTCGTTGCTAGGTGTTCTTATTTCTTGCTTTTGTGGACTTCGTGGTAAAAACTTCTCGAAAACATTCCTCTTGAAACGAGCAAGCCAAAAGTAAAGCATGGTCCATAGTCTGATTCTCAGGCTGTAAGGATCGATAGTGCGATGACCTCGCTCGAGGCAGACAACTTTGCCCAGGACGTGCTCTGGCTTCACTGGAGCGTCGCAGGTGACGGAAGCATCACCTCGCACGATAAAAGTGAGCCCACGTCCGTCTCTTTCTTCTATTTTCACTATGCGATGTGCAATAAAATCGCTCTGACGGCGGTAGAGGATAATGTCTCGCCCCTTAAGATTGCTTGTCGTCACAGGTTCAACCGTGATCACATCACCATGGCGAATAGTGGGGTGCATGCTTGTTCCTGGCGCTCGAAAACGGGTTCCCAAGCCAATGCTCAGTAGATAGCGACTCAGGATAC
>JAJDNB010000022.1 GCA_022340905.1 Deltaproteobacteria bacterium | reverse complement strand
CACCTTGTAACCTTGTGCGAGAAACAGGGAAGCCAAGGCCGCCATACCTATGAGGAAGACACCCAGGGCCATGGCAATGGTATGACGTCTGGCCTCCACCCTCGCCGATTCCATGGCACTCATATCCAGACCAACAAAGATGTAGAGGGGTGACCCATTTCGTCCATCTTGGAATCTTCCCATAAAACTTTCATCTGGCCTTCTACCGAATTGTGATCCCCTCATCATCATGCCGTGGTGGTGCATGCCACCCCAACTAGGGATACTCCTGACAGGCTTGAAACGTTTGTAAACCTCAAAGGCCACTGTATTGTTTGCAGTCTTAACCTCATGCCACCCGAGTTTGTCCGACTTCTCTCCAAAAACTATTTCCGATGCCGGCTCATGTTTCTTACCAATCCGATCAGGATCGCTATCGGCAACTGCGAATCCGTTTTCGTCGGTTACCACAAGATAAAGGATGTCCGGCTGTTTGGCAGTTTCAACAAGCAACTGCTGGAGTTGCGCACCGCCCCAGCCCATTCCCATCATCCCAGTGCGTGCACCTGCTTCAAAGGAGCGGATGAGAGCAGCGCCTTTCTCAACCATGAGGCGGGTCATGTCCTCTTTGTCCTCCTTGATGCTTTTGTTGGCCAGAAAGAAAACAATCGGTGCCAACACCACTAGGCCGGCCAATATTGCCCAAGGAGTTAAGGAGAGCCAGAGATATTTTTTGCGTTCATTTTTCATTGTGTTGTCATCAGAGCAATTAATGGACCAGAGCAGTATTTATCTATCAAATCGCGGCGCTCTTAGCTTGCCTGAGGCTTTTCCCATGCTTACCTCACTTATTGTAAGGAAACCATGATGGATATTTTTTATCCACCTGCATACTTTCTGCGTGCGAACATGGATAAAAAGTATCCACTCTGAACGGTGACGTCAAGGTGGTTGGTCTGCTCTTCTGGCCTATTGACATCATATATATAATAAATTCAGTAAGTTAATTTTTTAAAGCCTTTCTGGCACGCACCTTGCCATACCCATTAGCCAAGAACAAAAATTTTGATCAAGCAATGGAGGTTAAAAAAATGAGAAAGATTTTGATGACACTGGGTATTCTGTTCATGGTTGGCATTCTAGCAGCGCCCGTTTTCGCTCACCGTAGGGGTTGGGGAGGAGAATATGGAGCTTCCGGTGGCCCCGGTTACGGGCCCTGCTATCTCGAGGGAGGAAACGTAACCGAAAGTCAGCAGATGGAACTTGACAAGCTGTACGAGAGCTTTGTCAAAGATACGGACAAGCTGAGAGAGGAAATCTGGAACAAGTCTTCGGAGCTCGACACCCTCTTGGATTCAACTAACCCGGATGCCAACAAGGTTAAAATTCTACAAAAGGAGATCAGCAATCTCCAGGCGAAAATGGCCGATAAGCGGGTGGATTATGAACTCCAAGCTCGCAAGATAGCACCCGATGCCCGCTTTGGTAGAGGATACGGCAGGGGATACGGGCAAGGTTATGGCCGAGGATACGGTATGGGCATGCATCACGGGCCATACGGCCATCGAGGACCGCGCTACGGTATGGGCTACGGCCCCTGCTGGCAATAAACTGCAGTCAACCAATGATAAAGGGTAGCGTGACTCACTATCCCTCTCCCTGACAAGGGAAGAGGGATAGTTTTTTATGACCCATTAAACACGATGGCCGTATTTTTGTTCCAGCAACTCTATGACCTCAGGAACGGTACGACCTTCAGCCAGTTTAGAGCGAATGAAGCCTTTCTCCTCCACCGCTCCCTTGGGCATGTCGCATTGGCACTCTGCCAGGGGCAGCTCTCCGCAGCCGCCACAGGCGCACTTAAAGTTCACCGCCACCTGAAAGACTTGATTCTCCACGGCATCTGTAACCACAGTGGTAGCTGTTGGTAGATCGGTTTTTGGCTGTATGGTGATTGGCTGCCCTGGTACCGATTGAATTGGCGTTATTGCTCTGGAGTTCTCACGGGGCGAAAACATGTTTTTCGCCGATATGCCAACCAGTAAAACCACAGCAACAATAGTGGTGATCATCCAAATGTTAGTCTGTTTTTGCTGAACAGGTTGCTGTCTTGTCTGTTGTGGTCGTCTTATTTTCTTTTTTGCCATTTCCATTCACTCCATTCATCTCCCGCCCGAGCCCTGCGGGCTCTCGAGTTCGCAGAGGGCGCGGAGAAAAAGATATTGGTTGATATACTTGGATCGCTTGAGGCACCCTGCAAAGCAGGGATCCCGATGCAACCATCGGGACTAATGGAGATTGCCTGACGACCAGAATAAGCTAGCTTATTCTGGCGCTCAGGATCTCTCCATTATGCCTTTAAGCGATCCTCTTCAAGCTCAAATCAAATCATTCTCGCTGCTCATTTTTGTTTTAGAGCTCCCTGAGTCTCTGTGATCTCTGTGAGAGCAAAAAGCCTCTAAAGATGCCGAATGGCTGTCAGATGGCTTGGTCTTTGGATTACCGTTCAAAGGTACGTCTTCAACCAAGAGACCGTCAGAGATCCGCAGCAATCTTTGAGCGTAACCAGCACACTCAGGGCTGTGAGTCACCATGACGATAGTCATTCCCTCTTGGTTGAGGCTCCGGAAAAGATCCATTACCTCTCGAGTAGTCTTGGTGTCGAGGTTTCCCGAAGGTTCGTCCGCAAGGAGGATTGGTGGTTCATTTACGATGGCGCGAGCAATGGCAACGCGTTCCTGTTCCCCACCAGATAGCTGGCTGGGCAAACGGTGAGCCTTGCCGGCCAGGCCCACCCTGGACAGAGCATCCTCTGCTAAGGACCGCTTTGTCCTCCCGTTAGTTTTAATGGTTACCAGCGGAAGCATGACATTTTCCAGGACGGTGAGGTAGGGAACAAGGTGGAAACTCTGGAAGACAAACCCCAGAAATTCCCTGCGAAAATCAGCCCTTTGATCTTGTCCCAACTGGTAGACTTCGAGTCCATCCACCGAGTATAGGCCCGAGGTGGGGGTGTTCAAGGCACCCATCATAGATAGGAGGGTGGATTTTCCCGAGCCCGACTCTCCCATCACTGCCACAAACTCGCCCATTTGGATGTGGAAACTCATACCCCCCACAGCCACAACCGCGGCATCACCAGTACCGTATTCCTTTGTTAAATTGTCAACTTGAATGTAGCTCATAGCTTTTCTTCTCCACGACTACAAAGCCCGAAGGGCATCAGTAGGATCGATTCGTGCCGCCAGAAGCGCCGGGTAGGCACTTGAGGCCAAGCCTACGATTACGGCCGCTGCAAATGCCCCGACTGCCAAGAAAGGATTGAAAATCACTCCGATACCGTTGCTGCCGGTAAAGAAGGGAAGGGCAAATTTGGTGGAACCGAAGCCTACCAAGTAGCCTAAAATGCCAGCCATAGCGGAAATTATCCCTGCTTCCAGGAGGATTATGCGGATGACGTGGCTCCGACGAAAACCCATTGCCCGGAAGATACCGATTTCGGAAGTCCGCTCTCTCACGCTTCCCATCATGGTCACCAGCACCACAAGACTACCTACCAGCACCAGCACCACGGTTACTCCGTATGAAAATTTTCTAAAATAATCCAGTGTTTCCATACGGCTTTGCACCACCTGTTGAATTGCCATAACTTTGGTGTCAGGAAGAACTCTAGATATCTGATTCACCATGGCTTCAATAGGGCAGGCATTGCAAAGGGCTGCCACCTCGACCATGGAAACCCGACCTTGCTTGCGCAGAAGCGACTGGGCAGTGTCGAGGGGGGCGAAGACGAGGTGATCATCTTGAGAGCCGGTTGGGGCAAGGATACCGGACACCTGGAGTTCTCTGCCGTTGATCGTAAAAGAGTCTCCAGTTTTCAAAGCCAAAATGCGAGCCGCTTCGAATCCCAAAAGAACACTGTAGTCGCTGGGGACTGCGCCCTTTATTTTCCACCAGGGTTTCAAGATCTTTGTAGCCTGAAAGTCGACTCCGGCTAAGAGCACCTTGCTCTCTTTCACTTCGACCGCACCCAGAACCGTGGGTCCCATTGCGGCCACATTGGCAGCATTCTCGATAGTTTTGACCTTGGTGAGATCGGCCTGGCGAATTTCCCGCATTTCAAATGATACACCCCCGAGGGAAAGCCCCCCGTAGGTGAGGGAGAGATTTTCCGTTCGCGGCAGTATGAGAATATTGGCGCCGTACTCCTCCAGTTTCTGCTGGATGTCACGGTTCATCGCTTCTATCAGACCCATGAGGGCCACTGCGGTGGAAACCGCTATGAGGAGCCCGGCGAGAACAAAGGCAGCCTTTGCTTTACGCCGTCTGATGTTGCGGAGTGCAATGTCTTTAAGTGTCATGCTCAGCTCCTCTTGCTGAAGTCGAAGTACTGGCTTCCCTGCACTATGTCGGCAATCTTTATGATGACTTTGTCACCCACAATTGTCCGGTTCAACGGTGCCGGATTACAACCACCTTTTATTTCGTTTACCTTAACGGAGGCGAATCGTTGGCCGCAGTTGCGACACACCATGAAGTCGCCATCCTGGTAATAGCCTTTGCCTTCACGCCAGCAAACGTCGCAGGCGTCATAGGCGGCCCTGATAATACCGTCTGAGCTCCTGAGAATAAAAAAACGGACAGTTATGCCGTTGGCAGCAGGAAACTGAAAGTACTGGGCGGTACCATCGGCGAAAGCTTGCGCCGGGAAGGATACTTCGGTAGCCGTGACTTCAGGCTGAATGGAAGGGGTCTTGGCTGTGGATTGAACTCCCTTCTGGGACAAGTAAAAGATCAAGCCTGCCGCTACTACGACCGCCACGACTAGTAAGGTTCTAAGGGGTGATTGGCTCTTTGTTTCTTTTTTGAGAATAGCTGCCTTTTTGGAGGCACTCTTTTCCGCCACGTTTTTTTTATTATTGTTCTTGCTCATATTTAGCTCCTAAAACATGGAATTGATAGATCAAGGGAATCGCTTGCTCTTGCAACGGAAAGGGCACAAAAAACACAGAGCTAATAGCTGCAATGACTCACATTCTTTATGTTCTTTGTAACTTTTCTCTACTGTCGCCAGATCAAGCCATCTCTGTTCAAAGCCGCCGCCCGTCAATAACTGGGGACGATGCAGATACGTGGGAATGAGAGGCAGGTATCAAATCAGAAAGGTTTCGGTGACAAGATAGATTGGCACGCCTGGTCCTCTGATTTGGCGAGTCCTTCTGGCGGCCAAAAGGAGACGGGATTGAGGTAAGAAAAATTTGTTGTTCCATATTGCAGAAATTTTGACCGCGGCCGGGCTTACAGTTGGGGCCACAGCGGCGGGAGCATAGTCTTTGGGCTCAGAGGTTGATTCAAGCCTGCGGGGACAAGGTGTGGTATTAAGAGCAATACAGCAGTCAGCGACTAGATCGGCAGGCTGAATTTTAACCGTGCTATGGGACCCAGCAATCGTAGGTTGTACACAGCATTCGGCCGTACACCTGGGGTTGGCAGGCGCAAGACCTCCGGTCAGCAAGGAGATTGCAACTAATAAAGGTACTATCTTACCGAGTGAATGTCCTCTCAAGGGCTTCTGTCTCCCTGGATCTTTTTCATAGTATTTTAATCGGAAACTAATTACGAGTCAATATTTCTCCCATCTCGGTAAATTAGCTGCTGACGCATCACCAGTACCGCTAAAATCCTACATCACGCCAGAAGATACCTCTTTCTGTGAAAAACTTTTTGGTCTTTGTGTCCTTTGTGATAAAAACTTTGGTTGTTACCTCTCCCCGAAGGACGAGAAAAGAAAACACAAGGAGGCTCTAATTATGGACTTTCTCGAGTTGGCGAGAAAAAGATATAGTGTACGCTCTTACCGAGCGGACCCAGTTGAAAGAGAAAAGCTGGAGCGAATTCTCGAGGCTGCGCGGCTGGCACCGACAGCGGTAAATATCCAACCCTTCCACCTGCTTGTAATCCCCACGACAGGTCGTGAAGCCGAGTTGTTGCGCATTTATAATAAGAAATGGTTTGTCCAGCCCCCGGTTGTCATTTGTGCTTGCGGTATTCCCGGCAAAAGCTGGGTAAGGAAAGATGGGAAGAATTACAACGACGTGGATGTTGCCATTGTCATGGATCATTTGATCCTGGCTGCTACTGCCGAAGGTCTGGGCACGTGTTGGATCGGGGCGTTTGATCTCGGAGCAGCAAAAGAGGTTTTAAACCTAGCCGTAGGGGTCGAACCGATTGCCTTCACTCCTGTTGGCTACCCCGCTGACAGACCCCCGGAAAAAAAAAGGAAACCTCTGTCAGAGCTGGTGAGATATGTGAGCTGGTAAAGAGCGTGGGGCATGGAGCGAAGCGAGTCGCGCGAGACGGGGAAAAGATAGTAACGCTGCGCTATCATTCATAGTCACTTGGCCACTGATGTGGCCGTCATTAAGCTTCGCTGTCATTTATTGTCAGAGGTCAGAAGGCAGACGACAGAAGACAGACGACAGATGACAGATGACAGCAAGTAGAACTTAGAGGTCAGATATCAGAGGTTTGAGGTCAGGTATAAGCTGATCTCTGATCTCCGACTTCCGACCTCTGCGATAGACGACTTCAACGACTTGAACGGTTTTAAACATTTTAGACATTTGGTGGGACAGATTGCGGAATGTGAAATGAGAAACGAAAAATGACCAAATGACACGGAGTAGCAAATGGTTGACTATGACTTGATGTCTTTACTGGAAGAGCTGAGGGAAAAAAGGCCGCTGATTCACAACATAACAAATTACGTGGTTATGAACTTCACGGCCAACACGCTCCTAGCAATGGGGGCCTCGCCGGTAATGGCTCACTCCATTGACGAGGTGGAGGAGATGGTCTCCCTCGCTGGGGCATTGGTAATAAACATCGGCACGCTTTCGCAGCAATGGCTTGAATCAATGTTGCAAGCTGGCAAAAGGGCGAATGAACTCGGGGTGCCGGTTATTTTGGATCCGGTGGGCTCTGGGGCCACGTCTTTTCGAACCCATGCCTTCAGGACTCTGGTGAAAGAACTAAAGCTGAGCGTGGTGCGAGGCAACCCTTCGGAAATCCTTTCCATCATTTCTGAGCATGGGAAAACGAGAGGAGTAGAAAGCGCTCACGGAGCAGAAGATGCCCTTGAAGCCGCCAAGGAGGTGGCCCAGGAGATCAGCTCGGTTGTCGCCATCACCGGTCCCGTGGACATAGTCACCGACGGCGAAATAATCATCCGCTGCCACAACGGTCATCCCCTGCTGGGCCTAGTGACTGGTACCGGATGTGCTGCGACCGCAGCAATCGCAGCTTTCAACAGCACAACAACTGAGGCCCTTGAAGCTGCAACAGCAGGTCTGGCATTTTTCGGCTTGGCGGGGCAACTTGCAGGGGCAAAGGCGAATTCCCCTGGTTCCTTTATGATAGCATTGCTCGATGCTCTCCATGATATTACCCCACAGGAATTCCAGGAGAAGGCGCGTTTGGAAGAAGGATAACCCGGATATTTCGTGAATCACCTGCTGCGACCACGGATATGTCCGCCCTTCCTGGCGTCCTCGGGTGTCGACCCCTGCGACGTACCATTCAGGTACGCCTCGGAACCAACACCCTGCGGTTGCCAGGTGGGACGCCCATCTTCGTGGTCTCGCGACGGCAATTCATGAAGTATCCGGGTTCAGTGAAAATGATAAATGTGAAATGCGAAATGTGAATTGACAAATGATATATGCCAACTGAGCAAACTAATCTAGGAAAACACCCTTGTCGAGTTCTGATTGCAGGTAGCCTGATAACAAAGAAGAAATAAAATCCCGGTCCGCCTTCGAGATCTCGGTAAATCGTACGCCCATGCCGCAAGGGGGATCGTCTTTGTATGATCCGTAAGGGTACGACCAGCTTACCTCGGCAGGAATATCTAGGTAGCGTTGATTAGGAAACATGATGAGTATTCGGATCTTTTCTTCGACAGGAAGTGGGCGGTCGCAGAAAATAAATGCTCCTAGGGGACTTATGTTTCTCGTTTCTGCAATCAGTGCACCGCGTTCAGTAATTATGACTACGGGCCAGCTACCTTTACTCCTTGGGTGTTTTCGCGTCTCGGTCCACTCTGTGGTATCCAAAGTCATACCTCCATTGATGTAGCTTTACAGCCCCACCCCGGTGCCCTGGAACGGTTAATAGTCTGCAAGGTATTAAGACAACGGCAATTCTGAAGAGTACGACAATGTCTATTTGATGGAGGCATATCTCGTCAGAGAAGATTTACACTGCAACTAGCATGCCATGGTAACAAGGAGAGATCATGTTCTTAGCTTGACTGTTGGCTTGAAAATCTCAGTTAACACGTTGTCCGTTAGCTTGGTCAGAGCTTTTACCAGATCCCTCCACAGAGTCTCCAGAGCTTGGCAATTGAAGGGGTCAAGCGCCTTACCTAAGTTCTTGCCAAGGTGTAGTGCCTCCGCTCCACCTTTTCTTCCCTGCGATGCCGAGTAATCTGTGAGACGCGTCATGGGGTGTAAAGGATCACCATGTTTAATCTTGATTTCAGGGGATGAGGAAACCAAGACTATCTCACTTAGCTTGGTCATGCCGAGATCGTGACATAGTTTTGTGAGATGTTGTGCAGTTCTGTTATTATAATAACGCACGAGTGCATGATCTACTTTCTTTATAATGACTCTTTTTGTAGAGATATACTTAGGTATTATTTTGGTAGTAAGAAAAGTAGTGAAGCAAAGTGTTTCAAAAAGAAGTCGCAACTCTGTTCCTTCGGTGATTGTGCGCGGCCTTATCGATCTCTTTTTTGCTTCTGAACTCTCACAAAATCTCATGTAGTGAGCGAAGATTTCCTTGACAACATTTGCGCTTTCAAGGTTGCGGTCTAGCGAAAAAACAGTAGCTTTCGCCTTTACATCTAATTCTGCTTCAGAATATATAGCCATTGGAACTTTTTCAAACTAACGTTAGAATTTTTCACTAAACTTACAAAAACACGTTCTAGATTGCAAGTAAAACTAAGCCCTAGGATAGAGTCGAAACGAGGGTAAAAAGACTGCAATGTATGACAAAAAGACAGTGGATTACTCTCTATACCTGGTGACCGATAGATCTCTCTCCCTAGGACGAAGCAATTTCGAGGTTATTCAGAAGGCAGTGAGAGGGGGAGTTACGCTCGTCCAGTTAAGAGAAAAAGAGGCAACGACCAAGGTGTTCTACCAAGAAGGTTTAGAAATAAGGGGCTATTTGAGAACTAGAAATATACCCCTGATCATAAATGACCGAATCGACATAGCTCTTGCCCTTGATGCTGATGGCGTCCACTTAGGCCGGGAAGACATGCCGATTGACGTAGCCCGGAAGATACTTGGCCCACGAAAGATCATCGGTGCCTCAGTATTCACCTTGGAGGAAGCTAAAACAGCAGAGGCAATGGGAGCCGATTATCTCGGGTTGTCACCCATATTCTTAACAGGGACTAAACCGGAACTAGTCGGGCAGATAGGGATTGAAGGCATCGCCTCTTTGAAGGAGGGGGTGCAGATCCCCGTGGTGGGGATTGGTTCGATGAGTCAGGCCAACGCATACGAGGCCGTCAAGGCTGGGTTGGACGGGGTTGCAGTGGTCTCTGCTATTTGTTCGCACGAAGATCCCAGAGTAGCAGCCGAAGAGATCAAGAAGGAAGTACTTAGGGCCAAGGGAGAGTAATTGAGCAAGCAGCCCCGCGACAAGCTCCCCGAGACAAGCTCGGGACAGGCGGGCACCAGGTAGAAGCTACTAGGCACTTTTCGATTGCGGATTGCGGATTGCGGGTTGCGGATTTAAAATCAAGAAGCCAGGAGTAAGAATCCAGAATCCAGGAGGAAAACAATCAAAAGTGAATTCCTATCAATCACTGGCGACTTGAGCAACAGATGTGGGATGCGCGATTCAAGACTTCTATCGGTATTCATTATCCCACATCTCAGATCTCACATCTCACATCCAGATTGTTTTGTTTAGGATTTTGGATTTTTATTGATCATACGAAGCAGTGCGTAGCCAAAATTAACTCAGGGGTATTGCAGTGAAACTCAAAGACATTGGCGAGTTCGGTTTTATCAAGCGCATCGAGAGCGACTGTCTCATTAGGGAGATAAACGTTATCAGAGGTATTGGAGATGATTGCTGCGTGTTCAAAATCTCCGGGGAAATGGCCATTCTCCTGACAACTGATATGCTGGTGGAGGAGGTCCACTTTCTTTTGAGCGCCATATCTCCATACGAGTTGGGTAGGAAATCACTGGCTGTCAACCTGTCAGACATTGCAGCCATGGGTGGTACTCCAAAGGAGGCGGTAATCTCCATTGCCATCCCGGGAACTGTAGATTTGACCATCTTAGATGGTGTTTATCAAGGGATGAAATCGATGGCAAAAGAATTTTCAGTAAATCTTCTGGGAGGTGACACGACTTCATCACCTAAACACCTAGTGATCAACATTGCCCTAGTGGGTGAGGCGAGCGAGGATGAGATTCTGTGCAGATCTGGCGCCAGGGCGGGCGATGTGATTTTTCTAACCGGCCAGGTAGGCTCTTCGGCTGCAGGGTTGGACCTGATCTTGAAAGGAAGAGAAAGGGAAGGATGGGAAGATCTGGTAGAGGCACATCATAACCCTCATCCCCACATAAAAGCGGGGCGCATAATCGCAGGTATGAAGATAGCTAACGCACTGATAGATGTCTCAGACGGAGTTGCCGCAGACCTGGGTCACATTTGTACAGAATCAAAAGTGGGGGCCATCCTCCAAGAGGGAATGATACCCACCACCGAGAAGTTCAGGAAATACTGTGAGAAATTTCATGAAGACTCAAAACATCTTTCCCTCCATGCGGGAGAGGACTATGTCCTTCTGGGGACAGTGGGTCCAGAATCGGCTGACCATCTCCGTGTAGCTCTGGAGTCCGGTGGATGCGCATTTTACCAAATAGGGCATGTAGTAGCTGAACCTGGTTTAAAACTCATGACCAGGAATAATTCCCTGGAGAATATGGCAGCGAGCGGTTGGGATCATTTCAGATAGATCAACTCGCCAAGGCCAAATCTCTTTTGACCGATCATAGGTACATGTGCTAAGCTACCTCTTAGCCGCAATCCAAAAAAATACGCCTATGCACTATCTCCAGGAAGTTCGCCCAAGCCCTAACCATCTACAGAGAAAGGGAGCCGATTTTGTCACAGCGCAAACTCACGGTTCAGGACATTATACTCATGCAGAAACAGCTGGAATCAGCACAGCACCTCAATAACCTTCTCGGTGAAGCGGTTGCAGAAATAGGAGAAGCTGTTGGCAGCGCAGATCCAGCCTCGGTGAACAACCAAGATGCAGTAGCAGTCCTGAACAAAATCAGAAAGGTGATCAGTGAACTGGAGAAGAAGGTGGAGGAATTCAACAAGAGGTTGAGGTAGCTGCATAGTGTCCTGAGTACATCAAGTCCTCATACGCTCTCCATCCCTGCTGTTCCTGATCACTCTGCGGTAGCATTTATCGACTGACGAGCAGGTTTTAGTGAAGGTGAACCGCAGCGCATTCACCAAAACCGTTTCTGCACTCTGGCCAGTGGCATGACCCTGAGCACCTTCTTCCCCTTGCTCCTGTCCCATGTGATGGGAGACGCGGTTTTCACCTCTTACAGACTTGCTGTTCGCAAGCGCAGCAGAGCTCTGGCGGATCAACTTCTAGCAATCAGCTACCACAGTTTGATTCATGCAGTATTTGCCGGCCTCTTTCTACTCCTGTTAGGTAAGCTTTGGCTGAAGGGGGCCCTCTTGGTTCTGGCCCTGCATTTTTCCATAGATTTTTTGCGCTGTAGAGTAGAAGTCAAGCTCTACGGCCCTGGCAGGATCCATGTGAAACGGTCGGAGTTGATTGATTGGATATCTGGAAAGAACAGGGAAGAGGAGAAGATGCAAATGAGCAAGGTGTGGCCCTGGTTTTTTATCCACCTGTTGGATCAAGGAGCCCATTTAGGAAGTCTTTACGGCATAGCCATGGTTGTTTAGAAAAAAGGTGGAGTCAGAATTCCAGCAAGAGAAGGGGGGATACTGTCAGCATCCCCCCTTGCAAGTCATAAAGGCACGTTGTTTGCCAGAATTCTCATACACCCACTACCGATTTGTTGAAGGGATTTCCCTAGGGTATGGCAAGAAATACTACCAGTGAGATCAGTCTTTCTAAGCGGTTAAAAAATCTTGTCAAAGCAAATCAGTCTTTGGCACATATAGAATCTCTGAACGAATTACTGCCCCAACTTCTGGATTTAGCCCAAGAGGTGACCGGTGCCGAAGCATCTTCTATCTTGCTCTACAATCCAACGGCTGATCTTCTCGAATTTGCTCTTGCCAAAAATGAGGCTTTGGGAGAGGAAACTGAACAGATCCTGAAAAGTAACGTGGAATTGAAAATGGGCGAGGGGCTGGCTGGCTGGGTTGCGGCAAACCGTGAGCCTATCATCATCAAAGATGTGCAGCGAGACAACAGGTTCTTTAAAGGTGCTGACCACTACACCGGCTTTCACACTAGGACCCTCCTCTGTGTTCCCATTGTTTACGGCGATGAACTTCTGGGTGTAATTGAGGTGCTAAACTCGAAGGGCAGATCTAGTTTCGACAGGGAAGATGAAGAGATTTTGGGCAGTTTTGCCCAATTGGCTGGTGTGGCAATTATAAGATCTAGGCTTTTGGAGACCCAACTCAAGCAACAAAGATTGCAAATTGAACTTGAAGCAGCATCTCAAATTCAAGCGCAATTTTGCCCGCAATGTCCGGATCTGGCAGGCGATAGCAATGCTTGGGCTGTGTCGCTACCAGCAGCCTTTGTTGGTGGTGATCTCTACGATCTTATTCAGATGGCCGATGGCAGCTGGCTAACCTACGTGGCTGATGTCTGCGGCAAAGGACTTCCCGCGGCCTTGATAATGGTAGCCTTGTGGGCGAGGATACGCAGCGAGGCTATAGTGAATAGAAAAATTGATGTAGTTATGGAAAGTGTAAACAGTGCCATGTACTCTCTTTTGGCCAAGGAAGGCTTCTTCGCTACTATTGTTATGGGAAGATATTGGCCGACAACCGGCAGAATGCAACTGATCCGGGGTGGGCATTTATTTCCCCTGTGGTGTGTGGGGAGGGGATTGGCCGAACTTCCCAGTTTGAGAGGAATACCTCTGGGAGTTATCCCTAAGCCCCATTACGAAACCAGGGAGATCACCCTGGAACCTGGGCAATCGATTCTGTTCATAACTGATGGGGTTACCGAGGCGCGAAATGGTGAAGATGAATTCTTCGGTAGCCACCGACTACCCAAATACCTCAAGGCAGCCAAAGGTCCACCGTGGGGAAGCCAGCTGTTGGAAGAGGTCCTGGCTTGGCGGGGAGATGCAGAGGCTACTGATGATCTAACCATACTAGAGATATGGCGAGAGCCGCAGGGACCTTAATCCTCCCCTAGAAATCCGCTGGAGTAATGGTGCCTATCAAATCCCAAACTCCAAGCACCAAATCTTAAGGTTTCAGGTGCAGGAAAAAAATAAAAGCTGAAACCTGTTGGAGCGGAGCGGAAATCCCGCCTGAAGCGAAGCGGCAGCGGGGAACACTGAAGACTGAAACCTCAATAACTCTGCCCTTCCCCATAAAAGATCCTGCTAGGCTGAGATAGACTCGCTTTCCCAGATTCGCATAATAATGTAAAGAACGTCCTTCATCTTGTAACAGGGGAAGTGGATAAATTTTTTCCCAAAAAGTGGCAACTTTTTAACAAAATTTTGCCGAGATCCACCTAACACCTCCAGTCAACATGCCCCCATTGTGATAGATAAGTGCTCGGAATAACAGTATGAAAATCTATCGTAGCATCCATGGCACACTTCTTTCATAGTAAAAGAAAGATTGATGCCTTGATTGAGGCCGGAGAAGCTTTTCGGGGGGAGAGCGGCTTTCAATCCACAAGAGTCACGTTTTGGACCGAGTGACCGCTTAGCGGCTTCTCGGTCGGAGGTGGAAGATGACCGCTCTGAAAGAAAGTTTAAGACCCTGCCCTTTCTGCGCTTCAGCTGAGCACGAAGCTGAGCGAACTTGCCTGCGAACGATCCACGATTCCCAGGGCTTTTACTCAATTATCTGCTGGTGCGGAACCAGTGGCCCAGCAAAAGAAACTGAGAAAGAGGCGATAAAGGCGTGGAATACGAG
>JAJDNB010000021.1 GCA_022340905.1 Deltaproteobacteria bacterium | reverse complement strand
ATTATCCTACTTGTCATCTGTCCTCTGTCGTCTGTCCTCCGTCCTCTGACATCTGACCTCTCATCGCCCCGTCCCCGTTTCTCAGTGGCACTCTTTTCCTTTTGGTATACCCTCCTCCTTTCACAACTCAGTTGAAATATCGTTTCAATTATGACAAAGTCAACTCGCAGACCATGCTCTACGAGGGAGGTTCGCCTGGTGCTTGCCGAGTTGCAAATTAGCGATTTCGCCATTATCGACAAGCTTTCAGTCTCTTTCAAGCCGGGACTCACCGTGATCACCGGGGAAACGGGAGCCGGCAAGTCCATTTTGGTAAATGCCATCAATCTCTTGCTGGGAAGCCGGGGCTCTTCAGATCTCATCCGCAGCGGCAGCCCGGATGCGGCGGTGACCGCTCTTTTCCACCTACCTGCGGGTGACAGCCGAGACCTAGTTCAAACAGATCTTGAGAAATTTGGCGGCCCGGAGGTCGTGGCCAAGCGAGTTCTCTCAACCATCGGTCCCAATCGGGTCTATATAAACGACCAGCTTGCCACTCTGGCTGTGCTGACTGAATTTTGTCGTGGCCTGGTAAGCATATCAGGGCAACACGAACACCAGTTATTTCTGGAGCCTGAAGCACATTTAGAGACGATAGATAGATTTGGTGGTCTTGAAGAACAGTTGGAAGCTTACGGACTGGCATTTGGCGAGCTGGAAACGTTGCAGAGCGAACTTCGGCGACTCCACCGTCAGGCCCAGGAGCGGAAGCAAAAGGAGGAGCTACGCCGTTTTCAGCTCGAAGAGATCGAAAATGCCCGGATTCAAGAGGACGAGGAGATTCAGCTGGAGGAAGAGTATGATAGATTGCGGCACGTGGAAAACCTTAAACAAGGTGGAACCGTGGCCCATGAGATTCTATACTCCGATAGCGGAGCAGTTCTGGAGGCTGTGAGCAAGTGCGGAAAAATCCTTGCCGACTTGAGCAGTCTGGACGCAACCCTCAAGCCCCTAGCCCAGACTCTGGAGGATCTCAGGCATCAGGTGGAAGATATTTCCTTCAGCTTGAGAGATTACACCCAGAAAATCCAGGCGGATCCAGGCAGATTGGAGTGGGTAGAGGAGCGTCTGCACACACTCAAACGGCTGATGCAAAAGTATGGAGACAGTACTCGGGCGGTGCTCACCCATGCGCATGAGTTAAGGCACGAACTTGAGGCCACCGACAGTGACGAAGTAGAAATTAGAGCGAAAGAAAAGGCTCTTGAAGAGAGCCGGCAGAAGGCTCTAAAAGAGGCGCTAGAGCTCTCCAAAAGCCGCCGGAAAAGTGCAAGTAGGTTAAGCACGGCCGTGGAAAAGGTTTCGGCGTCCCTGGATATGCCCGATTGCCGTTTTCAGGTGCAATTTGATCTCGAGGAAAGTTCGGGTACCAGTACCACTTCCCTGGCCTCCGGGCCAGGGGGGGAGGGTATCCAGGTGGGTGAATACGTACTCTATGAGAAGGGGTTAGACAGAGTTGCCTTTTTATTCTCGGCAAATCCGGGGGAGGAGGTCAGGCCCATGGCGAAAATCGCTTCGGGCGGAGAACTCTCTAGGATTGTCCTGGCCCTGAAACAATTGATTGCCAGCAAGACTGCCCAAGAAACCCTGATCTTTGATGAGGTGGATTCAGGCATTGGAGGGCGCACAGCAGACAAGGTCGGTCGGAGTCTCAAAACCCTTGCCCGCCAACATCAGGTGGTCTGCATCACCCATCTGCCGCAGATAGCCTGTTATGGAGATCATCATTACGTGGTACGCAAAAGCGCTTACAAAGGCCGAACCATCACCGCCATGGAAGAGCTGAGCGGTAATAATCGTTTAGAAGAAATTGCCCGCATGCTGGGAGGGGAGAAGATTTCTGCAAAAACTCGGGCCCACGCCAAGGAGTTGCTCGAGCAAGCACAGAAAGCAGCGGGCAGGTTTGAGGCATAGAGCATAGGGCATAGAGCATGGGGTAAGTAGCCAGGAGCCAGGAGAGGTTCAAAGCTGGAAGCTGAAAGGGCGGGAAAGGCAATTCACGCTTCTAAGGATTTGAACGATTTTAACGACTTCAACGACTGGAACGGTTTCAACGATCTCAACGACTTGAATCATGTGATTAGCGGATCATTGGCCACGGACAGGGTAAGCTCGAAAGGTTACCACGGATATTTCACTGAAAAGTCCCCAAACTCACCCGTATACTCTTGCCAGTCCACCTCTACCCCGTGTACCTGAGACAAGGGTGAGCCTCGGTGGCACCATTTGATCATGTCCTCGACTTGCTCTTTCTCTCCTTCCAGCACGGCTTCAACTCGACGGTCGCGAGTATTCATGACCCAACCTCGAATGTTTCTTGCCCGGGCAGCTTCCTGAGTGTAAGCGCGAAAGAATACTCCCTGTACACGGCCTGAAATGAATACGTGTGCTCGTGCCTTTGACATTTCAGCCCCCTTATTTGACGAGGCGGTGACGCGGGGACACGGTGACGCGGAGAGATTATCGCCGTGTCTCCGTGTCGCTTCGATTTGCCTCTCCCCCCATGAACACTAATGCTAGTTTAAGACATCCTTATAATTCTTGACTTACCCCGCCTCTTCTCCAATAAGGGCAAGAAATTCCCTTTCGTCCAGGAGCTGGATGCCGAGGTTGCGTGCTTTTTCCAGTTTTGAGCCGGCTCCGGAGCCGTGGACGACAAAATCGGTCTTGGAGGATAGGAAGGAAGTGGCCTTGCCACCCAAGTTCTTAACTCGCCTTTGAGCCTCACTTCGAGTAAACCTCTCCAGGGTACCCGTGAAGACAAAGGTTTTTCCAGCAAGTTCAGCCCTGGAAGGTTCTGGTAATTCCATTGCTTGGGGGCTGACTTCCCTCAGCAAACGGTCCAGCGCTGCATTCACCGCCGAATTGGCAAAAAAATCTACTATGGACTGGGCCACAATAGGCCCCACCCCCTCCACTTCTAAAAGCTCTTCCCCGGTGGCGCTCCGGATTGCGGCAAAACTGCCAAAATTGCGGGATATGTCCGTGGCGGTTTTCTCACCCACGTTGGGAATGCCAAGGCCGTAAAGGAAACGATGGAGTTCAGGCTTTCTACTGCTTTCGATTGCTTCTAGCAGATTTTGGGCAGATAAATCGCCGAAGCCGTCGAGAGGAGCAATTTTGTCCTGGGTCAGCTTATATATGGAAGCCAGATCAGTGATGAGCCCTTTTTGCAAAAAAGTGGTTATGGTTTTTTCACCCAGACCCTCTATATCCAAAGCCGTCCTGGAAGAATAGTGGCTGATGCTGCCCTGAATCTGGGCTGGACAGCCGAGCCGGTTGGGGCACTTGTGATAGGCTCCCTCTTCAACCACTCGGCTTGCGCACACGGGACAACTCTCAGGGGGCAAAAATGGCTCACTCCGGGGATCCCCTGGCTTTACAACCTCCATCACTTGAGGGATTACATCTCCGGCTCGCTTAATACGAACGGTGTCTCCGGTGCGCAGATCCAAACGTTTAACCTCACCGAAGTTGTGTAAAGACGCCCGTGATACAGTGACACCACCAACATCTACCGGGAGCAGGAGAGCCACGGGTGTCAACTTGCCGGTGCGACCCACCTGGGCAATAATTTTCTCTACCCGGGTCACTTCCTGGCGGGGTTCGAATTTGTAGGCAACGGCCCAGCGAGGAGTTCTGCTCCGACTGCCCATTGTCACCCGCAGAGGTAAAGAATCGACCTTGACCACAACTCCGTCAACCTCATAGTCTAACTGGTCGCGAATGGTATGGTAACGATGGTGGATAGCCTCAATATCATCCAAGGAGGTTGCCTTCTCCGTAGCCTCTGATGGTACCGGCAACCCCCAGTCTTTCAAATCCTGCAAACAATCACTTTCAGCCCTGTATTCCAAGTCGTCTCCATTGGTCAATTCGAAGGGAAATAGCTGAAGAGGACGACTGGCAGTAACGGCAGGGTCAAGTTGTCGCAGAGAACCAGAGGCGGCATTGCGGGGATTTGCAAAAGGCTTGTTGTTCTCGGTGATCAGTTCCTCATTGAGCTTGCGAAATCCTTCCACCGACATAAAAATCTCACCTCTCACCACCACGAGCGCGGGCGCCGACGAAGAAAGCGTTTTGGGAACGGTGTGGAGAGAGCGAATGTTCAGAGTAATATCTTCTCCAGTAAGACCATCGCCGCGAGTAGCAGCAGTGCGCAGCCTCCGGTCTTGATAGACTAGTTCGACTGACACCCCATCTACCTTGGGTTGTACCAGGTAATCCACAGTTGTTTCTGCAGTTGTCTCCAGAACCCTTCGGTGAAAATCTTCTAAGATATGATTTTCGTGAGATGACTCAAGGCTTAACATGGGACGATAGTGACTGACCGGCCTGAAAGCCTCAAGAGGTTCGGCCCCTACTCGCTGGGTAGGGGAGGCCGGGGTAATTAATTGGGGATATTCCCTTTCCAACCGCTGCAACTCTTGAAAGAGGTCGTCGTACGCGGCGTCGGAGATCGCTGGGTCGTTGAGACGATAGTAACGATAATTGTGGTAGGTAATCTGTTCTCGCAGTTCTGCCACTCTCTGACGCACCTTTTCTGGGATTTTTCTTCCGGTCTCCGTCACAATTCCATCCTTCGGTTTGCAGAAGGCACGGTTAATCCAAGCTGCGCCCAATCAGTTGTCAGTGGTCCGTAGTCCGTTGTCAAAAAGCATGGAGCATAGGGCGTAGAGTTAAAATTTCGAAATTCGAATTTCGAAATTGTCGTCTTTGTCTTCCGTCGTCTGTCCTCAGTCCTCTGACCTCTGATCTCTCATCGCCGTCTAGCCCCGTCTCCGTTTCGCTTTGTTTACGCATCAATACCTGGTTAAATGGCCCCCGTGGCCGCCCGGATCAGGCCGAAACATCCGGAGAGCATCATGTCTCCATATGGTGCAGCAAAATAGAAACCGAGGCTATTTGCCAGATGTCGTTGAGGACCGGTTACCACCACAGTTGCAAAAGAACTCATATCTTTTGCCTGAGGAATGGTAGCACAGCCATGTCCGTGGTCAGAGAAAACCTCTTCATCAGAGAGTGTACCTTGACGAAATCGTTCTAGATGGTCCAAAAGTTTAGCAGGGGAAAGACAACCTGTGTGATGCTCGTAAATGCCAACAATTCTAGAGTCAATTACCAGCGACGCTACTGTATGTTGATTGCCCAGGTTCAATACTACCATCCCTTCTTCAACCCTTTCCTCTACTGAGGGATCGCAAAGGGCTCCCAGAATGGCAGCCGCGCCGGTATCCATCAGCAGAGCGCCGGGCAAATCACGCTGCACAGCAAGCATTCGCGTCAAATAGTCCGGGGGTTCTCTATACCAGAGCTGATCCAACCTCCCCCCTCGGTCGAGAAAGTCACGCCATATGCGGAAACGGAACAGTCGGTTACTACCCTTGGGGGAAAACCCATGATCCTGAACTGCAACGGCATAGGAGTCTGGAAGTTCAACCTCGAATGAACCTAGGGCTTGTGCTAAAGCGGTGATATCCACATCGCCCATGATCACAGGTGTTGCCTCAGGAGGCGGATTTTCCACTAAAGTTACTCCCATGCTTTTCACCCGATCAAGGTTGTCATAAATGGTCAAAGCGGCCCCTGTTGACGCATATACTGGATAACCCTCTTTTAGGTGTTCCTGAATCGCCTGCACACAGGCGCCCCCACCCATGAGATTTCCCCTGAGGAAAATAGCACGACCCTGGGAGGTGCAACGACGGATGCGGGCCGCTACTACAGCAGATTGAGAAGGAAGGACGAGTTTCACGCAATTTTCTATGGGAACGTTAGGCTGCCAGAGGAGAATGTCCTGAGTGCCGCCACCGACGTCCACCGCTAGTGTTGGCCTAGGTTCATTACTTTGGCTCTTTGCGAGAGACACGATCAACCCTTTCGAAGGAAACGAAACGGAGACGCGCAGAAGGGGCGACGCGGTGAACTTGGCTAGACACTAAGACCTGTTCTTCAGAATTTCATGTAGCTCCCAATGCAAACTGTCCAGCGTCTAGGTGAAATAGCTGCCCACTGCTCGTTGTCTGCTGCTGGCTGTGAAAGCTCCGCGTCTATTATGCATCAGGGCTGTCACGAGTACAAGAGACAAGGGATTTACTTTGATCTAGAGTTCGCTAGCAAGAAACTCGGACGGTAGGCTGGAGCAGAAGTCCAGGATGGTCTGACACGCCTGGTTGCACGAAAGTCTGAAGTTCGTGCTGCCAAAGCCTGGTTTCCACTTCAAGGTGAAGAGTTCGTCCGACACCGCGAGCAAGCCAACCAGCCGTACTTTTCTGTAAGCAGCCACGTGAAACAAAGCAGACAATTCCATTTCCACAGCAAGAAGTCCATCTTTTCCATAAGCACGAACCTTGTGGACAGTCTCCCGCAAGAGGGCATCAGTGGTCCAAATTGGTCCTAGACGAACAGCAATACCCTTTTGCTGGCAGTGATCCTGAAGGCGAGCCAGTAGATCTGCATCGGGACTGAACTTCTCTGCCACCATAGGATAATGTACTGATGTTCCTTCTTCACTGCGGGCATAGTCAGGTAGGAGCCAATCACCAATTTTGACGTCTGGTTGTATAGACCCACACCAGCCAAAGACGATAATTGTCCTGCTGCCGAGAGCGATCAATTTCTCCAGGACAAGAACGGCCTGGGGTGCGCCGAGAACGGGTCCCGCTATGGTAAAAGTGCAATCACCGTGAATAATCTCTTGCAGATGAGCGTTATATATACTCCGTATGCTGGTGGGAATGGGCTTGGCAAGACGGCAGAATCTCTGGCGATCCGCTTCCGTGCAGGCCAAAATTGCCACCGGTTTGCAGGGCTCTTCCTTTGAACCTTTGCGGGATTCGATTATCACTGTGTCATTTTCAGAGGTCATTGCAGCGCAAATCCTAATGGCTGAACAAACAGAAGGGGGATACTAACCACAAAGAACACAAAGTTCACAGAGAGTAAAAGGCAATCTTATCTTCCCTTTGAGTGCTTTGTGACCATTGTGGTGCAGGCTTCCGCCGGTTCTGCAGGGCGAAGATTTTCATTTACCACAAAGAACACGAAGAACACAAAGAGTAAAAAGCAACATTATCTTTCCTTCGTGTCCTTTGTGATCTTCGTGGTTTAGACTTGTTGCGACATGGGTGACTGAAAAAGAAAAGCGAAACAGGCCACCATCCAACGAACGGCAACTCCTGTTCCGCTTAAAATAAGGGCTCTTAAATCTTTGTCAAAATTTCGGCAGCTAGATCATCAATCAAAGCCGAGTGGGCCGTCAAATCTCTTACTTCACCATTGATTTGAGATTGCTCCCAGCCTTGAACTTGACTACCTTGGTAGCCTTGATCTTAATCTTTTTGCCGGTTTGGGGATTTCTTCCCTCACGAGCAGCTCGTTTGGCCACGCTAAAGGTGCCAAAGCCCACGAGAGTGACCTTGTCCCCTTTCTTCAGGGCACCGCTTACTCCCTTCAGAAAGCCGTTCAAAGCCTTTTCTGCAGCAGCTTTGGTGATTCCAGCACTGCTCGCCATTTGTGCAACGAGATCTGCCTTGGTCATAGAATCCTCCTCTTTCAAAAAGTCTTTGAAAGCCCCACCCCCAGCCCGATAAATCCGCTACTGTAGCGGCAGGACAAAGGGATCTTCCGTAGAACTGCATGAATAGAGGCATTATACATAAGTTGATTTCAATGGCAAGAAAATATTTAAAAAAAATGAATGTCCATGAAAAAAACTTATAAAAAGCCTTGGCCTGGTCGCCACAGATGACAAATTTGTCCATATATGTAGGTCTTAAATTGCTAAACTGTATAGATATTGTGGTTCGCGTGCAAAATCAGTTATCCGCCCTATCCCTCCATGGCCCACTTGATCTCCATATGGACACCATTTCTTTCAAGGAAAATCTTAAGAATGCGGGCAGTGGCACCCCAGATCCGATAGTTATCATAGGAGATGAAATAGGCCTCGAAAGCCTGTGAGCCTGTTTGGTAAGACCGTCGAGACCAATGATTGTCATTTGCGAGGAAATGCAAAGGGACAGTTAAAATCTCCGCCACTTCTCTGCCATTGGGCTTAAAAGTATAAGGATAAGGGATGAGACCTACAAAGGTGTGCACTTGGAAGCCCGTAGTGACGGTGGCAACGGGATCAAGTGCTCCCAGGATCTCCACATCTTCGGGTTTAAGATCTATTTCTTCCTGCGCCTCTCTCAGGGCAGTGGTCAAGAGGTTCTCATCATGGGGATCGTGCACTCCCCCTGGAAAAGAGATTTGGCCTTTGTGGACCTTGACTGTCTGCGTCCTCTTGGTGAAGAGGACGTGCAACTCCTGCTCTTTGAGCAGCAAAGGCAAAAGAACCGCAGCAACCGTCAGGTTTTTTGCTACTGAAGACGTTTGGGGTTCCAGAATCAGGTTGTTACGTATGCTCTCTAGCTTCATGGCTATGGAATTGTAAACCATAAGAACCCGCCTCGCAACCATAACCGCGTGGAGGTTACACCACAAAGGTCACCAAGGGCACAAAGGAAAAACAATATTAAATCTTTGTGATCTTTGTGTGCTTTGTGGTGAAAAAACATCCTGAATCAATGGGGGGTTGGTCAATCGGAGTTGAGTTCCAGCATTACCTTCTGGTTGCCGCCGTTGTTCTTGGCGAGATAGAGAGCTTGGTCTGCTTCTCTAACCATGTTATCCAGGTCTTGTGCTAAATCATTGCTGGAGTTTTTCAGCTTAGCAATGCCGATGCTCAGGCTGGTAGGAATAAGATTTTTCTTGTTATACTCTCTGCAAAATCTATCTGCCACCATCAGAGCCTGTCGAGGATTGGCGTGCAGCACTGTCACAGCGAACTCGTCACCGCCATAGCGATAGCCGGAATCTACATTGTTGCGAATGTTCCCTGATATTATTTGAGCCAGCTCTTGGAGAAGCCTGTCTCCCTGCTGGTGGCCATATTTGTCATTATAAATCTTAAAGTTGTCAATATCGATGAGGAGTAAGTAAAGATCATAATGTTGTCGGGAGGCACGAATCGCCTCGTTTCTTAGGTTCTCGTCCAAATATCTCCGGTTATATAGGCCCGTGAGAGAGTCACGGGTCGAAAGCTGTTTCAACTCAAATCTCATATTCCGTTCGCGAAGGATCCGTTTTATCTTTGCTTCAAACTCGTTCATATTAATTGGTTTAGAGATAAAATCACTTGCTCCAAGGGCTATAATGTCGGTGTAGTTGTATTCCGTTTGGAACCCGGTGATGGCAATTACGTCCGTATCACTGTATTCTGCGGCAACCCTTTTAATCAAGCCTATGCCGTTCAAGCGGGGCATGTTGATATCGGTAATTATGATGTCAAACTGATCTTCCTTCATTTTTTCCAGGGCATCCATGCCGTCCACTGCTGTTGCACTAATGAGCCCCATACCGGTGATCAACTCGTGGAGTAGGTCCCGCAAATCCCTATCGTCGTCCACGGAGAGCACAGATTGTCGATCTTTATCTTCTCTTTCCATGCGTCCTATTCGTTCAAGTCGCCTGCCCGCCATCGGCTTCGCCTTCAGGCGAGGCGGGCGGGTTCAAATCGTTGGAACCGTTCAAGTCGTAAAAATCGTAGAAGTCGTCCGTCACAGAGGTCAGACGTCGGAGATCAGAGATCAGTTTTGCCCTGACCTCTGATCTCTGACTTCTGAGTTTTACTTGCTGTCCTCTGTCGTCCGTCGTCTGTCTTCTGCCTCCTGACTCCTTGCTTTTTAATCCGCAATCCAAAATCGGCAATGTTTTTCTCTATACCCCATGCTCCATGCCCTTTGCCTCTATTTGGAGGCTGGATTCGAGCCGCCTCCTTGAGGGGAAGATTTTTCACTGGCACCTGCACCTACGTCAGTAGACCTGTCCCAGGGGGAGAGAAACTCAAAGATTTGTCGGTAGGGAGGCAAAGGCTCCTTCTTGAAGTCCTCTTCAGCATTTTTTGTCTTCATAATGGCTTCCACTTCACCCAGGCCCTTGGTCGTCGTATCTATTATCTGCGGTGTGATCAGCAAAACCAGCTCTACTTTATCAATTGTTCGACCGCGCTGTCCGAAGAGAAGACCTAAAAGGGGAAGGTTGCCCAGGCACGGCACTTCGTTCCTCGTCCTGCTCAAGCTGTCTTGGATGAGACCACCAATCAGGACTGTCTCCCCGCTCTTGGCCAAGAGCCAGGTCTCGACGAAGGCGGTCCTGGTCACCGGGATTCCCTCCTCCAACTGGGCTGAAGTGACGCTTGGTTTCACATTGAGTAGCACATTACCGTCATCATCAATGAAGGGAACTATTTCCAGGACGATACCCGTGTCGATGAATTGCACGGTCTCGCTAGATACTCCCAGATTGGTGGTGGTTACGGTGTAGCCCTGTTGTCCTCCCACCTGCACTTTGGCGGGCTGGCCGTTGATGGCAAGAACCTTAGGGGTGGAGAGAGTGTTGACCTTGGTCTTTTGTTGGAGGGCATCGATGGCAGCTGCAAACAGACGAGAGCCGGAACCAGTCAGGACATTGAAAAAAAGGCCCGAGCTCCCCGTTTCCGGTACTGGCGAGACGGATTCGCCCTTAGGTACCACTTGAGGCAACACCGCGTTACTGAAACTCGAGGTGCTGACATTTACATCCCCCAATACTGCAGCCCAGTCAACGCCGAGAGACATGTCATCGGTAAGGTTTATCTCTAGGATTTTGGCCTCGATCATCACCTGTTTGGGCACCGTATCCCAATAAGAAAGAATTTTCTCAATCTTTTTAATGTTTTCGGGGGTGTCCTCCAAGAAAATGGTCTTGGAGGGTTCATGAAACTTGATCGTTCGTATACCTGGCAAGGTACTCAGAACGTCCTGGACCTTACTCATATCTGCGTATTTGAGTTTGAAAATACGTGTCTCCAGTCTGTCGATTTCCGGGTCTTGAGCCACCTTGGGCTTGTAGACGTAATAGACGTCACCGAATTTGTGATAGCTGAATCCACCCGCCAGGGTTATAGCGTGGAGGGCTTTTTCCAAGGTTACCTGGTAGAGATGAATGGAGATTTTTCCCGTGACCTCTTTGCCTGTTGCAATGTTGACCTCTTGCTCCATAGCGAGGGCGGAAAGAGCGTCTCTAATGTCAGTATCGATCAGGCTGAGATTGATGAGTCTCTGGGGAGGGTTATACTTGTACTGGTAAGGCTTTTCCTCTGATTGGGCCAAAGCCGGTCCGACAACCAGGGTCATTATCAGACAGCATAAAATGGTTGTTTTTTTAATCATTTTGCGCCAACTCTAGTTTGAAAGTTTTGTTACCCGATTTCAAGAACACCTTTTTTTCTTCGACTCTCACCAATTGATACCCGTCGATCCGCTCACCTAGGCGGACGAGTTTACCGTTGATGATTGCCACAGAATTTCTCCCACCCATAATCACCCCCTTGAGCTTGAGAGAAGGAGCTTTGTAAACACGGGGTTCACTCTTCGATGTAACCCTATGCTCTGCTTTTCTCAAAGGCCCCATAGGAGCAAAGATGTCTCGGACAAAAACTCGTCTGCTTTCCTTGATTTTCGCTTTTGGTGAGTGGGTTTTCTGTAAGTTCGCCACATGGAGTGGGGCAAGGTCGGCCACTTCTGCTAGCTTTGTGGTGACACTTGGTGAGGATAAGGACGCACTTCCAGACGGTTTCGCCTTGAAATGGCGATACGCCAGTGCCACCAGCACCATAGCCAGGCCGACTACTACATAGATCTTTATCCGATCGCCGGCCTTTCCTTGAATGACTTTCAACTTACCCACTCGTTTATTCCCTCTGATAAACGTTGGCTGTCAATTCAGCCTGGCAATCTTCAGCAAAATTGGTTCTGGAAATAGTCATATTTTCAGTAACTAACATACGGTTCATAGTTTCAAAATCATAGAGTAGATTATAGATATTGATAAAAGAGCCTTTTAGCATCAATTTAATTGGAATTTTGGTGTAGATTTTTTCTTCTACGCTCGCCATGGGCTGCATGCTTATCAATGTAATTTTTCTTTTTTTCATAAAAGAGTCTATTTCTTTTAGTACTTCACCAATATTTACTGACTTTGGTATGCGTTTATTTAAAAATTCCAATTCATTTTTTGTCTGAACCATAAGTGAATTTATATTTTTAAAATTATCTTCTGTCGATCTTAATTGATTTAAACTTTTTGTCACAATATCATTCTCTTGATGTATTTGCTTATGTTTGGCTACACTATCTTTTATTACCCAATAGCCACACGTAAATGTAAGAGCGATTATTAGTAAAATTCCTATTCGATCAAGAGTCTTGACACTAATTTTAATCATATTTTTGAAATCTTACACTCAATGTTAAACTGCATTAAGCGAACTGTTTTGTCCGAGCCTTTACTGAACTGTGAATTTACGCTCTCACGAGCGTTTTGTAACAGCACATCTTTGAACATTGGTTCGCTGGTAAGTTGTTGTAAAAAGTTTCCCAGCTGATCTGCAGAAAAGGAAAAACCTGACAGCCTCAGACGGATTGAGGATTCTTCCTCACGCCCGCTGTCAATAGTCAGTTGGCTTAGCCAGGTGGCTTCATTCATCATGTCTGCCA
>JAJDNB010000018.1 GCA_022340905.1 Deltaproteobacteria bacterium | reverse complement strand
AATCTGGAGCATTTTATAATCTTGGCCAATGATTCCGGCGAAGCTGGTGATTTTTCCCAACCTGATTTGCAGCCCCAATAGATCGGTCACATCGCGAAAAGCTGCAAGAACACCGGTAAAACAACCACTATCATCTGTCATGCCGGTAACCGACATCTCGATGCGTCGGGGATCACCATCCTTGGTTATGATGTTAAGAGGATAGTCAACGTTGGTCCAAGAATTAGGCGGTTCTCCGCAAAAAGAGCAGCGCCCCCCGCAGAAGGGGGCTCCAAAAGCCTCATGGCAGTCTTTGCCCAGAATCTCCCTACGGTCGTATCCGGTAATCTTCTCAGCAGCCCTATTAAAGAAAAGGATCTTCCTCTGTTTATCGTGGGCGATTATTCCTTCCATAAGGCTGTCGAGTATTCGTTCCAGATTCGTCTTATCAGCCAGAAGATTTTCTAGTTTTACATCCATTGAATGTTTCTCACTCCTTTTACCTGCCCCACCCACATCTTTCATGTAACTATGGCACCCAAGCAAGTCCCTTAAAAATCGCATTTTAGGCAGAACGATCAATGTATCCGGAGTACTTTTCCCGTCCGGCTATATTAGTCTAATCACTCTCTGATTGACTTGCACCCTATCTTTTTGCCTTAATAGCCGAGAGAAGGCAAGCCAATATCAGGGAGATTATATGCCAGCCACAAATACTCTCGTTACCGGCCCGCCCCGATCGGGAAAATCCACTTTGATCGAAGAGGTGGTCAATAAGATCAAAAGACCAGCAACGGGATTCTTCACGCGAGAATTAAGGGATAAAGGAAAACGAGTAGGTTTCCTCATAGCGACACTTGACGGGAAAAAAGGAATTCTGGCTCATCAAAATATCAAAAGCAGATATAAGGTGGGTAACTATGGAGTGAACCTGGGAGATCTCGATCAAGTTGCTGTGCCATCTATGCTCCCCTGCACGGACGATCAGCTCGTGGTGATTGATGAGATTGGGAAAATGGAGTGCTTCTCTCGCCTATTTAAGGAAACTCTTCTCAGGGTATTATCCCTAGACAATCAGGTAATCGGTTCCATTGCCCTAAAAGGCGATCATTTTATTCAAACCATTAAAAATAGAGATGATGTAGCCCTGGTTTCCATATCAGAAACCACCCGGGATTTGGCCCTGAAACTTTTCTTGCAAGAAATACAAGGATAAGATGGAGTATTGGAGCATCTGAGGTGTCAGTGTTCCCCGCTGCCGCTTCGCTGCTGACGGGATTACCGCTTCGCTCCAACAGGTTTCGGCCTGGGTATTTCTTCCCCTGACACCTGATATCTTTTTGAGAACATCATGGCCGGTATTGGCAAATTTATGGGTGAAATTCCCCTAGGCTCCTGCCGACACTGCGGTAAAAGCAGCCTAGCTGTTTCTAAGGTGATAGGCTTTTGCGCAGATTGTATCCGGGCCTACTTTGATGAAGTTTGGCCGGAGATCAAGAAGGTTCACATTCGTACCCGAAAACCCTACGGTCTCCCAGAGGATCCCCCCCGGGCGGAAGACGGGATTACCTGCCAACTCTGCCTGCACCAATGTCAGATCCCCGAAGGCGATGTCGGCTTTTGTGGACTCCGCCGAGTTGTAGACGGCAAGATAATCGGAGGTCGCCCTCACGAGGGCAATCTTTCGTATTATTATGACCCCCTGCCCTGCAACTGTGTTGGAAGTTTTGTTTGCTCCGGTGGCACCGGGTGTGGGCATCCCAAGTATGCTGTATCCCCCGGACCCGAGCATGGTCATACCAATCTGGCTGTGTTTTATCACGCTTGCTCCTTCAATTGTCTGTATTGTCAAAATCATCAGTTCAGAGATGAAATTCGCTCAACTAAACGTATCAGCGCCAAGCAGTTGGCTGGGGCAGTGAAAGACAATACCACTTGCATTTGCTATTTTGGGGGTGATCCTACTCCGCACATTCTCCATGCCCTGAAAGCCTCCAAAGTTGCTGTGCAGGGAGCCTCTGGACGCATCCTCAGGGTCTGTTGGGAGACCAATGGAGCAATGCAAGAGCCTTTCTTGAGTATGATGGCAAGGTTATCATATGAATCGGGAGGATTAATAAAGTTTGATCTCAAGGCCTGGAATGAAAGTGTTCACTATAGTCTCTGTGGGGTGAGCAATCGAAAAACACTAGATAATTTCAGAGTCTTGAGCAAGTTCGTCCAGCAAAGGCCGGAACCACCTTTCCTTATTGCCAGCACCCTCTTGGTACCGGGCTATGTGGACGAGGTGGAAGTCGCAGGAATTGCAGGCTATCTAGCTGAACTCAACCCCGAAATTCCCTACAGTCTCTTGGCCTTCTATCCCCATTTTCATCTGCAAGACCTTCCCACCACCTCCCGCAACCATGCCCTCCGTTGCAAGGCGATCGCCGAAGACGCCGGTTTAAAACGAGTCCATGTTGGTAATGTACATTTGCTCGGAAGGGATTATTAAGCAATTTCGGATTGCGGATTGCGGAAGGCATAGAGCATAGGGCATAGGGCATAGAGCACAGAGTAAAAACCAGAAAAGCCACCAAAATTGAGTTCATCTCAACAAATTGTTGCTGACTAAATGCTAGATGTATGCTGTTCGCTGGACGACACATCTCGCATCCCACATCTCACATCTCAAATCCGCAATCGGCATTCCGCAATCCACAATCTCACATCTCCACCTAACAATTGACAACTTGGGCCAAAACTTCTAGATTCACCCTAGCTGATATCCGGCTGTGCCTGGGTGATGGAACTGGTAGACATAAGGGACTTAAAATCCCTTGGGACTATGTCCCGTGCGGGTTCGACTCCCGCCCCAGGCACCAGTAAAATAAACTCCCCGATAACTATCTCCTGATTTTTGGCCTCATCAATGAAAAAGTATTAGTGGCCTTGCCTTAAAAGTTGCAGTCCATATTCTCCGCCTCCCTAAATTCCCCTCAGGGTTTTCCAGACGAGCTAGAAGATCAATGGCATATTTCCTGCATTTTTACTCAACCCTAAGGGGTGAACTCAAGGGGGAGGCGGAAAATGTCACTGGATGAACAACGCATAGCTCCACGAGCCAAGATCCAATGGCCAGTCATCGTTCAGAAATCCACCGGTGTGATAGAGGGCGTAACCTTAAATATTAGTTCCACCGGTGTTTTTATAGGATGCAGAAGGCCACTCAGATTGAACGAAGTCTTTGACATGGTGATCACAACCCCTGAGCAGGACATCGGAGCCAGGGCTGAAGTGGTCTGGTCGAATAAATACGGACCTGATGATCACATTACACCAAGGGGAATGGGGGTTCGTTTCCTGGACATTTCTGAGGAAGACCAGAGATTCATAGCCAAAACAGTGAACCAGTACAATTCAGGAGACCAAAAAGATAAAAATTTATCCCTGAGCCTGGATGAAAACTAACGAATATTTTATGGAGCCAGTTATGAAGAGACTTATTCTGCTATTCTTTATCCTCATGGTAGCCGCTTGCGCCCACGGACCTGAACATCCCCTCCCCGCTCCACCACAGTTCAGAACCATCTCGGGACAACGCTGCGCAATCGAGTGCCGCCAGAAAGACTATGATTGTAAAATGGCTTGCCAAGGAACCAAGAGTGAACAGATAGCCTGTGTTTCAGAGTGCAATAAAGTGCTTGGCAAATGCTACAGCCTTTGCACTGAACTCTTCGAGTAGTGCAACAAGATATCGACTTTCTATCTACAATTTCCTGTTAATCAAAATCCCTCACCTCGCGATGTAACGGGAAAATCGACTAGGTAGTTCGTTGAAGAAGGTTTGTTTGAGGTGATCTCGCTCTGCCAGACCGATGTAGGTCAAAAATATGGCTAATTTTTTGCATATTTCTATAATAAAACTCCTGTCGACGGGTGGAACTGGTCGCAGGTCGACAGTCACCCACAATGATAACTCTTGAGGATAGCTTATAAATTCCTATCATCCTGCAGGCAACCTTGCAGCAAAACTGTGTTTAATATTGGCATTCCTTTACGACACTAACTGACGTATTTGCGTCACCTACCAATCAAAGGAAAAGCGAGAGGAGATGTAAGGTGGAAGCATTCCGAATCGGCGAGCAGAGACGTTTATCTTTTCGAATAAAAGTCGAATGGTCTACGAAACTAAAGACTAAAAAGGGATTGGTGGAGGGGAAAACCAGAGATATAAGCGCTGGCGGTGCCCATATTCGCTGCGAGGAGTATTTGGAGCTTAACGAACCGGTTCATATGATTATCGAGCCCCCTGACCGGGAACCCATGGAAGTGGCAGCAATCGTAATATGGTCAGACAGTAATGACGAATCCAATCGGCCACGTATCATTGGGGTGAAATTCACGAAAATATCAGAGGTAGACCACCAGTATCTGGAGCGGGTCGCTTTGGAGGAGTTTAAAGCCAGATTGCCTGCAGCTTAATTCATCCTTTCTTCACTTATTAGGAATCAGCTCTCTCCCTTTTGGTGATTTGAAAATCATTTATCTGCCACGCAATCCTCGTAGTGCAAAAGGAAACAGCGAAGGATATCCGTTTCCGTTACGATGCCGACCAGGCGGTTATCTTCCACAACCGGTAGACAGCCAAATTTCCTATCCAACATTATTCTTCCCGCTGCGACAATATCCGTATCCGGAGTGACGGTGATCACATTTTTTACCATGGCATCTCTAATGGAAACGGTCTTGAGGTGGTCTCGAGTTTCAGCATAGCCATAACCCATAACTGAAGCCAAAGAGGCCCTAAATAGGTCACGCTGACTGATAATTCCCACCAACCTTTCCCCTTCTACAATGGGAAGATGGCGGATTCGTGCCAAATTCATGATGTCGCTCGCCAGGGATAACTCTTCGTCAACGCGCAAGGTTACCAATTCCGTGACCATAATTTCTCGAACCTTCATCCACACCCCCCTTGCAGTTCTCACTACTCCGAGCTGGAAGAGACTATTTATCATAATTACTGCAATAACTAGTGCACTGTCAATTCAGATTTAGCGCAAAGTGCGAAGCGCCTAGCGTTTTTGGTCAGATTGTTTAAGCCGTCCATCACAGAGGTCCGAAGTCGGAGATCAGAAATCAGCTTTATCCCTGACTTCTGACCTCTGACCTCTCAGATCTTCTTGCTGCCCGCTGTCAGCTGCCTTCTGCCAGCTCTCTTTTCCCATGCCCTATGCCCTGCCTCTCCTGAGCCTGTCGAATGATGCTCCATGCCAAAACGGTAAGCCGTAAGCGGTAAGCAGTAAACGGTTTAGACTATTTAACGCATTCTCGAATGCCGCAATCCAAGATCCACAATCTAATTTCTGTCGTCTGTCCTCTGTCGTCTGTCTTCT
>JAJDNB010000001.1 GCA_022340905.1 Deltaproteobacteria bacterium | reverse complement strand
CCAGAAGGACGACGAGATAGTTGTCTCGGTGGCCGACACGGGATGTGGTATTCCCAGAGAAAATATTGATAAGATTTTCGATCCCTTTTTCACCACCAAAGGTGTTGGCAAAGGCACCGGATTGGGCTTATCGGTGACCTTTGGAATCATCAAAGACCACGGTGGTAGGATTGAAGTTCGCAGTCCAGCCCCGGCTCTAGAGTTCAAAGATCTGGAGTTAGAGGGCAATGAGCTAACTGGCAGAGGCACAGCCTTCACTCTTTATCTCCCCGTAGAGAGGAATAGAATGAATGATCGAGGAGAACTGTTAAATGGCAACTATTCTGGTACTGGATGATGTGTTGGATGCGGTGACTCTTCTCCAAAGAATCCTCGGGAAGAAGGGCCATAGGGTTATCGGCTTTACTGAAGAAGAGGAGGCCATAGATCACGTGAGGGAGAACAAAGAAGACGTGGCCATATTGGACATCAAGTTGAAGAAGATAAGTGGCGTCGAGGTGCTGGCAGAAGTCAAAAAGATCGATCCCCAGATTAGTGTCATCATGCTCACCGGCTACCCTACCCTGGAATCAGCCAGGGAATCTCTGAAACTAGGTGCGAGTGAGTATTGTGTCAAACCCATCGACAAAGATGAAATTGAGGAAAAAGTGGACAAGGTGCTGGGAACGAAGACTTTGGAACGCTAGCTCAGGGAAATAACAGATACATCGCTTATCATGTATATCAAGAATCTATTCAAGCACTGGACCTATAAAATCTTTGCTCCCGGACTTCTCCTGAGAGAGAAGTATGAAGCTTTTAGGAATTTGCTGGAAAGTGACAAGAAAAGTCACGAGTTGATCGCGGAACTTGAACAGATATACTACGATCAGAAAAGAATCGACCTTGCTGCCGTTAAAAAAAGATGCGAAGAGTTGTCGTCCCGAGTTGCCGTAGTTGCTGAATCCCTGATCAAATTATGCCCCACTTGTTATGCTAATCTTGGTGATTACTTCAAGAAGATCGACTTTTATATAAAACTTGCTTTAGAACCCGAGCCATTCGACTTCTCCCCGCCGTTTTTCCTAACTCTCGACGAAATCACCACAGACGCTCGATCTCTGACAGGAAACAAGGCTTTCAACTTGGCAATGGCCAGCAAAAAGCTCGCCCTTCCGGTGCCCAGAGGTTTTGTTATTACTGCAAATAGTTACCACTATTTCATAGAAGCAAATGATCTCAGGCAGAAGATCAATGAAAAACTAGCGCAAATGGATATTAGCTCAACCGATTCATTAGAGAGCGCTTCTCACGAACTGCAACAGCTGATTCTGACCGCTGAGATTCCAGAGGAGATAGAAGTTGGTCTGAGCGATGCTTGCAAGAACATTTCCCTCGAGGACGGAGATACTCTCAGGGTTTCAGTGCGCAGCAGTGCTAGAGGAGAAGATAGTGAAACGTCTTTTGCGGGCCAATACAAGACAGTCCTGAACGTACATGTCCATGAAATTGCTGATGCCTACAAGGAGGTAGTGGCAAGCAAGTATTCGCCTCAGGCTCTTTTTTATAGAATAAATCATGGACTTTGGGATCAAGAGGCTCCCATGGCAGTATTGGTCCTGGAAATGATCGATGCCAAGGTGAGCGGCGTAATCTACACCAGTGATCCCGGTGATCCCCAGGGAGAGAAAATTCTGCTCTATACCATATGGGGAATGGGTGAGTTACTTGTTGCCGGAAAGGTTACCCCCAGCATTGTCGGGGTAACAAGAGAACCTCCCCATCTGATTGAGCGAAGCGAGGCAGTTGATCAAACTCTCCAGGCGATCTCCTCTGACCAAGGCGACCTACAGGTGGTCCCTAGGAAGAACGACCAGCCAGCCAGCCTTGCTCTTTCCGACGAGTCGGTTCTTCGTCTGACCGAGTGGGCGATGAAACTGGAAGAGTTTCACGGCATGTCTCAGGATATAGAGTGGTGTATGGCTGAATCGGGCGAACTTTTTCTCCTACAGGCCAGGCCCCTCAAGGTAGAAGACTCAGATCGGCAGCCTATTGACTGTCGAGACCTAGAGGTGGAGCATCGGATTTTGCTTTCAGGGGGAACCAGAGCCTCTAGCGGCATTGGTGCCGGTGTGGTCCACCAGGTTCAGAGGGCAGCAGATTTGAAATCTTTGCCCGCAGGTGCTGTGTTGGTGAGCAAGACCGCCACACCTGACTTCGTGCAAGTTATCGGGAGTCTCAATGGTGTTATAACAGATGTAGGAAGTGCTGCCGGACATTTTGCTTCAGTGGCCAGAGAGTTTGGCGTCCCCATGCTGGTGAATACCGGCACGGCCACACAAAGGTTGCCTCAGGGCCAAGAAGTCACTTTGTATGCCGATGCAAAGGTTGTGTATCAAGGCAAGGTACCTCAGCTCTTGGAGAGCGAGTGTGCAGAGAGACTTGTCCCGCCCGACAGCCGTTTTGCCAATAAACTCAAGAAGATATTGGGATTTATCTCGCCTTTAAATCTCGTAGATATCACCGCGGAAAAATTTGCTCCGGAGGGCTGTAAGACCTTTCATGATATCTTGAGATTTGCCCACGAAAAGGGGGTCCAGGAGATGTTTTCTCTTGGCGACAGAAACAGTAGAAGGGCGCGGGGAGCAAAGAAACTTATGTCTGACATTCCCATAGTAGTATATTTGCTTGATCTGGCAGATGGGCTGAGCAAAGACGCTAAAGAGGAAAAGGAGATCCGGGTTGACCATATTACCAGCGTCCCCTTTATCAAAGTGTGGAAGGGACTCAGTCATCCGGACATTTATTGGGACCAAACCATCGAACATTTCAATTGGCAAGATCTCGATCCCACGGCTGAAGGTTTCATCCGCCCGGATTTTAAGCTATTGGGGAGCTATGCCATCCTATCGGGGGACTACCTGAATTTTAATATCCACTTCGGTTATCATTTTGTAGTATTGGACGCATTGTGCGGAGATGTGCTGGAAAACAACTATATAATGCTGAGATTTGCTGGCGGTGGTGCTGAACTCTACTCCAGGCACCTGCGAGTCAATTTCTTAAAAGAGATTCTCTTAAAACATGGCTTCAACGTGGAAACCAAGGGGGATCTCATCGACGCACAATTGATGAGAGTTGATCGCCAAACCCTGGAGGAAAAATTGGAGACTGTTGGCTTGCTTCTGGCAAGCACTAGGGTCCTAGATATGTCCTTACGTGATGGTTCGCAAGTGGATGAAATGGTGGACAAGTTCTTGAGCGGCAAATACGATCTTAGCCCCTTGTCGCGAAGGTAGCTAGGGACGTCGCTTATTCCTCTGGTTTTACGATTTCGGTTCTTATGGTTGATCTCTTCGCCTGGTTAACTAAAATCACAGAAAAAAACATGGCAGCTTACGAACTCTCCTGGATAACTGAAAACCTGGCCCTTGGGCATGCGCCCATGTCCTACGAAGAATTGGATTCAATGCGAAACCAGGGCATAAGTGGAATTGTCAATCTCTGCGGTGAATTCTGCGATCTCCATGAGATCCAGGAAGAGAGTGGTTTTGAGGTGTATTATCTCCCCACCTGCGACAACGAAGCGCCCTCCATGGAGGAACTGGAGAAGGCCCTCGACTGGTTGGATGAGGCCATTTATTTGGGAAAGAAGGTTCTGGTCCACTGCCGGCACGGAATTGGCAGGACAGGAACTTTTGTCACAGCTTATTTGCTCAGAAAAGGCTTTGGACTGAAACTGGCTAAGAAGAAAGTTGAAAAGACCCGTGCCACCTCCAGCAGCTTTCCCCAATGGAGGCTTCTGCGAAAATACCGCAAGAAATCGGGTGTGCTGACTCTCAGGGAGCCGTCCCTAGAGAGCAAGAGAATCGTCGATCTCCGTCCTTTCTTTTTTGACTATGAGGTGCTACTGGAACAGGTGGATACGGCATTTCAAAGAGCGGCAGCAGATGATGGCGGATTGTTGAGTTGCGGGAGCGAAAGTGAAGCGTGCTGCTACCGCTTGGTTGAAGTGCAGCTGATAGAGGCCGCTTACCTCAGCCACAAGATGAACACAGGTCTCACAAGTAGTAAACGTAAGGCGGCTATTGAGCGGGCAGTGGGGTTAGCGAGAAGGATAAAGGATATTGAGAAAACACTGGGAGCAACACCCGACAGGAGCACTAATGAGCTGCACCTGCTCTACGCTCGCGAGAAAATTCGCTGTCCTCTCAATGTAAACTCTCGATGTGTAGTGTATTCTGCCCGGCCTGTCGCTTGCCGGCTTTATGGAGTCTCAGTCTCCCGAGGGGGAGAAGTCGAGATCTTTGGTGGGCAAGATGCAGCAAAGAGGATATCGGAGCCCCAACTGGATTTCGATCAAATCCATGAATTACTGGCAAGAATTTCAGGTAATATGTTATACGCCTTGACCTCTACTTTTCCTACCGAAAAGGAACTAACGTTTAGGCTTGCAGATACGATTTCGGGGAGGTTCGTCCAGCAATACTTCGAATATCTCGCTGGCCTCAGGTAAAATAAATCACAGGCTTACGTATCGTCCATGTGCAAGCACAGCGGTTTTGGGCGGCATAGGTCCTCAGGGTTACAGTGAGATCAAAATGGCATATCCTCATGGAAACACCTAATGTGAGGGGAGGTTGAGCAAAGACCAATGAAAATATTCTTGGCCTATGGAGTAGCAGTCGTTCTCTCACTGTTGAACGGAAAGCTCGTGGCCGGAGCGATCAGCGGGATACTACTCACTCCCTTGGTAAAACCTGTCGAACGCTTTGGTTGGATATCCACATACCTCGTTCCTATTCTGCAGGGTGTTGCCATGGGTTCTGTTGCTGTGCTTACTGCTGATTGGATACTATCGTGGTTCAGCATAGAACTGGGCTGGTCTATGGTTGTAATCATACTTATTAGTTTTTTGGTAATTGCCAGCATTCTGATACAAAATAGAGAGGAAAGGCGTTTTCACCTGTATGCTGGATTGGGTGAGCTGCTGGGAATCTTGCTGGCAGGGTATTATTTCATCCAGGCTACCATCTAAGGAGGATCAACCAAGGATTAGCCCGCATCGCCATACCCCTCAGGGTAGTCGGATGGCGTGAAATACGGATCAGGTTTGGTTTTCTTCGCAGTGCTGTAGATGCTTTTGACAATGAACCAGCCCAGGTAAAAGAGTACCACTGAAAGCACAAACCAAAAAGCAGCTCCAATAAAAATCTGCTCTCCGCCGAAGTTCTGAAGCTTAACTACATATTCTCTGCCAAAAAGTTTCAGCAGGTTACTGGTGCTGTAAGCCTCGTTAACATAAGCCAAAACAAGAAGGATAGGCAGATACATAGTCAAAATGTTATTCAGAAGTCCCTCGAGGAAATAGTCATAATAAACCCTATTGAGTTTGGCTTGGTCTATATGCTTGGCAAGGAGCTTGCCTTTTTCGTAATCTTCGCATTTTATTGCCTCTTGACGGACATTGTACCAATGCACAAACTTCTCTCTTAACTCTCTGTATCGCCTGGTCTTGAATTTCTTGGTAAAATATTTTGTTACTACAACCGTGATCAAGGCAATCGTAGCAATGGCAATGGCCGGCCCGAGAGAATTTAGAGGGGTGAACAGAACATCAAGAAAGCCTCTCAGATAGTGAATTGAGACTTCGAGTTTAAACCACAAGGTATCTAACAATTCTTCCATTTCAGTTCATCTCTCTTTTTAATCCCCACAAATCCCCTCCCCCTGAACGGGGGAGGGTGAGGGTGGGGGTGAAAGATTAAAGGTGTATTAGGCTACTCAACAATTCCCCCTCCCCTTTATCCCCTCCCGCCAGGGGAGGGGAAAGGGTGATTCTGCATGGACACCATCTAGATCCAGATTTCGATCTTGAAAAAGCGGAAGAAAAGGAAAAATAGGGTGATTGCCAATATCCACTTCAGAGCTTTCTCACTAAAAACCTTCTGGAAGCGACTGCCGAGCATGCCTCCGACAAAGCCACCAATGATAATGGCAATGAATATCCACAAATCGGGCCAGTATCTGTTCATGGCGTAGCCGATAAAGGATCCTACACTGCTGAAGGAGGTACCAATGAGCCCAACAGGCACGGCCACGTACATGGGGAGAGCACCCAGGGTGGTCATGGCAGGAACCAAGAGGAAGCCACCGCCGATACCGAATGAGCGAGAGACTATGCCGATTACTATGCCAAGGATACCGAAGAGCAAGGGGTTGATGCTGAAGTCTTCACCCCAGAACTTGAACTGATAACTAGTGAGACCAGTCTTAACCGTTTCAATTTTGCCCATTTCAACGGCGCGCCCTTCAGCTTTTGCCCGAGCAACCTCTTCGTTGAACTTTTTCACCATAGCTTTGATGGCTTTCCTCTTTTCCATAACCCTAGGCGTAAGCTCATACAGGGTTCTAATGCCCATGATTACAACCAAAACTGCCAACCACTCTTTGTAGCTGGACATGGGCAGATATTTGGTCGCATACTTCCCGAGCCATATGGAACCGATGAGAATGCCCACGCCAAAAGAAATACCGACAGGCCAGGCAACCCGTTTCTCCACCACAGCGTACCGGTAAAAAGCGCCGAGTGGAGCGAAGAGGGTCAAAGCTATGTTCGAGGAGCGAAGCACGTTGGCAGCGTTAATGCCGATAGGACCCGCGGTCTGAACAACTATGACCTGATAGGCGGCCATGAGCATGCCGCCGGCTGCGCCGATCATGGTGAAGAAAATACCAACAACAATGGCGCCGAGTGTAATAATGATAGGATTCATATAACGGAAACCTCTCTTTAGCCAGAAGCCTTTGCCCAGAAGGTTGTATGTTCCTTCCTTGGCGCCGTTCACGTATACGTCAAACGTGGTGTCGGGAGGGGTGTTCCGGAAGGTTTTGAAAGAGGCGGTGAACTTTCCAGTGCCCTTGTCCAAGTCGATTGAGGTGCCTTTATCCCAATAGTTTTTGGTGGTGTTAAAGTCGCCCAAGACACTACGGGCAAAGATTACGATTTTTCCTCTCTTGGTGCCTTCCTTGGTGATGGTGTTGATGCCGTAGCTGGATTCGTGGGCGAATTTGTAGAAATTCCACTGCTTTTCGGTTTGGATGGGCCCCAAGACGCTCAGAGCTTGTGGGTCTAACTTGTCATAGCTCGCCAGCTTGAACATGGTTGTACTGTAGAGTCCCGGCAAGAAAGATGGCCCGCCAAATTTCTTACCAGTTACTTTGCCAAACTTGTCAGGATTGCTGGTTAGCATGTAATAAAAGACGGGTATGCGAGTGTCATCTGCGAACCCTCTCTTGGCGGCCTCCTTTTTGAGTCGGGCCACCTCGTGCACCCCATCCGTATCTTCTGGGGCGAATGTTGTTTGAGAGGCAATGGCAATGTACAGGTCTTTACCGGGCTCGATGCTGCCCTCTATGGTAACGATATCCCCAACTTTGTATTCGGCGGCAGAGATATTTGCTGCTGCCAAGGTGCTGTTGGGAACTGCTGCCATGAGGGCAATTCCGACAATCAACAGGGTCAATACGAACGATACTTTCTTCACTGTCTCCTCCTTGGTATCTTTAGTAATATGGGAACAAAAAGACAATAATGACAAGTGACACCTCCTTTCGAAAGAAAACTTTTTCGATTTCATAGAGTAAGTTCAAAAAATGTAATTCCTAAAAAGGATGTCAGTCTAGTTTGAGATTTCTTACCTTGGTTTCCAGCAATTCTATGTCTATGGGTTTAAGCAGATAATCGTCAGCCCCTTGCGTCAGGGCTTCACTGGCTAATTGTTTAAAGGTGTATTGACTGAGCACGATAATCTTGAGATCTTTTTTTAAACCCTTTAATTTCCTCCAGACTTGATTGTCGGCACCTCTTGCGTCCAGGCTAACAATGGCCAGGTCAACCGGGTTGGAACGTGTCCAGGCAAGGGCCTCTTTTTCCTCGTTAAACGCAACCACTTCATGGCCGTTTTGTAATAGGACCCTCTTGATCAGTTCACGACAATCAGATTCTTCATGCAGCACGAGTGATTTGGCCACGGCTCTACAGGGGGCTTGCCCCAAACAACTCCTTATTATTTGGCTAACCCGGATGTTTCATAAATTGCCGTCCCGAGACCGTGAACATGGGCGTGCCTGCCCGCCATCGTCCGCCTGAGGCGGACTCAGGCGAGGCGTGCGGGCCACCTTGCAACCGTCCCGCGATACCGCGGGATTGGTTCCGAACCGTACCTGAACGGTACGTCGTAGGAGCCGACACCCGAGGACGCAAGGAAGGAAGGCCATATCCATGGTCGCAGCAGGTAATTCATGAAATATCCGGGTTAAATTCATGTGGCGCACCGTCAGAGCAAGGGCTGTGCCAGAAGAAACTGGAAAAGCTCGAAAATTTAAGTATTTAATATTACATAAAATTATTTAGGAAAAAAGAGAAAGGGGGGATTTAAACTGTGTGGTAGGCTGCAGGGAAATTACTGCAGAATCAGCGGTACAAGGCAATTTCAACTTTAGAAACATTAGGTTAAAGGAAAGAACGAAAAAGGATGCAGTGCAAAAAAAATAATGCACTATCTTCATCCTTTTTCATATTCATGCAATAGTTCCTACTCCGCCATTCCGCGATAGGTGCCGGCCGCTTTCAGGGATGACACCATTTCATCGGTGGTAATCATGCTCGGGTCGTAGATCACTGTGTTAATTTCCCGTAAACCGCGGAAACCTCTCCGCACCTCTTTGATGCCTTGCAGCCCCTCCAGGGCTGCCTTGCCCACATCGTATCAGCCAACGTAAAAGACAGCTTTGGCAAGGGATGGTTCCTCTGAGTGAACAGCTCCTGTCCACATAAATCCGATGAGAAAAAAGGTGATGAGCATGGTGGAAGTTATTTTCATGATAGACGCTCCATTTCATATCACTTGAATAGCTTAAGGTATTTGCCGTAGCCTTCCTTTTCCAGGTCTGCCTTGGGGATGAATCGTAGGGCGGCCGAGTTGATGCAGTAGCGCAGACCAGTGGGCTTGGGTCCGTCGTTGAATACGTGCCCAAGGTGCGAGTCGCCGTGTTTGCTCCGCACCTCGGTGCGAACCATAAAAAAACCGCGGTCGGTCTTCTCCACTATGTTGTCTGGCTCCAAAGGTTTGGTGAAGCTTGGCCAGCCCGTTCCAGAGTCGAACTTATCCGTGGAGCTGAAAAGTGGCTCCCCTGAGACAATATCCACGTAGATGCCCATCTCATGGTTGTTCCAGTATGCGTTGTTGAAGGCTGGCTCAGTACCGTCTTCCTGGGTGACCTTGTATTGCATAGGCGTCAAGCGCTGACGCAGCTCTTCCTTGTCAGGGCGGTGGTACATGGAGCTGCTTTCCATCTCAGATGCCATGCTCCTGTGCATCTTTTCATCAGTCTTATTCGCAGTCATTTGGCTCTCCTCCGTCTCATTTTTCATCCCGGACTTCATGCCGGTTTTGGCTTGCGATTTCGTATCTGAGCTCACGTCTCCCCATACTTCTTTCAGAAACTGGTCCCGACCGGAGCGATAACGATAATAGTAATAGCGGATGGGATTGTGTTTGTAATAATCCTGGTGATAGCCCTCAGCCGGGTAAAAGGGCCCGAGGGGAAGAATCTCGGTTACTATGGGTTTGTCGAACCGGCCCGATGCAGCCAAACGTTTTTTGGAGGCTTCAGCCAAACGCTTCTGTTGCTCGTTAGCGTAAAAGATGACACTGCGGTACTGAGAACCGCGATCCACAAACTGCCCTCCTGGATCGGTTGGATCCACATGCCTCCAGAAGAACTCGAGAAGCTGCTCATAGCTGACCTTGGTCGGGTCGTAAATCACCTTCACCGCCTCCACGTGCCCGGTCCCGCCTTCGGAGACCTGATCGTAGGTGGGATTGGCAACGTGCCCGCCGGTATAGCCCGAAATAGCTTCGATAACCCCGTCGACTTTCTCGAAGTCTGCTTCCGTGCACCAAAAACAACCGCCAGCAAAATAGGCCTCCTTGGTATTTTGAGGTTCATCGTGCATCTTTTTCTCCGTTGTTCCATTCACCTGCTGGCAGCCCAAGAGGACCAGTGCCAGAGCGACGAATGCTATATATAAAAATTTCATCAGATACCTCCCTACTCTCTAACCATATAATATTAACCATCAATAGGAATCCGGTCCAAAGAGACCGGGGCTTCTATTTCTTTAGATAGATAATAAGAACGATAAGTAAAGACGGTGTAAAGAAAGTGTAAAGATTGAGTAAAGATTTGAGGAGGACAGAGGTGGGAGACCAGCAAGCTCAATCTACCCGTGGAGATATATCCAGGGGAAGCTCGAACCAGATTTGGATGGTGCGGTTGAGCAGTTCGGCACCTACCGAACCGCCGTGGGCCTCGACCAGTTCCTTGACGATGGCCAAGCCGATGCCGGCTCCGCCGTGCTCCCGAGAGCGGGACTTTTCACCACGGTAGAAACGCTCAAATAGAAAGGGCAGATCTTCATTCGCTATTTCACCACTGGTGTTGGTAAAAATGACCTTGATCACCTGCGGCTTGAATTCAGTTGAGACCGTGATTGCCCCGCCGGACGGGGTATACTGCCAGGAGTTTTCCAGGAGATTTTGTAGCACCTGCGACAAATGGTGGGGGTCGGCCCGAAGGTCTCTTTTATCATGAGCAAAGTGAGTCTCTACCCTGAGTTTTTTTTCTTCAAGCTGGGAGCGAAATGAGTCGAGCATTTGGGTAATCAGATCGACAATATTGACCTCTGTCTTACTGAGGCTTGCCTTGGCGGCATCCGCTTTGGCCAGTCGAAGGATGTCTTCCACTAACTGTATCAGTCGAAAGGTCTCCTCCTGAAGCAACTCGAAGGTATCCTTTGAGGGTCTAATTACGCCGTCAGTCAAGGCCTCGAGATAGCCTCTTATGTTGGTCAGGGGAGTCCTGAGCTCGTGAGCCACGTCGATCATCATTGTCTTCCGCAGTTGTTCGATCTTTTGAAGGCTTTCAGCCATGCGGTTGAAGGCTAGAGCCAACTGGCCGACTTCGTCTAGAGATTTCACTGGGACCCTGGCTGAGTAGTCGCCAGAGGAGATCTTTCTCGTGATCTCGGTCATCTGCATGAGAGGATGCAAAATTCTTCTCATGAGTAAAAAGCTGAAGCCAACAGCTAACACAAGAGCCCCGAGGCTGG
>JAJDNB010000004.1 GCA_022340905.1 Deltaproteobacteria bacterium | reverse complement strand
AACACCAACTGGTTTTACACCAGGATGCGGCTCTATTTCACCGGTGTGGCCAGCGAGAATCTCAAGGCCGTATCCAAGTTTGAAATCGATGATTTCTGGGGCAACGGTCGCCTGGGCTCCCTGAGCGCCGACGGCAGCTCCAACAACCAGCCCGATAATAACGGTATGGAGATCAAGAACGCCTACATCGATTTCATCGTCCCCGACACCGCCCTGAACATCAAGGTCGGTGTCATCGGCGCCCGGCTGGACAAGCCCGCCTGGGTGTTCAACGACGACACCAGCGGCATCTTCGCCGCCTACAAGTACGGGGAGTGGTATTTTGCCGGCCTTTACTCCCGACTGGGTGACAATAACGACATCGGTCCCGGTTCTACGATTACTCCCACCGACAGCGCGGACGATGTGGACCTCTGGGCCTTCGCGGTGAATTACAGCATGGAAGGGCTCTTCACCGCCGCCAACTTTGCCTGGATCAATAACGACGACGCTTTTGGCGCCGGCGGTAGCGGCAAAACAGGCAATAGTTATGACCTCTACGTCATCAGTTTGGACGCCGACTATAGCTCTGACGTGTTCTCCGTTTACGGTGACGTGCTATTCAACGCCGGCGAGAACAAGCAAAGCGCCTCCGACAGTGACTTCAAAGGCTATGGCTTCATGGCCGGCGGTACCTTCACCGCCACCGACATGATCACCCTTGGCGCCGACTTCTACTATGTCAGCGGTAACAAGCTCGGCAACAACGATACCAAGGCCATGGTCACTGCCGGCGCTCCCACCGGCCGGAACGCCTACAACATGGACGAGGTGATCTTCCCCGGCTGGTTCGATGACGACACCGCCACCATCAATGGTGGTCTAGGTGTTGCCAACAACAACAACGTTACCGCCACCGGTCTCGGCACCAACGCCGGCTACTGCCTGAATAACATCATGGCCATTGGTGTCCACGGCGACATCAAGCCCCTGGAAAAGACCCTTATCCAGGTGGGCGGCGCTTACATGATGTTCGTGGAGAATGTTGCGGATCGTACCAGCGACGGACAGCTCCCATCCGCTACAAACACCATAGACTCGAAGGATGACAGCCTCGGATACTCCATCTACGCCCGGCTGTCCCAGGGGGTGGTCGACGGCCTCACCCTGAAAGCCTCTGCCGGCTACTTTTTTGCCGACGACGGCTTCACTCCCGATAACCACGATGACGACGCCTACCGTCTCGCCATGGGCTTGTTCTACAGCTGGTAAGACGCAAGGCGGTTGACCGCATGAAACGAAACCCCGGGGGTTTCCCCCGGGGTTTTTCTTTTGGCGAAAAGGATTGGCGACCAAATTCTGCTCGAGAAGGGGGCGGGTACCCGCCGGGCTAGCCCAGATGTCTCATGAATTGCTGTCGCGAGACCGTGAAGATGGGAGTGCCACCGGGCAACCGCAGGGTGTTGGACCCGAGGCATACCTGAACGGTACGTCGCAGGGTGCGACACCCGAGGACGCCCGGAAGGACGGCCATATCCACAGTCGCAGCAAGTGATTCATGAGAAATCTGGGCTAGGATTTATCCTCGGCCCTCTTGCCCCCGGTGACGATGGGATAGGCAATCACCTTGCTTTTGGCCGTTTTCCAGAGGGCGGTGCCGGGGTCGCTCACCAGGGCCACCAGCAATTCCGGTGCGCCGTCGCCGTTGACATCCGCCACCTGGTAGGCGGTGGTCATACCGGGAAACTTGGGGGTGTGCCAGTCCTCCACCATAGTGAGGCCGTTCCAGCTCAGGGAATAGAGTTCGCTCTGACCGAAAAAGTTGACGTTGATGATGCCGCGCCCACCCAGAAGGCCGGTGATGTTCTTGTTGACCAGTACCTCGGGGCGCTGGTCACCATTGAGGTCGGCTATGAGAATCGGGGCGTTGAGGTACCACTTCTCCCGCTCCTTGACCCCGAGTCTCTGTCCGTCCATGCTCTCCATCCCTTTGAGATAGTCGAAGGAAGCAGCGAACTGATCGTTACTCTCCCACAGGGTTTCCTCTTCCTCGTTGGTTGCTGAAATAGTAAGCTTGTTGGACCGATCGAGCACCAGTACCTCATCGCTGCCGTTCTGGGTGATATCTGCCCGATTGAAGGCGTAAATTCTCGTTCTGATGGGGAGCCCAATACCTTCAAAAGGCTGAAACTCCCCTTTTACCTTCTTCATAAGGGAGATACCCCCGTAAAATGGCTCGTTCTCCTGACTCTCCTGGCCTAGGAGAACTGTCCCTTTGCCGGGCAAATCCATGGCCCGCAGGTGGTAGCGGATACTCTCCGCGGTCCTGTCCCAGTCGCTGCCGTTCCATTCCAGGACAAAGGAGGACATCACCTGCTCCCTGCGCCGGTTGCTCACGTAGATCTCGGGGACCCCATTACCGTCGAGGTCAGCTGTGCTCACCCAGAGAAAGTGATCGTCCCTGTCTCCCTCGTACTTTTTGATCAACCGCAGGCTGCCCGGTGTCGGCTGGTAAATGTGCAGTTCCTTGGGGCTGAGAAGCAGGATCTCAACCACGCCGTCCTGGTTGACATCCGCCACCGCCATGGAGGTGACCGCCATTTCCAGCCTCTGACTCTGCCAGAAGCGCCCGGATTCAGCCGGGGTGGACGGGACAATGAAATACGGGTTCAGCTCGGACTGGGACTTTTTAGCCTGTGGCTGTGGGCCGCTGGGGACCAGGAGTTTTTCCGGGTGCGCCTGGGAAAAGCGCGGCTGCTCCGGTGGTGGAGCCACTGCCGGAGAACCGCGCCCGAAGATCTTGCTGTTGATATTCTGGGCAAAATCATTGATCCTGGGGATCACCTCACTCAGCCCCTTGGTCTGGGCATAAACAGTTACCGGGGGGCTATCTTCTTTTAGGTCGATCATTTTGGCGTCAATGCTTACGCTTTCACCGAACACGGTAAGACTGCCAAATAGTACATAGTCCACCCCCAGTTTCGCACCTACCTCTCTGGCGGTAGCCTCATTTACCGGTCCCTGGTGGCTGGCGAGGGCTTCCTTGACAACCTGCTTTTCAACAACCGCCACCTTGCCCTCCCAGGCCAAGCGGCTGGCCAACATGTCCATTATACCCTCTCTGAGGTAATCGAGGTCTTGGGGAGCATTCATTTGGAAGGGGAGTATGGCGACCTTTTGGGGCCCCTCTGCTGACGAAGCCACATTGGCAAATACAATAGGGACGGTCACCAAAAGGAAGATTACTTTTCTGATATATTTCATTACCTCTTTTCCTTCAAACCTGCATATTTTATGGATCGTCGCCGAAAAAGATCGAAGATGGTGATCGAATCAAGCGTTTCACAAAATGTTCTGGTCAAAACAATATACACGTAATGACCGCCCAGGTCATCAAAAGTTCCACGGGAAAGTTATCTAAAGCCCTGATTCTCAGTCATCAAATGATAAGTCCTCTATTGTAGCGGGTCATGTATCAGTGATAGGGCGGCATAATCACGGCGAAGCCAGATGACGCTAAGCAAAGGAGTAAATGACTGCCAGCTGGCATAATGGCTCTGCTCGTTGGGTCCGCTGTGCTTGGGCTATCTATCATGGATGGAGATTTTTGGTCAAGCAAGGCAATAAAGGCATCTAAGGCACATTTTTCCCTTGGCCATTTTTCTTTTCTAGCTTACATTGTCTTCACCCTCAACAAGTCAGAATGCAAATTGGAACCGAATCAACAGAACTCAACCACAAAGAACACAGAGAGCACAAAGAAAGCCAGAAAAATAACATCCTTTGTGACCTTCGTGTCCTTTGTGGTTAATTAAGTCGTTATCGGAATAGGAGGAGAAGCATGGCAGAACTCAAGGAGATGTACCGCACGGTAATGGATGATCATTTTCCCCAGACAATGACCATAGCCTTCGGCGAGCAGATTCTCACCTACCGCAAGCGGGCCTGGAAGATTCCTGATGAGAAAAGTGGCGAGCTTATTGAAAAGGGATTGCGTTATGGCGAGAATCCCGGGCAAGAGGCCGCCCTCTACGAACTGGTGGGCGGCAATCTCGTTTTGGGGGAGTGTCGTTTTATCGAGCCTGGTCTGGGCCTAGTGAGCAGTATTACGGAAGCCGAAATGCTCCAAGCGGGAAAACACCCGGGCAAAACCAATCTGACTGATCTGGACAACGGACTCAATGTCCTCAGATATCTGGATACGCGACCGGCAGCAGTGATTCTCAAGCATAACAACCCCTGCGGTGCGGCCCACGGCAGCAGCCTAGCTGAGGCGTACGATCGTGCCAACATGGCTGACCGCATTGCCGCATTTGGCGGCTGTGTGGTATTCAACCAGCCGGTGGACAAAGAAACCGCCAAATTAGTGGCAGACAATTATTTGGAAGTTGTGGCTGCTCCTGATTACGAACCAGGCACCGTTGACATCCTCAAGCGACGCGCCAATCTCAGGATCGTTCAGGTCGCCCGTATGGACCGGCTCATCGATTACCGCAAGCAACGTTTCCTAGAATTCAAGTCTCTCATGGACGGTGGCATAATTGTCCAACAGTCACCCCTCAACTCTATCCTCAGTACAAAAGACTTCAAACCGGCTGAAACAACTTACCAGGGTAAGACTTATAAGATCAAGCGACCGCCCACGGAGAAAGAACTCAATGATCTTCTCTTTGGCTGGAGCGTAGAGCAGGGTGTGACCTCGAACTCAGTACTGTATGTAAAGGATGAGTGCACCGTGGGCATTGGCACTGGTGAGCAAGATCGGGTTGGTGTCGCTGAGATCGCTGTATTCAAGGCCTACACCAAGTATGCAGACCGGCTTTGTTTCGAAAAACACTCCAGCCCTTACAAAGACCTGGAACTTGCCATTGCCAGGGGCGAACGAGACCAGGCTCTCAAAGATGAAATAGACGCTGCCACCCAAGAGGCCAAAGGTGGGCTCATTGGCTCTACCATGGTCTCAGATGCCTTCTTTCCCTTTCGAGATGGCATAGACGTGGGACTCCAGAAAGGTGTCACCGCCGTGGTACAGCCTGGGGGATCAATGAGAGATTTCGAGGTGATCGAAGCCTGTAACGAAGTAGGAGCCACCATGGTCTTCACCGGACAGCGAGCCTTTAAGCATTAATCAGCTACAAGGCGGATCGTGCCGTCAATCCCTTTTACCAGAGAGTGTAAATCTTCTTGCTGGAGACCTAGAAGTCGAGATGTCTCATAGATATAGGGAATTCCTATCCTCGTGACTGCCCTCAATCATGGTCTTATTTTAGAGTCAAAATGACAGTGCCGGTGCAACCAAGATCCCACCTAACGGAAAAGCCAGCAAAGTCGGCCATTGGACCTCAAAGGATCGTCAGGCATACCTCCTATAAATCTGGCTTGCTGGCTGGTCTCATTGTGCTGATAACCTTGGTGGCATACGTCCCGGCGTTGCAAGGAGGGTTTATCTGGGATGACGACAGCTACGTCACCGAGAACCCGACGCTGAGATCAGTGCAAGGTTTGGCAAAGATTTGGCTTGAGCCACGTTCGAACCCGCAGTACTACCCGCTAGTCTTCAGCTCGTTCTGGGTGGAATATCACCTGTGGGGCCTGAATCCGATGGGCTACCATGCGGTGAACGCACTGCTGCACGGCTTGGCTGCAGTCTTGCTTTGGCTCTTGCTGAAACGGATCAAGGTGCCAGGGGCATTGCTGGCAGCAGCGGTGTTTGCCTTGCACCCGGTTCACGTGGAGTCGGTGGCCTGGATTACTGAACGTAAAAACGTGCTTTCTGGTTTATTTTACCTGGGCTCGGCCCTCTGCTTGGTTCGATTTTTTGGCTTGGAACAAGAGGGGACAGAGCAGCGGCAGCGTTTCTGGTGGTACTACGGCTCAGGCTTATTTCTCTTTACATGTGCCCTATTGAGCAAAACGGTGACCTGTACTCTGCCAGCAGCGATGGTGCTGTTACTGTGGTGGAAACGTGGCAAGGTGCGTCGTTCAGAGGCAGTGGCTCTGGTGCCATTCTTTCTGCTGGGACTGGGTTTTGGGCTGCTGACCGCCTGGCTCGAACAACACCATGTGGGCGCGCTGGGTTCGGAGTGGGAACTCTCATTTGTAGACCGTTTCCTGGTTGCAGGTCGGGTCTTGTGGTTCTATGCCGGTAAACTAGTGTGGCCGGCGGTGTTGATCTTCAACTATCCCCGTTGGCACATCGACGCGGGTGTCTGGTGGCAATATCTTTATCCGCTGAGTGTGCTGTTGGTGATCCTGGTACTGTGGGTCTTTCGGCAGCGAATAGGACGTGGCCCGCTAGTAGGGGTATTGTTTTTCTGTGGTACGCTCTTTCCGGCATTAGGATTTTTCGACGTATACCCCTTTCGCTACTCTTACGTGGCTGATCACTTTCAGTACTTGGCAAGTGTTGGATTGATTGCCTTGGCTGCTAGTGCATTCACCCTCGCCGCTTCGAGGCTTTCATTTTGGCCCAAACGAGTTGGCGTGGCCCTGAGTTTGGTGGTGTTGATGGCATTGGCCGGACAAACCTGGAGTCAAAGTCATGTATACAAGGACTGGAAGACGGTGTGGACAAAGACCCTTGAAAAGAACCCAGAGTCCGCTTTAGCTCACTACAATCTGGGCCGTCTTTTGTTGGGGCAGCATAAGTTCGAGGAAGCCATCAGCCACTTTTCCAAGGCCATGCCGCTCAAGCCTAATTCAGCAGAAATACACAATAACCTGGGCGTAGCACTGGCTGGTGCAGGGAGGTTGGATGAAGCCGCCAGTCAGTTTGCCGAGGCCTTGCGGGTCAATCCCGACCATGCCAAAGCACGCCGAAATCTGGAACGCGTCATGCGACTGCTGGAAAAACCACTCCCGGATTCTGTCACTCACGCAAAGCCTTAAAACCAACAGTTCATGTTGTGGCCAGAAAAACACCTTTACTCTTGATCTTCTGGCTCCGTGCTACTGGATTCTGTATCCCCTCTTCTTTTATCCCACGCCAACTGTCCTTCGGCAACTCAGGGAACAATTGGTATTTACACACCTCCCCAACGTCTGGATAACTCATGGGGGATCTGAAAGCAGTCCAACACCTTTCCCACGGTGTGGTGAATGAGGTCTGTGATGGTCTTAGGTTTGTGATAAAAGGCCGGAACCGGTGGCAGAATAATCGCTCCTTGAGAGGCAGCATCGAGCATAAGCTGCAAGTGCCCTTGGTGAAGGGGCGTCTCCCGCACCACTAGAACCAGAGGCCGCCGCTCCTTGAGAGTGACGTCAGCAGCCCGAACCAGCAGATTTGCCCCATAGGAGGTGGCTATACCAGAGAGGCTTTTGATGGAGCACGGTATGACCACCATACCTCTGGTAATAAAGGAACCACTAGAGATGGGCGCGGCGAGATCATGATCATCGTAAAGTTGTGAGGCTGTCCGTTCTACCTCCTTTAGTGAGTGGTTAGTTTCCAGCAGGAAATTATGGCGAGCCTGTTCGGTGATGACCACATGGCTTTCATAGCCCAGGTCTTGCAGGGCCTTGAGCATCTCCAACCCGTATATTACCCCAGTCGCACCTGATATCCCTACCACCAGCCTCTTGGATGGATCGGCCATAACCCTTTCCTGCTTGCAACTTGGCGGTTCACCCTCAAATCCGCAATCCGAAATTGGGGCGTTAGCCCTGTGTCTCTTGTCGTTTCTTGGCCTCTTCGATCAGCTCGACCAAAGAAATGAGCTTTTCTTTGGGTGTCTTGCCAAAACAGCGATCCCATTGTTCCTCCGTGAGCTTCGCCCGAAGCTGAGCCTCCACATCAAAATACGGCCGCCAACACACTATAGTTCGGGGACAAGGGATATCTCCACCCTCTTTTAAGCAGTACACCAGGGTCACCTCTCCCCCGAGCCTGGGGCATCTGATTTCCAGCGGCTTGCTCACCATTACTCCTAACAAAAGAAAAAAATCACCACAAAGGGCACCAAGGTCACAAAGGAAATTGGAGATTTTTGATTTCAGATTGAAGATTTACGCACATAAGCACTGGGAGAATTCCCAATCTGCAGTCTACAATCTGAAATTTAATCCCTTTGTGTCCTTTGTGATCTTCGTGGTTTAACCCAAACAATCGCTATGGCTTGGGAAACTGCTCGATCGTCTGCAAGGCCCTGCGGATCTCCTCGTCGGGAAGTGCATAGTTTGTGAGCTTGCCCGAGAGAAATGCTTCATAGGCCGCGAGATCAACCAATCCGTGACCGCTCCAGTTGAAAAGAATCACCTTCTCCTTTCCCTCTTCCTTGGCCCGTTCCGCTTCCTGGACAACCGCGGCAATTACATGGTTGGTCTCCGGTGCTGAAATGAACCCCTCTGTGCGGGCCCAGTTTACTCCTGCGGTGAAAGTCTCCAACTGGTCGAAAGCCCTGGGTTCGATAATCCCCCCTTTGACCAGATGGCTTATAACTGGGGCCATTCCATGATACCTGAGACCACCGGCATGGATGGGGGCAGGCACAAAATCATGGCCGAGGGTATGCATGGGCAACAGGGGTGTTGTCATGGCAGTATCCCCAAAATCATAGGCGAAGGGCCCCCGGGTCATGGTCGGGCATGAACTGGGCTCAGCAGCGACGACCGACACCTCTTTTCCATGGATCTTATCTCGAACAAACGGTAAGGCGATTCCGGCAAAGTTGCTTCCCCCGCCGGCACAGCCCATTACCACGTCTGGATACACTCCGATCTTTTCCAACTGTTTCTGTGCCTCCAGTCCAATAATAGTTTGATGGAGCAACACATGATTCAAAACGGACCCCAAAGAGTAGCGAGCCTTTTCATCGGCAACAGCATCTTCAATAGCTTCGCTTATGGCGATACCCAGACTGCCAGGGGAGTCGGGATTTTCAGCCAGTATCTTTCTCCCTGCCGCGGTCAGGTCGCTAGGACTGGGGACACAGTTGGCTCCCCACGTCATCATCATTAACCGGCGGTATGGCTTTTGATCATAGCTCACCCTCACCATGAACACCCTACATTCGAGCCCGAACATCTGACAAGCCATGCTGAGCGCGCTGCCCCACTGCCCTGCACCGGTCTCGGTGGAAAGGCGCTCTATGCCGAAGGCCTTATTATAATACGCCTGGGCAATGGCTGTGTTCGGCTTGTGGGACCCCGGGGGGCTTACCCCTTCGTGTTTGTAGTAGATCTTCACCGGTGCATCCAACAGTTTTTCAAAATTCCGGGCCCGGTAAAGCGGTGTGGGGCGATAGAGCAGGTATTTCTCCAAGACCTCCTCGGGGATATCTATCCATCTCTCGGTGGCGACCTCCTGCTCTATAAGATTCATGGGGAACACCGGCGCAAGGTCCTCAGGACCCACTGGTTGTCCTGTTCCCGGATGAAGAGGTGGGCTCATGGGTGTTGGCATATCAGCTAGGATATTGTACCACTGCCGGGGAATCTCACTCTCGTCCAAATATACCTTTACCTGCTCCATAACTCCTCCTTAGTGACTGGTAAAAATGCTCTAATGTAACAACAGAAACTCCGAGACAGCACGGGTGAAGCAAAACCGAAAGGTAAGGATGTGGGATGTGCGATATGTGATGTGAGATTTTACATTTTTCTTGGGATTTAGTATCCCACATCTCAGATCTCACATCTCACATCAAGCTCAAAACTGTCCTGGATTTCCCAGTTATTCTGTGCTTACGCCCTCCACCTTCTCCTTTAATGAAACTCCCCTGACTCCTTATGTCGACCGTATGTTCTTCAAAGACTTAAAACGGTAGCCACGAAAATCACCATGCTGATCAAGCCGTTCATGGTAAAAAAACTGAGATTGACTCTTGAAAGATCCTTTTCTGAAACAATGAAATGCTGGGTTATCAGGAAGGCCAAAATGAGGACAAGTCCCAAATAGTATGCTGGGCCCAGCCCGGCCAGTATGCCCACGGTAACCAAAAGCGCGAAGGTAATCAAGTGACAAATTTCTGAGATCTTGAGTGCCCTGCCAATTCCCCATCTTTGCGGGATGGATTTAAGCATATGGTTGCAGTCAAAATCATAGTCCTGGCAGGCATAGACAATATCGAAACCTCCGATCCAAAAAAGGACCGCCGCCCCGAGAAGGAAAGCAATAGGGTCAAAACTGCCAGCAACGGCCAGCCAACCACCTACAGGAGCGAGCCCGATGGAACCACCCAAGATTAGATGGCTCAGCCAGGTGAATCGCTTGCTAAAGGAATAAAAAAAGGTTACTGCCAAGGCGAGGGGGGAAAGAATAAAACAGAGACGATTTAGATTATGGGCTGCCAAGATGAACACCAGAGAAGAAACCGCCACAAAAATCCAAACCTCGGTTTTCTCCAGTGCTCCTCGAGGTATCTCTCGGTTTCGCGTTCTCTGGTTAGCAGCATCTATGTCGGCGTCAACCAGACGATTGAAGGCCATGGCAGCACTGCGGATCCCCACCATGGCCACCAGGATCCAGAAAATCTGTCTCCCATTTGGCCAGCCTCTGGCAGCCAGCAAGGCTCCCATAAAGGCAAAGGGCAGGGCAAACACCGTATGCTCTATTTTGATCATTCTTAATATGAGGAATACCTTTTTAACCATGAGCCAATGCGTGGATGTGAGATGAAGGTTTCAGTGTTCAGGTTTCAGCTTTTCTCTTTTTCCTCCCTGACAACTGAAACCCGACACCTGACACCTAAGAACATGGATTCTTTACTTGTCTGTAGATACTGGTAAGAAGTTGAGGGGCACTCGCCTGCTCAACTCGCCAGCCTCACAGAGCATGTCGAAGAAAAGCTTAAGACCGGCCTGCTTGTCACTATCTAGGTCATATTCTATGGTCTGCAGATATTGCAAGCACTCTTTTCTGGAAAACCAAGAACACTGGTCCACGGACCTAGCGATCTCTTCCAGGTGGTTGAGTCCGTAATCTCTTGCTGCCAATAACGTCGCATGGGCTTGATGCACCTGTCCGTCTCTCTGCGCCAGGCTACCGCAACGTAAGGCCCATACTGCAAAGACAAATGGATGTCCCGTCCACTCATACCAGGCAGCACCCAAATCCAAGGCTAAGGTGACAGATGGACTCTTCTGCAGTCGCAAGGCATCATCGCCAATGGCCAAAACCGCTTTTGCACCGTCTGGCCAACTAGAGCCTTCCAGGTGATAATCACTGACCCGGTAATGTGGTATTATCTCAAACCTTCTGGAGAGCAGCAACTTTAACAAGGCTATGGAGGTATCTGATTTGGGGGTGAGCAGAATTTCTTGGTCATTCAATTGCTGGAGCGGTAGGGTGGATAGAAGCAATACCGAACAGACCCGAGTCTTGCAACTTATGGAAAGGTCAGGCAACAACACATACTTTTCGAAATTGCGTCCATACTCTATTGACGAGACCACTCCGAGATCGATTTGGTCTGAGGCCAACAAAGTATTGAGCACAGCAGGAGTGTTAGCGATAATGTCGAAATCATGTTCTATGGCGCCGCTTTCCAAAGGATAAAAAACAGGCAACGTATTGATAAAGTTTACTTTTCCTACTCGCAGACTTCCAGTGGATGTTAGCTCACCCATTCTAAAGCTCCTTGACGCCCAGCTGCAACAATACCCTCGCTGTCCGTAGCTGCGACTCGGATGGCCAACCAGCGTTTGCCCTTTTCCAAACTGCCATACTGGGATGCCATCCCCAGATTGCGAGCGCCATTCAAGGTGGCCATGGTCAGCACAATGTCGGGGTGAATGGAACTCTTCTCCATGAGAACAGTCATCTCCTCGAACAGATTGAGGTCGGTGTTGCTTGCCAGACTGTCAGTGCCGATAGAGCAAGTTATGTGCGCCTCCAGAAGCTGCTGTACCGGCGGCAGACCATGACCGATGAAAAGATTGCTTCGCGGACAGAGACAAACTCCTGCCCCGGACCGCTGCAACATTGGCAATTCCTCCTCGCTTACGTGTACAGCATGGACGCACAGGGTATGAGAATCTAAAAAGCCGAGCCGATCAAGATAGGTGATTGTGCCACAGCCAGGAACCTCCCACCTGTCGGGTTCGTGTCCCCTTTCCTCCAAGAGATCCCTGAGGGGACCTCGACCAGAATTGAGAAAAAGAATCTCCTCCTCAGATTCTGCAGCATGTATTGAAACGATCTTGTCCCTAGCCGTACCCCACTCTTTTACTTGCCTCAAGAGTGTTGCCGAGGTTGTATAGGGTGCATGGGCCGCCAAACTTACGTTCTCTTGATTATTTGCCAGGCTCTTGCGAGTTCCTGGCGGAAGCTGATCTATGGCTACTTCGAGGCTTTGGCAGTGAAGGCCAAAGACCTCTACAAAGGTCTGAGTAATGACCACCTCATTGAACTTTCCTCCTGGATGAATCTCTGAAGAGGTAATGTCCCCCACGATTCCTGTACCAAAAGCACGAAGTGAATCCCGCGCCAGTGCTCTTGCCTTTTGCAGATCATCCTCATCCAACTGCTCTCTGGCCGCCAAAAGACTTCTGATCCACTCCGCCATGCCTTTCTTCGAATGAATCTGCCCGGCCAGAGCGCTGAGATCCAGATGGGCATGACCGTTTACTAGGGTGGGAAGCAAAGCAGTCTCATCATGGTCCCGGGCCGAAGCCTCAGGCCATTGTCGGCGAATGAGCGGAAACGGGCCTACGTCCAGAATCCTTCCATCGGCCACTACCACTGCGCCATCTTCGATGGGCGGCTGGGTTATGGGAATGACTAGCCGGGCCCGGTGAAGAAGAGGACGGGAACGAGTCTGACGCGGAGACACCGGGGTGCGGCTGCGGGGAGAGTAGAGGTTTATCTGTCTTCTGGTCATACTTCGCTATCGTTCCTTAGTATTTCAGCCGCGAGGCTTCGCCCATTGAACACCAGAGATTACACCACAGAGGACACAAAGATCACAAAGGACTTTATTGAAGACTGAAATCTAAGATCTCAGATTTCCTTCGTGTCCTTTGTGTCCTTCGTGGTTATTTACTTGCATTGCGACAAGTTCGTAGAAAGTGTTGCGCTGCCTTGGCTCGTATCCGGCATCAACAATGATCTTTCTTATCTGTTCAACCGACAGCCGATATCTTACTCCAGCAGCTGCCACCACATTCTCCTCGATCATGGTGCTGCCAAAGTCGTTGGCACCGAACTGCAAGGCTACCTGGGCAACCCCTGACCCCATGGTTACCCATGAGACCTGAAGGTTCCGAATATTATCAAGCACCAGACGGCTCATTGCCAAGGTTCGCAAGTAATCCATGGCTGTGGCTGGCTTTGTCTTGAGTGCAGTATTATCCGGTTGAAAAGTCCAGGGAATAAAGGCGGTGAAACCGGCAGTTCGATCTTGGAGCTCTCGAAGCGCTAAGAGATGCTCCAAGCGCTGCTCCAGGGTCTCTACGTGCCCAAACATCATGGTCGCGGTGGTTTTCATGCCAAGGGTGTGAGCGCTTTCCATTACTGCCAACCACTCTCTACTGCTGCATTTCTTGGGAGAAAGCTTGCTGCGAACCTCATCCACTAGGATCTCTGCGCCCCCTCCCGGGATGGAATCAAGACCACTTTGTCGCAGTCTGCGCAAAACTTCTTCGATTTCTAGATTTTCTCTGCTCGCCAGGTGGACTATCTCAGGCGGAGAAAAGGCATGAATATGGATGGGAAAGTGTTCTTTAATGAAGCGCAGCATGTCCTCATAGAATCTCAAGCCCAGGTCCGGATGCATACCACCCTGCAGCAAAATTTGAGTTCCGCCAAGGGAGAGGGTCTCTTCGATTTTATCTGCCAGTTCTCCTTGGCTGAGCACGAAGCCGCCCTCTGCCCCAGGGGAACGAAAAAAGGCACAGAAACGACAGCCGGAAATGCAGATGTTGGTGTAATTGATATTGCGATCTATCACATAGGTTACAATTGACTGGGGATGCAAGGCCAAGCGGCGGTGGTGGGCGAGGGTGGCCAAGGTATAAAAATCAGCTTTTTCCCAGAGAACAAGGGCCTCCTCCTTGTTGAGTCTCTCACCCTCCCAGGCCCTGCTAGCTATGGTTTCAATCATGCGTCTTGTCCATTCCTTTCCTACCGACGCGGAGATAAATTAGTAACCTGCACCGCGTCGCCGCGTCACCCACTCACCGCGTCAGCTCTAGGCTTCACCGGTTTGAAAAACGTGTCTCTCTGCACCGGTTCCCTCCCCGCCGCCAGGATCAGAGTTTGCAGTTCCTCCGGGGTGAGCGCCTCAGCGCTGGAAGCCCCAGCCATGTGACCGATACGCTCCTCCATGACGGTCCCGTCCAGATCATCTGCGCCGAAATAGAGAGCAGTCTGGGCAATTTTTACCCCGAGCATTATCCAGTAGGCCTTAATATGGGCGAAATTGTCGAGAAGGAGGCGAGATACTGCAATAGTTTTCAGGTCACTATGGCCGGTTCTCTCCTCTAGGGGCGATATTCCGGTGTTGGCCGACTGGAATGCCAGGGGGATGAAGGTTATAAAACCGCCAGTTTCGTCTTGCGCTTTTCTCAGAGACAACATGTGATCAACCCGCTCAGCAGCAGTCTCCAAATGGCCATACAAAAGAGTGGCATTAGAGCGCATTCCCAGTTGATGAGCCGCTTTGGCCACTTCGAGCCAACCGTTACTGCTCAGCTTTTCTGGGCAAAGAAGCTGACGCACCCGATCACTGAACACTTCGGCCCCACCACCTGGCAAGGCCTCAACTCCCACTTCTTTCAGGGCCAGCAGTATCTCGGAGATAGCCAATTTTTCATTTCTAGCCAGGTGGGCAACCTCTACACCGGTGAAGGCTTTGACCGTGACCTCCGGCCTTATTTCTTTGATCGTTCTGACAAGGTCCAGGTAGTAGGTGAAGGGAAGATCAGGGTGGCAACCTCCAACCACATGAATTTCTGTTATAGGCTCGTGCAGCCGCTCTCTCACTTTATTCGCCAACTGCTCAAGAGTGAGAACAAACCCCCCTGCTTCACCTGAACGCCTGCTAAAGGCGCAAAACCTGCAGCCGTTGGTGCAGACGTTGCTGTAGTTGATATGCTGATTATAGACCCAGTAGGTTTTTTGACCATGGAGTCTTTCCCGTGTCAAATTCGCCAAAAATCCAATGGTGAGGAGATCTCGAGATTCAAAGAGTCTTAGACCTTCTTCCCCCGTGAGCCTTTGCCCGGCAGCAACTTTGTTATGGATATCTGCCAGCTCGCTTCTCTCCACCCATCGTTGGGCGGCATCCATCTTGCCAGTAGAAACCATGGAAAAAGCCTTTCACCGCCAAGAACACAAAGAGCACAAAGGGTTATATATATTGCAAATATTCTTTTTGTGTACTTTGTAACCTTTGTGGTCTAAACTCCAAATTGTATTTACGCTGAAGCTGCCATGCCAAAGCGGACTATGTTGATACAATCCTCTATTTTTCTTTCGACAACCTCTTCATTCGCTTGGAAGAGTCCCAGACCTGAATCCATATAAGCAATACAGTAAGCTTGAAGAAACCTGTCCAGCATTGCGTCCAAGAAAAAGGCTGCTACTTCCGGATCGAGACTATGTCGGAGTTCTCCCTTTTTCATCCCTTCCTCCACTATTGGTCTTAGGTAGTCCATGGAGAATATCCGGATGGTGCGGAGTAGGTCTGCTCTAAAAGGAAAATCCTCTTGGAAGAGCATTTTGAGGTAGATCTGATAGATCCTGGGATATCGCTGGATGAAATAGACTCCGGCTCGCAATGACTTGGAGAGACGGATAAAGAAATCCTCTCCCTCTGTTTCGGCCTTAACCCCCTTGAGGCTCCGCCTCACCAGCCCCACAGCATATTCAAAAATGTGAAAATAGAGATTCTTCTTACTGCCAAAATATTGGAAAATAGAGCCCTTAGCAATGCCGAGCCGTCCAACCATGCGGTTGATGCTGGCCTTTTCATATCCCCAACGGGAGAACTCCTCAATAGCGGCATCCAGGACGCGATCCTGCTTCTCAGAGGGGAGCTTGCTAAATGTGGCCTTCACGTAAGTGCTTGTTTGCACGGGGGTATCCTTCCCCGAAGGTGCCAGGTTTTCCGCCGGAGGCGGATCAGGTGTCAGGGAAAAAATATAAAAGCTGAAACCTGAGTTTTGCTAAGCTCTCCGGCCGGGCTGTAAGCAGAGTTCGGATTCCATAGTAGTGTGGACCCAAGAAGTGACCGGGTGGTCATCATAAAGAGTAAGATAGTTGCTGTCAAGAGTTTTCCATTTAGAACGGGACTAGGGCACAAACAAATTTTTACCAAAAATTTTTTGGGCATAATTATCCAAAATATGGTATCTTAACTGCTCGATTTATTTGCTTAAAAATATTTAACAGGGTCAAATTAAGAATCTCCACTATCCAATCTACCTTCCCATTGCGCCACAGCCGACGGAACCAAGAATGATTCAAGAAAGCAAGGGCCCCAAATCACTCAAGACAGTTGAGAGGTTTTTTGCTCTCATTGACTCAGGCACTCTTTTCGCCAGTGAGGACTATCTCTTTTTCAAGAAACTGCGCCTAGAAGTATGTTCGGCTATTTCTCACCTGCTTTTCTGGGGGCGCCCTTTTCTGGAAGTTTCTAGAGGATTAGATTGGCCATGCGAGGGGTTGAGACAAAGATATGACATCTTTCGGAAAATAGCCGAGGAAGAAGACAAAAGCCAGCTACGCCAGCAAGCCCTCCTTTTTCTCTCATTTTTGCCTTTTCCGAATCAATGGGACTGGTTGTTCAAGGTTGAAAAACTGTACCCTGATGATGGGGAAGTCAAATCTTTTCTGGCTGAGGAAAGGAAGAAGGGATCCGACAGACTCCGAAAAAAGGGGCGAAAAGTATATAAGGTGAGACATTTCTGTCAGGTTTTGAAAGCTCCGGGAGGAGAAAACGAGAAGGGTGTCCTTCGCATTTTTTCAATACCTTACCTATTCCATAGTTTACAACCTCTTCGTCAACTCAGCCGCAGATACCTACTCCTGGTGGAACCGCCCTGGGGAGTAGTATGTCGCCACACTTGGTTGCGAAAATTTTCTGTCTTGGAAGATCCAACCGTCTTCGGGGTCAACTCCACCGAAGATATAAGTTTTCTCAGGAGTCAATCCCATGCCGTGCCTTACGGTCTGGCTCATGGGGATTACCTGTTCGAGAGCTTGGAAGTGAAGCCAACTAGGATTAGGGAGTTCGACATAATCTTCAATGCCACTTTCGACGAATTGAAGCGCAAAAGACATGAGTTGATGTTAGAGTTGCTCAATCATCCTCTGCTCAAAGATGTGCGAGCCCTTTTTTTGGGAAGAGGCAAAAAGACAAAGGTTGAACATTTTAAAAAACTGGTCAAACGGGCAGGGCTCCAAGGCCGGGTGACAATTATGGCAAATTTACTCAGAGAAAATGTACCGGCCCACCTCAGTCGGTGCAAAATTGGTGTTCACTTATCGTTAAATGAAAACGGCTGCCGAAGTATCTATGAATACTTTCGGTCCGATTTGCCATGCGTGGCATCATCTGCTATGGCGGGGACCAACCTGTCCATTTTCAATCCTCAGACTGGTATGGCGGTAACTGACCAGGAACTCCCCGAGGCTATCGCCTTTGCCCTCGAGCATCTCGACCATTTTACACCTCGTCGTTGGTTTTTGGAGAACTCAGGTAGCTCGAATTCCACCCGTAGACTTAATCAATTTCTGAGACAGCTCTTCGAGAATTTGGGATACCAATGGCGAACCGACATTGTACCCCTCATGAGCAGCGGACCAGGACGCTATGCCAACCCAGCAGATTACAATCTTTTTGGGGAGGAATTTGCCTGGATACATGATTGTCTGACGAGTGCTAATAAGCTACCTATAAAGGTGGTGCTGGATTGATTCTCTGCATGAATGTGATGTAAGGTCCTCACCGCAAGAACCAAAATACGAAAGGCGAGGTTCAAAGTACGAAACAAAGCCCTGGTGGGAAGATGTGGGATGTGAGATTCCACATCTCAGACCTCACATCTCACATCCAGGTTTCGCTTTGTTCAGGATCTAGATGAAAGGGGAGGTGTTATGATCATAGACCAAATTACCGTGGGCGACATGGAAGTATTCTGCTATGTGATTGCTTGCGAAGAAACACGAGAGGCAGCGGCGATTGACCCTGCCGGTGGTGAAGATGATATAGAAAGGATTCTAACCCTGGTGGGAGAAGAAAATCTTCACCTTTCGTATATCATCAACACTCATGGCCACGCTGATCACACTTACGGAAACCAGCTGTTGGCCAGCCGCACTGGTGCAAAGACAGTAATGCATGAACTGGACGACGATCTTTTTACCACCGAGGAGGCCCGAACCTGGGCCCAGGCATTCGGACTCAACCCCGCACCACCAGTTGACATCAGAGTAACGGACGGCTCTCGACTCCCTCTCGGCAAAGTAACCTTAGAATTTATCCACACACCGGGACACACTCCGGGAGCTGTGTGCATCTTGGCAGAAAACAATCTTTTCACTGGTGATACTCTTTTCGTGGGGGCTGTCGGCCGCACCGACTTGCCAGGCGGCTCCATGGAAACTCTACTGCAATCCATCGAGAAAAAATTGCTCCCCCTTCCCGGGGACACAATAATCTGGCCTGGACACGATTATGGGGATCAGCCTACATCGACTATGGCAAGGGAGATAGAGACGAACCCTTATATCACTGATTTCATATTGGATAACTGAGCACCAAGCACATGTGCTTTACTGGGTGGCGCGCGAAAGGGCGACGCGGTGAGACGGAGACACGGAGAACTTCTTCGCCGTTTCTCCCCGTCTCCGGTTCGCCGTGTCGGCTGTTGATGATTAATTGAGAATTTCAGAAAGGAAGACGCCGTGTCAAAGTCAATCTACTACACTCAATTGGACTCGCCTTGGGGCCCAATGTTTCTCGCGGGGACTGACATAAGTGTGTGCTCCTGTGAGTTTATCAACGGCAAGGATATTTCTGCTGTGCTTTCTCAGTTGCAGAAGCTGAATCATCGTGTTCTGGTCAAAGAAGAGCCGCAGCCATTGGCATCAGCCGTTGGCTGTTTGCATCGCTACTTCGCTGGCGAACCGGAGGATTTTGACCACCCACTAGATCTTCAGGGTAGCCGGTTTCAAATGGAGGTCTGGTCAGCATTGAGACGAATCCCTGGGGGAAAAGTTGCAACCTACGGGGACATTGCCGCCCAGATTGGACGACCACTGAGTGCCAGGGCTGTAGGTCAGGCTTGTGGGAGTAATCCCATTGTTCTCTTTGTTCCCTGCCACCGGGTTGTGGCAGCCAATGGCGGGCTAGGAGGGTTCGGCAGCGGCCTCGGATTGAAGCAAGCCCTCCTACATCATGAAGGTGTATTCATTACCACAAAGGCCACAAAGAGCACAAAGATTTAATATTTTTTCCTTTGTGTCCTTCGTGTTCTTCGTGGTGAGATAATTCAGTAGTATACTGGGGAGGCTTAACCAAAGAAAGTGTCCACTTCGTGCTTTAGCTCCCGCCTCATCAACGCGGCCAAGGCATTCTCAGGTGGTAGATCTTCGTAAAGAATGCGATACATCTGTTCGCAGATGGGCATATCGATCTCTTTCTGCCGGGCCAGGTGGTGAACTGAACGAGTGGTCTTGACCCCTTCAGCTACCATCCTCATCTCGCCTAGTATCTCTGCCAATTTCTTGCCCTGACCCAGTTTGTATCCTACTGTCCGGTTGCGGCTTAAATCACCAGTACAGGTAAGGACCAGGTCACCCACTCCTGCCAGTCCCAGAAAGGTGAGGGGGTCCGCCCCCATTTTCGTGCCCAACCGACTCATTTCGGCCAAACCTCTGGTCATCAAAGCTGCTCGCGTATTGTGACCCAGGCCTAGCCCGTCAACGATGCCGGCAGCCAAGGCTATAATGTTCTTGAGCGCACCTCCCAACTCCACCCCGATAACGTCTGTACTCGTGTATACTCGGAAGTAATCTGTAGCAAAGAGCTTTTGGATTTCCTCGGCTAGCTCTTTGGACGCAGAGGCAACCGTAACCGCAGTGGGAGCTCTCTTCACCACTTCACGGGCAAAGCTGGGGCCTGAGAGTACTCCGTACTCCCAGTCGTTGTTTTCGGACATTATTTCTTGCCAAATTCCCGACATGGTTTTCAGAGATTCATTTTCAATGCCTTTAGTGGCGCTCACAATAACAACGGGCTCCTTTAGAAATTCCAGCATTTGCATGGCAACATGGCGGTAGACGTGTGATGGAACTGCCATCAATATCATTCGTTTGGCAGTTAGAACCGCCTCTAAACTGTTGTCTGGACGTAAAAGGGGCGAGAGCTGGACACCTGGCAGGTAGAGGGTATTCTCTTTTGTTTTCTGCATTTCTTCACAGAGGTCTTCCTCAAATACCCAAAGTGAAACGGGAATGGACTTTTCGGCCAACAGATTTGCCAGAGCGGTTCCCCAACTTCCGCCGCCCACCACAGCCACAGCTTCTGGTAGTCCCTCCTGACTAATCCCTTTGTCCATTATATATCTCCACTACCAACTTAAAAGCAGGCAGCTGCCTGCTGGTTACTCTTCTTCTTCTTCTTCTTCTTCCTCTGTCTCCGCCAAGCTGGCCAGATCAACAACCCGTTCATCGGGTTCAATGTCAATGAGGCGAACACCCTGGGTGATTCTGCCAATCACAGAAATCTCATTTACCATCATGCGAATGATCCGACCGCGATCAGTGATGAGCATGATTTCATCATTCTCACCTACCTGACGAAAACCTATAACCGGCCCGTTTCTTTCGCTAGTTCTCATACTGATAACACCTTTGCCTCCCCTCCGTCTCAG
>JAJDNB010000256.1 GCA_022340905.1 Deltaproteobacteria bacterium | reverse complement strand
CATCTTAAGGTGACCCTGGTGTGGAGCGATTATCCCTCGGCCACGGGGGTCTCCAGGAACCTTGTCAACGATCTGGATCTTAAGGTTACCTCACCACAAGGTACCATCTATAAAGGAAACGTGTTTAGCGGAGGCTGGAGCGTTACCGGCGGTACGGAAGACCGGCTCAACAACGTGGAGAACGTCTACGTCCAGTCACCTGCGGCCGGCACCTGGACGGTGGAAGTGACAGGCTTCAACGTGCCCTACGGTCCTCAGCCATTCGCTCTGGTGGTGGACGGCGCGGATACCAACAGGCCGCCGGTGGCAACATTAATTGCCACTCCCACAGCGGGTGATGCTCCATTGACAGTAGACTTTGACGGTTCACGCTCGAGCGATCCGGACGGCGATGCACTCACATATACGTGGAACTTTGATGATGGCAGTCCGACTGTAAACGACGTGGCACCCACGCACACATTCGGTGACGTGCGCACCTACAATGTCACTCTCACCGTCGATGATGGGAATGGAGGTACTGATACAGCCACTCAAATCATCACGGTTACCGCGCCGGGTAACGAACCGCCGGTTGCAAGTATCAGCGCTGTTCCAATCTCAGGCCCAACGCCATTGACAGTAGACTTTGACGGTTCACGCTCGAGCGATCCGGACGGCGATGCACTCACATATATGTGGAACTTTGATGATGGCAGTACGACTGTAAACGATATGGCACCCACGCATACATTCAGTGACGTGCGCACCTATAATGTCACTCTCACCGTCGATGATGGGAATGGAGGTACTGATACAGCCACTCAAGTCATCACGGTTACCGCGCCGGCCAATACCATCCACCTGGATAGCCTGAGCGTTAAGACCAAGGCCGGTCGTTGGCTCTGGAGCATGAATGTGACAGCTACCGTTAAAGACGCCAACGGCGGTCCAGTTGCAGGAGCCACGGTATGGTATTCCTGGAGTGATTCGCCTGGTAGCGTTTATGGTGACTGCCGAACCGGTCAGAACGGAGAGTGTAGCGTTGTTGGATTCCAATTCCGCGGTACCTGTCTGACCTTCACGGTAGAGGATGTTTCACACAGCACCCAAACGTATGATCCGGGGCAGGACAACGTTAACGACATCTCTGCGTGTAAGTAGCTTTGTAATAAACCTGCATGAAGAATTGCAGCAGGTTCCCTAGATCGCATTGATTGGAAATAGAGGGGGATGCGTTAGATTGCCGCATCCCCTCTATTCTTTTTATTCCCTGGTACGAGTTTGATGATATTCTTACATTGTTTAGGCGAGTGTTTGTACTCTTTTTACTTTATCGTTTCCAAGATATCGTCTTCGAAATAAAGATGTCGTGTTTTTCCGTCCGGTCGCTTATAAACCCATTCCTCTTTCTGATCGTCTAGTTTGAGCGACTCATTGACGGCGTCCGGCTTTCCCCAGGCGTAGTAGACCATATGGCTATTCATCCCCACGACCACTTTTCCCGCCAGAATTAAGTCCTGCATCTCTTTCGGCCAGCCCGACTCCTTAACGGCAAAATACTTGTCCACCTCATCCAGATCACCCTGAATCACCACACCGAGGCTTCTGTACACCCATTTGGTGTAAACCACTTTCTTGGCTTTTGTTTTGTTATCGAACACAGTCTTCGCATCTATAGCTATCCATTTCGACTGGTAGTCGGTAAAACCATGGGGAATTTCTGCTATGGTTTCCTTAGCCAGTTGGCCTATGACTCTGTACCTGGTCCCGGGCCCTGAACGGACGTTTCCTTTTTTGGTAAAGACAAAATATGATGCCTGTGTTTCTACGACTATCCCAAGCAAAAGCATGATGCAGGCTAAAACGATCATCTGCGTTCTGGCTATCATCACTCATTCCTTTCAGGTCCGACTTCTACTGTAACAGCGAGTTTCCCTTTCCCACCTTTTGAGAGCAAGGAATATGCCAGAGATATAAAGGGTAAGAAGTAAACAGTGAGCAGTAAGCAGTCAGAGGTTAGCTCGCGATCTTTGTGGACATAATTGTATCAGAGCTAAAAAGGTACGACCTTTGCAGGTCATCTTAGGTTTGTTAAAACTTTTTCTCAAAGGATCCAAGATGAAGAAAACTCCTACTACCCTAACCTTAGTAATCATTGTGGCTATTCTGAGCCTACCTTGCATGGCCTCTGCTGACAAAAACTTCACTATTCACTCGCCCCTTGGCAGCATTGTGACTCTCACCATTACCAGTTGTGCACTCAAAAATGTTCGAATTCACGATTTCGACTTCTCTCAAAGCGGCGACACCTTTTTCCTGGTAGCGGCTCCCAATGGCTCCTCCGATTCTATAGAGAGCCTGTTAATTGAATTCCATGAAGATTCAATTGCTGTGCAGAGTGATTTCGTCGATATAGGTCCTGGCACGACGGAGCAAGAGGTATCTTGCCCCGAGGGTTTTGATCAGATCGTTATTGATTGCTCCGGTTATTAAGGTCAAATTATAAAGGGTAGGCGATGGCTCACAGCTGGGATACCCGCCCCTGAGGCAATATTTTACTGAGGGAGGCGAGGATGATTAAATCTTGCTTTATCCTTGAGAGAGGCAGCACGGAAAAAAAAGTCTTTCCCTTTTATCAAAGGCTCATTATCGGCCGACAATCTACCAACGATATTGTCATAGCTGATCGCATGGTGTCCAAAAGACATGCAGTGGTTGGCCGGGTTAAAGGAAAGATGATGGTCAAAGACCTGGGTAGTCGTAACGGCACCTTTGTTAACGGAGAGAAGGTGGAAAAAGCAATACTTTTCAGTGGTGACAGACTCAAAATCGGCAATGCGGTGCTGCGGTTCTTTAATGAAGAAGAACGTGGTAGAGGAAACTCAGATGGAAGTTCTCCGACTTTTCGGGGGGTGCAGAAGTTAGGCGAGTATTTGATCGAAGCAGGGATTATTGATCAATCCACCTTGCTGAAGATTTTGGGAGAGGAAGAAAAGAGCCAAACAATTGATCAGATGCTCGTTGACACCGGCATCCTGGACGATGTGAACATCGCTAAAGCCTTGGCCAAACAGATAAACGTGCCCCTGGTTCGCCTTAAGAATGTGGAGATACCTCAAGAGGCCACCTCACTCATACCGGTAAAGATGGCAAAAACCCACCTGGTCATACCGATCAAGGTATCTGAAGGCACACTACTGGTAGCGATGGACAACCCGCTGGACTCAGATGCGATTCAGGCGCTCAGATTGATGACAAGGATGAAGATCGAGGTGGCTGTAGCTCCGCGGGAAGAGATTCTCGAGGCCTTTATGAGGGTTTACCCCGCAGCATTTCTTGACCAGGTGCTTGAGGGAGCTCCGGACGATGACGAGGTCACTATCGATCTTTAACTGAATTACAGAAGCTACTTTCCGAGAGAATCATGTTTTCTAAAATTAAATATAGGAGAATGACATGGACAGAAAAATATATAGCCTGATACTTTTGTTCTCGCTGATTGGTGGCCTGGCTGGTGGCATTCTTGCCAGTCACTTTTTCGTAACCGCCCCTGTCCTGGCTGCCAAGACCGTGGAAGTGCAAAAAATAGTTGCGGCAGAGGAGTTTCGTTTGGTTGATAAAGAGGGAAGGGTTCTCTCTGCTTTGGGAATGTATGCGGGGGGTCCCGGTATAGTCTTGTTCAGCAAAACAGGGCAATTCCGCGCTGTCTTTAGCCTGACATCGGCTGAAGAGGAACCGGTGCTGACCTTTGCGGACAAGGACGGTATTCATCGAGCAACTATTGGATTAGGAGCTAAGAGACAACCCTATCTGGCGCTGCGTGATGAAGCCGGCAAAGAACGCATTTCGCTGTCTCTCAATGATAACGGCGATCCTTACCTAGCTCTCTATGACCAAGAAGAAAATGAACGTGCCGTCCTTGGTACTCTGGACCTCACAAAGATAAAGAGAACGGGAACTATTGAGAAGAGTACTATCTCTTCATTCGTTTTGCTGAATAAGAATGGTGAGATCACCTGGAAAGCACCCTAATCAAATGCGGATTTGGGAATGCGGAATGATTAGCGCAGAGCGCATAGAGTAAACCAGCGAGACAGGAGGTCGGGCGAGACGAGGTTAGAACTTAGAGGTCAGAGGTCTGAAGACAACAGTTCAAGGTTCCAAGTTCCAAGTTCAAAGTCAGGACGAGTTATGGGCTGTAGTTCTCCTAATAACGCTTAACGAATAACGGATAACATCTCGTACGGTTTACCGCTTACCGCTTACTTCTTACCGTTTAGCGCTCACTAATGATTACTGTCCACTGGGTACTTGAATTTGGAATTGCTTTAATCTGATTCTATGGATTCTCCTCCTTTGATAATTGCCAGATCTATTACTTTTCCCTCCCTCAAAATCTTCATCTCCAGATTGTCATTACGTAATCCGGCAACCTTTTTTCGAATCTCGCAGGTGTGTTCTAAAGCCGCAGAAACAGTTACACCTCTGACTTCGAGCACTATATCTCCTCCCAGAAGTAGCTGTTTTCCTGCGATTTCCGCTGGTATATTTCCTGGTCTCAGACCCAGCCGCTGGCCTGGTGAATCGTCTGCCACCCGTTGAATCAAAAGCCCTGCATCTTGAGGCACGTTCAGAGCCTTCGCCAAGGTTCCTGTAACCAGATAGGCCTCGAGGCCAGTCCAGACCGACCCTTGTTTGAAAAGCAACTCCGTCGCCGTATTTATGCTGGCGGCGAAACCGAGCCCCTCCGAACCTCCGGAAAAGGAAAGAATGCGGCTGACTATACCAATAACCTTGCCGTCCATGGTGAACATAGGGCCGCCCGAGTTGCCTTTGTTAATAGCAGCATCGGTCTGGAGAAATTCGATGGGAAGCAAGGAATTACAAACAACTTCGGGATGCCTGCGCCCGCTCATATAGCCAACCGTCAAGGTATGATCCACACCGTAAGGTGCACCAATGACGAAGATTTCATCGCCCACATTGACGCTGTCTGAATCTCCTAACTCCGCCACCACCAAATTATCGGGTAGATGATTGAGTTGAAGCAGGGCAACATCAGCTTGAGGCGCAGATCCAACAACCTTTGCTCCCACCATGCTGCCGTCCAGAAACTTAACCACCACTGCGTCCGCCACTTGCACTACATGGGCGGCAGTCATAACCAGCCCGTCTTGAGAAACAACTATACCGGACCCCAGTCCGCCTTTTTCAAACGTCACCTCTTGTCCGGCATGGAGGTCTGAGTGTCCACGCTCTGTGGTGAGAACCATGACCACAGCTGGATTAACCTTTTGAAACACCTTACTCAGCGAACCGGCGTCAGCCAGGGAAATGAAAACAGCTATATTGATAAGAAGAACTGACAGAACAATCTTTACTCGCATGATCACACCTTTCGCGCAACCTACGGCTCCGTAAAGCTTACCACAAAATATTCTCCCAATTTCCAGCCAAACAACCACGCCCGTGCTATCTCAGGCGATAGTTGAGAGCTATGATGACGCTCTTAGCGGGGCTAGGGAGTGGATTATTTTTTTCTTCCTGGATCAGAGGTGGAGACCCCTGTGTCATCAGGCAATTCAAAAGTAATACCGCAGGCACGGTTGTGCAAGTGGTCATTAAGATAGTCGTGTCCGTTGGATTATTTCTCCTAAGACATTCCTAAACAACAAGGGGGTTTCCTACTTTTGCTGCACTATCAGGTGATCAATTAGAGGCTTGAGGTGGGCTTAAGCTTTGATTTGTAAAGATGTTCTAACAGATTGAGAAGAACCTGGCGGTTGGCGGTTGTAACGTCGGTAAAGCGCACACCCATTCCCGAAGAAATGTCTTTGGTCTTAGAGTCCTGAGAATTGGACCAGGCAACCTCTGCAGGGAGCTCAAAGGGGCGACGGTTCGGTGCCATAATGAAAACTCTTAGCTTTTCCCTGGGACTCAGCGGCAAGTCGCAGCTAATAAATGCTCCCTCGCTGCTTATGTCCCTTGTCTCCGCTACAATAACTCCTTTGTCAGCTATTATAACGACGGGCCATTTCACTCTGATCCTGGTAGGCGTTCGTCGGTCGGTTGCCATAGTTGCTTCCAGCTACAGGTAACACCGTGATTCATTTTACAGTTAAAAACTGCAACCTCTATGCCATAACCAACCAAACGCTTTTCCGATCTTGCCCGGAAACGACTTTCTTCCGCCTGACCGATACCCGGCTTGTACAGAGGTAAACCAATCACTTCCTATCTTTGTCCTCGTCTCGCCCGACCTCCCTTCTCGCGCTTCTCGCAGCTTAACCAGTGATCTCCCTATGCCCTATGCCCCATGCCTTATCCCACATCTCATATCCCGAAATCCGCAATCTACAGCTTGAGTTTCGAACTTTTCTGAAGTATCGTTTCAGATAGAATCACATTCCATACGAGAAAACACAGAAAGGAACATGTCTATGGAAATCGTGGCATTTTTTGGATTAGGTCAGATGGGCCAGTCTATGGCCTTGCGCTTGGTTGAAGCAGGATACCAACTAAATGTTTACAATCGCACCCGGAAAAAAGCAGAACCACTTGTTGAGAAGGGTGCTCAGTTCTTTGAGGACCCGGTGGTGGCTGTTAGCAACGCAAAAGTCCTAATAACCATGCTATCTGACGACCAGGCGCTGAAGGCGGTAACAACGGAAGAAGTGATACAGGCCTTAGGGGATGGTGGGATTCATCTGTCCATGAGCACCATAAGTCCCAAGGCAGCAGAAGAACTGTCTCGCTCTCACCACGAGTACGGAAATCATTACCTCGCTTGCCCGGTTTTTGGTCGACCTGATGCAGCCCGGGCCGGCAATCTCTGGCTCTGCCTTGCTGGAGACGAGGGTGCCAAAAACCACGTTCGTCCAATCTTAGAGGTCATGGGGCAGGGGATCCATGATTTTGGCTCCAGTCCTCCAGCTGCAAATGTGGCAAAGCTTGCCGGGAATTTCTTGATTGCCTCCGCGATTGAAGCTATGGCCGAGGCTTTTTGCTTGCTGGAAAAAAACGGAGTGGACCCAGGCCAAGTCCACGCATTGTTGAGTCAAACTCTATTCAGCTGTCCAATCTATCAGAATTACGGCAGATCTATTCTGGAGCAAAACTATTCTCCTCCCGGATTTTCCCTTGCCCTCGGAGGTAAGGACATGCGACTCGTGCAGGACGCTGCCCGCAATAGTGAGGTTTCCATGCCGCTGGCCTCGTTGTTGCAAGACCGTTTTCTGCGGTCTCTTGCCAAGAATCGAGGGGATATGGACTGGACCGCTATCGCTTTAGATCAGAGGGAGTTTGCTGGATTGTCTACCAGTCAAGAGAATAAATGAGAAGCCAATCAATCCGGAGTTACATCCATTGTCTAATTTACACAGAGCAAATCAGTTTCTCATCCAATGATCCCACTTAGAGATACCACTGAATCCAAGGGGTACCCCGTAGTAAATATTGCGCTGATTGTTACCAATGTGCTGGTGTACCTGGTGCAGCTGGGGCAGGGAGAAGCGTTACACCGGTTTATTATAACCTACGGCCTGGTTCCGGCGCGTTATTCAGTACCAAGAATTGCTGCCCATTTTAGCCTGGGTCAGCAGGCTTTTGCCCTCGTGTCCTTCATGTTTCTCCACGGTGGCTTTTGGCATCTCCTGGGTAACATGTGGTTCCTTTATATATTTGGTGACAATGTGGAAGACCGGCTGGGGCCGGTGAAATACCTTCTCTTTTACCTTATATGTGGTTTTGCCTCGGGCCTCACTCATCTATTTTTTAACTGGCACTCTCAGCTGCCGACAGTGGGAGCAAGCGGGGCAATTGCTGGAGTCATGGGTGCATACTTTCTCCTCTATCCTCATTCCAAAATACTCACCCTTATTCCCATTTTTTTCATTCCCTATTTTGTGGAGATTCCAGCCGTATTCTTTCTCGGCATTTGGATTATCCTGCAGCTTCTTAGCGCTGCCGGACCACCTGATCAAGGTGGTGGGATTGCCTGGTGGGCTCACATTGGTGGTTTCGCTTTTGGAATGGTTTTCTTGAAACTGCTCTTGCGTACACCGGAATCTGCTGTGAGCCAGCGAATACGCGAAAAGACCGCTAAGAAAAAAAGCCATCTCTTGCAGCTAATCAAGCCCTTCCGGGAAGTGGACGATCCTCATATATATGGAACTATCGAGATTACCCCGTTGGAAGCACGGCTGGGAACGCGAAAGTTAGTGAGCATCGCCTCAGGTCCCAAGAGACGGCTCCTCAATGTCACCGTACCGCCCGGATCTCGCGACGGCGTTGTTCTCCGGCTCACTGGTGCTGCCCACCCATTGAAAGATGGCACTGGGCGAGACATTTATCTTAAGCTAAAAGTCCCTCAAGGATATTGAGTTCTTTCTGCAGTACAACATCCGGGCTAGAATAAATCAAAAAACTCATATGATATTCTGCCGGTTTGAGTCTCCCATACGACAAAAGAAGCCTGATTGCTCATTCCACGTGGATATCCCACCGTGCCTGGGTTGACGAAGGAGACCAGCATAATAGGGCTTTCTTCTAAAAGTTTAACGTAGACGTCTGAACTTTGGGTTGGCAGGAGATGGCGATAATCAAATTTTCCTTCGGCTAAAAGGAACTGAAAGATACTGGGCATATGAGTATGTCCATAGAATACCAAGGTTGTTGGCAGGTTTTCC
>JAJDNB010000244.1 GCA_022340905.1 Deltaproteobacteria bacterium | reverse complement strand
TAAACTGAAAATGGGTTCCTTCGCCAGCAAATTGTGGGTGAAGGTGCTGGCATGGATCACTTCTATCATCATTATCGCACTAAACGGAAAACTGGTGTATGATCAGATCATGGGATGGATTGAGCGAGGTTCTCCTTGGTTTGTTTCGATTCTGACGGTTGGCATTGCGGGAGCGGTATCTCTCTTCCTCGTGTATATCATAGTGCTGCCGTTGATTCGTGGGGAAAGAAGTTGGAAAGAAAAAGAACCTACGGGGGCTTTAGCTATCATTGAGGGGATCGAAACTCAACGGGTGAAGCATATTGCAGCGGCTCTGGGAAAGGATGAAAGCGATTCTGCGATTGTCAGCCGTGCCCTCTCTTTGGCAAAGGCAGAGGGAGCGATACTCACCCTGATCCATGTGGTCGATTCCGCTCCATCTCTGGTTTACAGCAGCGAGGTGTATGACGAACACACGCGGGACGATGAACAGTACCTGCTGGAAATCGCAGCGGAGGTGCGGGCTTCCGGGGTTGCGGTTGAGATCGCACTCGCCCACGGTGATCCCTCCGAGGAACTGGTCGCCTTCGCAGAATCCCACGGAGTCGATATGCTGGTCATGGGGTCGCACGGACACCGCTTGCTAGGCGACTTGCTGTGGGGAGAGACGGTCGATCCGGTGCGTCACCGGGTGGGGATCCCGGTATTGGTGGTACGATAGGGGAAAAAGGCCCACCTGTACTTAGATGTTACATGCGCGAGACCTGCTACAATATTTTGATTTAAGTTAAGTGAATGCGGAGCCCTTGGTTCCCCTTTTTTCTCAACATCTTTTGTTGAGCTTTCTGGTGGGGAAATGTGAATTAAGGGATGTAATCCACACGGTGGTTTTTCTTGACACAACCCCCAATATAACCTAACCTGATATTAGCTTGATTTCCTTTTCTAACGAATCTTCAAGAGACCATACATTTAGTTCTGTCCGCTTTTGCCCAGACTATCACCGTACTCATCTTAGGCACTGTCTTTTACCTCCAGGGGAAATCATGTTGAGGAGTTTCCAGAAGGTGCCGATGCAAAGCCTCTGAGGAGTGCGTCAACTCCTTGGAGGCCTTTGTTTCAGGAAGTTACAGTTCATAACTGGCAATACCAAAAAAGGAGGCTAGCTATATGCCTACGTACATTTGTTTACACAAACTGACCGATCAGGGAATTAAGAACATCAAGGACGCACCTCAGCGGATCGAAGAGGACATCAAGGCCGCAGAAGCAGCGGGCGGCAAAGTGCTTGGCGTGTACACAGTACTGGGCGAATATGACTTCGTAAGCATTGGTGAATTTCCCAATGATGAGACGGCCTTGACTCTCGGTCTGGCCCTGGGCGCCCAAGGCAACGTTAGGACAACATCCCTGAAAGCTTTCACAAAGGAGGAGTTTGCAGAGATAGTCAAGAAATTACCGTAGTCAGTCAAACTAAACTGCGGCTTCTAATCAGACCAACTGGTTCGGCTAAGGCGTTGCGATATTTCTCTAATCGCAAGTTGGAATCTGCAACGAAAAGAATCTCTTTTCACGATGCCTGCACAAATTATTATATTTTTTGTCATTGGACTTCTTGCGGGTTTTATGAGTGGGATGTTCGGAATCGGTGGAGGCTCTGTCAGAATACCTTTGCTCAATCTGATTGGATTGCCCCTATTAACTGCTTTTGCAATTAATCTATTCGTTATTCCTTTTGCATCGGGTGTAGGGGCTATTAGTCATAAAAAGAATATAGATTACAAGATTTCTTTGCATGTAATAATTGGTGGCACTTTAGGGTCACTTGTAGGTGCGTTTCTTACTGGCTTGATTCCAACATTAGTTTTGGCAACTATCTTTGTCATTATCTCTCTTATAACAATAGTCGGAGTTTATCTTGATAGAATTGCTCCTAAGATCTCCCAGAGAATAAGCCCAAGTGCAAAGAATATTGTTGGCGGTTCATTTTGTTTAAACCTGATAACCGGTATGCGTGGTGGAAGTGGGGGTTCCTTGTTTCCGCCATTTCTGCGAGCTATGCACCTTGATATTCACAGGGCAATTGCCACATCATTATTTGTGACAATCTTTACCGCTATCGCTGCTATAATCATTTACTGGCATCGTGGGAATATATTCTGGTTACCCGCACTATTCGTACTCATTGGGTCAATGATTGGAGCGAGAGTAGGAAGTAAACTTTCTCTGAAGACAAAACCTTTGTGGTTAGAAATTGGGCTCTCTGTACTTATAGTAATTCTTGCTTTGCTAACAGTATATAAGGCACTGTAATGTTTAGGGTAGTTCAGCCCTCCGTGTAGTAAATTCGTTAGAGATAGCCTCGAGCGTTATAATGTAAACTCTCTTACCGTTCCAGTGTGACTTCATATAACATACTTTAATGCACACTTTTCCATCGGCCTAGATGGGCTACATTCTCATCACCATCTAAACCTCATAAAACTTCAGATGTACTCCTCATACCTTAAACTCTGGCCAATCTCACATCTTGGCAAGATATGTTTGATCGGTGACTTTAGACATAGTCCCCCATATGTTGAGAGCTCAACTGGGACTCACTCAGACCGCACTATATAGGTATATCCTGAATATTGATCAGTTTGATTCCTGTTGGTTTCCCGCCAGCCGGTATACACGGTCTGAAAGCCTCAGGACCTGATCGTTGTAGTGGGATACTACGACAACAGTTCGTTCCTCCTTAAGTCGTATCAAGAGATTCTCGATCTTCCCAGCAAGATCTTCGTCGAGAAAAGATGTTGGTTCATCCAACAGCAAAATTTCTGGTTGAAGCACTAAAGTTCTTGCTAGACACAGTCTTTGCTGCTGTCCTCCTGAGAGCTCGCTTGCAGGGCTATCAAGCCGGTCCCTAACCTCATCCCAGAGAAAAACGTCAATCAGTGCCGCGCGCACATTTGAGTCAATTTCTTGGCGGGAAAGTCCCAGAAGGCGGAGCGGGAAGGCAACATTTTTGAATATGCTCGTATTTAGGACGTTGGGATGCTGAAATATTAATCCCACCCGTCTCCTTAGCGAAGGGAGATCAGTCTCTCCAAGCCGGAAGACATTCAGCCATCCCTGGTCGTTCGACCGGAGCTCAACGGATCCCTCCACCCGGGCATGTGGCACCGTATCCAATAACCTGGTTAACGCCATTAACAGGGTGGATTTGCCGCACCCAGAAGGTCCGACGATCGCGGTAAGCTCTCTGTTCCGAAAAACCATATTTACCTTTTTCAGGACGAGCCGCTCGTAGTAGTAAACGTCGAGATCCTTAATGGCCATTTTGATGTTATCTTCTGCCAATGACTCAACCTCATTTTTTGCGTAAACGGTGAACTAGTAAATTCTTCAACAAATGCGCTGCAACGAATAGAGACGCGCAGATTGTCAGTAGAATGAGAGCTGCACCAAACCCGGTCATGAGCTCCTTTTGATCCGTATACTGCGAGGAAATATAGTAGATGTAAAAAGGGAGTGCCTCGTATTTTGCCAGTAAGGATCCGGGTATACCAGCAGTAGCTACAACACCGGTGAGCATAATCACCGCAGTATCTTCCGCCGCCCGTCCGAGAGCAAGGATGACACCGCTCAAAATTCCCGAAAGCGAACTAGGCAGAAGCACATGATAGAGGTTTTGCAGTTTTGAGGCTCCGAGCGACAGCCCTGCCGCTCGCATGGAATGCGGTACCGCATCGATGGAGAGTTGGGTGGTGCGAACAATATAAGGAAGAACTAGGACCGCCAGAGCAACGCTTGATGTCAAGAGGCACGGGTATATCCGATCCGAAAAATGCTGATGCAGAAAAATCGCAACGGTAAGACCGAAGAGCCCTATGACAATGGATGGGGTCGCAGCGAGAATGTCGAAAGAGAAGTTAAAAATTTTTTTCAGGTTTTGGCCTGAAAATTCGGCCAAATAAATCCCAGCAGCAATCCCCACCGGGATTGCCCAGGAAACTGAAAGGACGACGACTGCGGTCGTACCAACTATTGCAGGGAAAAGCCCGTCAAAAACTCGCTCCCGCAGGAGAAGTGCTCTGAAGGGGTCGGCCCCCCCAAATATGAGTTGCAAAGAGAGGCTCGGGACCCCTTTTACGAAAAGAAAGATTAAAAGGCTACCCACTGAAGCAAGTGTGAGGAAACCAGTGAGCCAGAAAAACGCTAGGAGTACTCTGTGCGATAGTAATTTCATTTTTTTAACTTTTCCACAAGCCGGAGAAACACAATGTTTGACCCTGCAAAGATAAAGAGCACGAGGCCACACACGAATATAGCCTTGAAACTAAGTGATTCATAGTCTGCTGCGCTAACCAGGGCGATATGTGCTGTCAGAGTTCTGGCCGAGTCCAACAAAGAATCTGGCAAGGCCACCGCATTTCCTGCTAGCATCAAGGCAATTAAGGTATCTCCCACCGCCCGCCCGACACCGAGAACCACCGCTGAGATCAATCCCCGCCAAGCACCGGGCAGCACAACGTGGAGGAACGTCTCCATTCGAGAAGCTCCGAGGGAGAATGCTGCGAGCACCTGGTTGCTGGGTACAGTGGCCAGACCGTCCTGGGCGATCAAAGTAACGGTAGGAAGTACCAGCAGGGCAAGCATTACAGAAGCGGTGAGCACACTGAGACCAGTGCCGTAATTGAAGATTCGTCGCATTGCCGGAACGAGGAAGAAAAGTGCCGCGAATCCGTATACAACAGTTGGAATGCCAGTCATAAACTCAACCGTCCACCGGAGGATTCGGCCGAGTGGCTTTGGAGCAAACAGTTGGATGAAAGCGGCCAGCCCAATTCCTATTGGAGTAACCCAGATAACTGCCAGCCCTGCTATATAGACTGTCCCTACGATCATCGGTAAGATGCCGAGCACTCCTCTGTCAGGATCCCAGCCGCGAGTGAGGAACTCACCTATGAGCCCGGAGCTTAAAATGGGTAGGGAGAAATACAACAGGAAGAAGAAAATGAAAGCAGAAATGGAACCGGCTATCAGGAGGGCCAAGGAGAGTGCCCCCTTGGCTGCCCTCTCTTTGTTATGTTTAGCTATCATTTGACCGGCAGAAAACCGTGTTTCTTTACTAAAGCTTGACCTTCAGGGCTGAGCATATAGGAGATGAAAGCCTTCGCTAGAGGACTAGGTTCGCCTCTGGTATTTATGTAAAGACCGCGAGCAATCTCATACCTCCCAGATTTTACGTTCTCAGTTGACGGGGAAACTCCATCGATTGCGAGGAGCTTCACCGAAGAATCTGCAACCCCGAGAGATATATAGCCCATCCCTTGTGGATCGTTTGCTATGGCAGTCTTCATTGCCGCATTCGATGGAACGAAGTTGGCTTTATCAATAATTTTTATTTTTTCGAGACCTTTGCTCCAAAAGACCTTGCGAGTGCCACTTTCCGCATCCCGGGTATACACATTAATCGAACCTTGAGAACCACCAAGGGTTTTCCAGTTGGTTATATCCCCGGCGAATACTTTTTTTAGATTTTCTTTCGAGATATTATCAGTATTTAGCTTCGGGTTGACCACCACTCCGATGCCATCCACAGCGAATTTATATACCTTGAGATTACAGCGACTGATCTCCTCGGGGGTAGGGGCTCTACCTGTGTTGCCAATGTCGACTAATCCCTCGCACACCTGCTTAATACCTACGCCAGAGCCTCCGCCCGCGATGGTGATGTTTACATCCGGGTATGCTCGCATAATCCTTTTTATGGCTTCCGTCTCGCATTTGATATGGGCGGTGCCGCCCGCTATGTTGAGAGTTCCGGAAAGGTCTTTGAAAAGGTCAAGATCACCTGCATATGCAGTTGCGGCAAAGATAAAAAAGAAAATGGCCATAAAAGTAATGCTATTCAACGGTTTTCTCATAGCAAACCTCCCTGAAAGAAATCTGGTCTGTGGCTGAATTTCTCACGTGGTAGCCCAGTATCAGAAAGACAAGTCACTATAGATAGTTATTTATTGATATGTCCAATAGATATTCTTAATAGTTTGGGCGGGAAACATCGAGGTTAGCGATAGTTATAAGGCAAGACAGATGAGTTAATCCCCCTTGTGTTGCGATTTATCACTATATTACCGCTATATTGTTCATGGTCTCGTTATCTTTGTACAAATACAACTATTTTAGTAGGCATATTAAGCCGAGGAGATTACTAGATAAGAAATATTTCTTATGTATTTCCAGAAATTGTGTCTTTAATATTTAGGTAAAATCTGGGAACCTCGTCAAAATGTTTTGCTCTCCTATTCATTTCAACACACGGCAGCATGACAGGGAATCAAGCTGCAATGGTTGGGCCATGTCAAACGTTCAATACTAAACGAAATAGCGAAAAAAATGACTAGAATATTGGCCTGCAATCGGTATTTTTAGGATCAAAAGAACCACTCACGCTGTGAAAATCTTGAATGTGGTGAATCCACTGTGCGTAAAGATCTGTAGAAAGAAGGTGCTAGCTCTTTCCACCAGATAGGAATAAATAGTTCCGAAGCTAAAAATTTCGGTCCTGCGAGTTCCTATCTACCAGTTCCTACCCATTTCACCTATGCCCGGCAGTTGTGAGAGTGCTGACGAAAAACAGCGGATATTTTTCCGAAAAAAAATCGGAATTCGCTGTTCCGATCTCTCCTCCCCGTAAAAATATTAACTTAATAATATCAATATCTTATATGCCTGGCTCTTTTTTTGCTATTTCGGGAGAAACTATCAGCTAACTCAGCGGGAATTAGGAGGTCACAAATATGATCAGGGTTCTTGAGTCGCTGAGGCTCTCTTCAGAGCGCAAACTTGAGATTGTCAGAGAGATCAAAGAAGGTTCGCAGCCCTCGGGGAGTTTTTATACGCTGCTGCTGGCCGCATCTCTTATTGCCAGTTTTGGCCTGATGGCTAACAGCACCGCCGTGGTCATAGGCGCCATGCTGGTTTCTCCGCTGATGACCCCAATTCTGGGGATGTCCCTGGCGCTGGTGCGAGGCAGCGGAAAAGTGTTCTGGCGCGCAACCCAGGCGGAAATTTTTGGAGTGTTCCTTGCGATCGGAATAGCGGCCCTGTTCGGCCTTTTGCCTATCAACGTCGAGGCCACTCCGGAAATGTTGGCGCGCACCCAACCGAATCTCCTCGATTTGCTGGTTGCCGTCCTCGCCGGTTTTGCCGGAGCCTACGCCATGGTTGACGAGCGCATCAGCCCGGCGCTGCCGGGGGTGGCTATCGCCACAGCCATTGTCCCGCCGCTGGCAAACACCGGCCTCTGCCTGGGAATCGGGGCTTATGCCGGTGCCTGGGGGTCCTTCCTGCTGTTTTTCGCCAACTTTATCTCCATTCTCCTGGTGGCCGCAGCTGTATTCTTAGCTGCCGGGCTAGCCAGCGAATTTTTATCGAAATCACCATGGGATCTCATTCGACGTTTCGGCTGGGCGACTCTGGCATTTTTGGTGTTGGTAGTAGTACTCAGCAATACTCTGGTGGAAATGGTCCAGGGTCGCAGGCTTGATAGGGTCATCAAACAGGTGCTGACCGACGAACTTGCTAATCTCTCCTATGCTTCACTCGATAAACAGATGCATAAAACCGAGAGTAACGAGGTTTACGTCCTCGCCACAGTCCGGTCGCCCAGAATCATTCCCCCCGACGAGGTCGGGAAAATTCAGGATGCACTCTCTCGCCGACTGGAAAAACCAATTAACTTGATTGTTCGTACCACCATTGCCAGAGACATGAGTGCCGTCGGTTCTACCAGCCAGGTGGTAGAACAGAACCTGGACGGCAACTTCATGAATGCCAAAATCTCAGACAAGGAAATGGTTCTCAAGGATGCGGAACAGGTGCTCTGGGAACAATTGGCATCTCGTCCGGATTTCAGGTTTGTCAATGTCGACTACGGACAGGCGCCACGAGGAAAGGTCATCCTCGCCGCCGTGGAAGGAATAAGCCCGCCAACGGCAGAAGAAATTGGACATGTCGAGCGTTTGATTCAGGAGCGGGTGCAGGATCCGAGCCTTTCGCTCATAGTCCGTTTCACTCCCAGCATTCTTCTTGATCGTTACGGTCAAGGGCTGTACGGCTGGTCCTATTCGGGGGAGATTACACCGGAGAAAGAAAAACTTACGCGGGACATTCAGGCTGCGGTGAATCATGTATTCCATACTCACTACCCGGATGTCTATCCCGTGAGGCTCTATTACAACCTCTTTGGAAACACATGGAAGATCCTGGTGGAGGCCACGGGAATAGGAAAACTCTCATTCAAAGATCGCAGTCGCATCGAGAAGATGGTCTCTGAGAAAGTGGCGCACCCCGTTCAAATATCGATCTGGTCTAGAATGGAAACGGTACTGACAGAAGGGGGTCAAATGCCTTTTCAGACTTTCATCGAAACCAATCTAAAGCAACTCGAGAAAATTTACTTGAAGGAGTGGGCTAAGGCGAAATAATTTAAAAAGAAAAATGGCAACAAACTGTTTAGGCCCTGCGGTCACCCACCCGCTGAAAGCCCTGAGCCTGCCGAAGGGCTGCAGCTCACTTTAGCCTCTTTCCCACCAAGCGAAGATTACCAGCAACACCAGGGCACCTACCATCAAAACGCACTCCCAAAAAGTGAGATTATATTGCCTCCGCGAAGACCTGTCCTCGCGTCCGAATCCTCGCGATTCCATAGCCAAGGCAAGTTCGTCAGACAAGACGAAAGATTGAACCAGCAGGGGCATGAGCAAGGCCATGAAATTGCCCACATTTCTCAATCTCGGCCGAAGATCGATTCCCCTGGAACTCTGAGCGTCGATGATATGGCGGATTTTTTGCTTTATCAAGGGCACGTACCGCATAGCAGTGGTCAATATAAAAGCAAAACTGTACGGCACCCCTAATTTATTGAGAGTAGCACCCATCTCTTCTGGACTAATGGTTCGAAAAAAGACAAAAGATACGGTCAGGAGATTGAACAGCCGTATGGTAAGAAGCAAAGCCAATTGGAGGTTAAAGGAAAAAAAAGCGATGACAAAGACCAGCCCCAGCATTGGCCAGAAATAACGAAAGGAATGGACCCAGTCCTTTCCCATCCCCAGTATTGGTAGAGCAGCCAATAGGATAATTGACTCTACCACGAGGGTCTCTGGCTTGCTGGCGACAAATACCGCTGCAACAGCCATTAATCCCAATGCTAGCTTTGTTCTTGGATCCAAACCTTTCAAAGCAATCCTCTCCTTCGATCCATCTTTCCCTAACTGAAAGGGCATAGAGCATAGAGTAAGGAGCCAGAATTCAGAATCCAGAATTCAGGAGAAAAACAATCAAAATTGACTTCATCTGAGCTGCCGACACTCTGAACCGCAGAATATCCAACAAGGAATGTCGAATATCGAAGTGACTACTTCATCATTCTGCGGTTCCTTGTTCTGCTGTTCGATATTCGGTATTTTGAACCATCCGTCTTCTGACCTCTGACCTCCGATCTCTAATTCCCGTCTCGCCGCTTCTCCGTGTCGCACCTTTATGCATAGTGCATAGTCCCTAGTGTTTAGTTTCATCTCTCGGCGGGGGCAAGGCGCCAAGGTGAACCAAACCGTCATCGCCCCAAAGAGCTTCAGGTGTTCCGTCGGCAACTACTCGACCTTGGTGGAGGACTATCCACCTGTCAGTAACGGCCCGGGCAAACTCCAGATCATGAGTGGCAATTAAAAGAGTGAAGTCCAGATTTTCGAGTTTAGCCAGAAGGGTAGCCAGGGTCTCTCGTAACCGGACATCTTGTCCCGAAGTCGGCTCATCTAGGACAAGAACTTGAGGGTTCATAGCCAGAATTGAGGCGAGGGATACCCGCTTCTTTTCCCCCTCACTGAGGCGGTAAGGGGATCTCTTGAGAAGTCCGTGGAGATCAAAAATCTGCCACACCTCATGTATCCACTCGTGGCGTAACTTGCCGAGTTTTTGGGGCCCAACCAAGATCTCATCTTTTACCCGGTATTTGAAAAACTGGTCGTTGGGATTTTGAAACGACAACCCCACATGAGCCGCCATCTCGGAGGGGGATTTCCCCGCTACGTTTTCTCCCAGAAAGGTGACTTTTCCCGCCGAGGGCCTCAGCAGGCCATTGAAGTGTTTGAGCAGAGTGGTTTTTCCCGAGCCATTTCTTCCAATAAGCGCAACTTTCTCCCCCTTTCTAAGATCGATAGATACACTGGTGAGGATTTGTTTTTCCCCGATTCTGAATGAAAGATCTTGAGCACTGAGAATCGTCTCCCTTCCTGCTGGCTTGCTATCCCTCCGGGAGTACTGAGGTAGAAGTCGGATCCTGGTGAGGGCCTGGTCAATGTGCTGCGGCATCCCCTGGTACAGAACATTTCCCTGATCCAAGATGAGACAGCCAGCACCGTCCTCGAGTAAATTCCCCAATAGCTGCTCTATAACGATAATTGTCTTGCCAGTTTGGTTAATTCGCAGGAGAGTCTGGCGGACTTTTTTGCTGGCGGACCAATCAAGGTCGCCATAGGGTTCGTCAAGAAGAAGGATAGATGGGTTCAGACAGAGCACCGAGGCTATGGCCACGAGACGCTTCTCACCTCCCGAAAGGGTCACAGGGGATCGATTGAGAAGATGGTCGAGCCCCAGAGATATAGATATTTCCCTGATACGCTCAGCGATCTCCGATGCTGGTACCCCCAGGCTTTCTAAACCAAAGGCAATTTCGTCTTCCACTGTGCTGTTGAACAGTTGGGCATCGGCGTTTTGCAGGACAAGGCCCACGTGAACCAAGAGATCGGAAACTTTCTGCTCCCTGGTATCTAGGCCAGCAACAGTAACGGAGCCTTGGAGAGTGCCGTCAAAGTAGTGAGGAATGAGACCGTTGCAAATATATCCAAGGGTGGACTTTCCTGAGCCGTTGCCACCTCCTACGAGAAGGTAATCGCCATGGTCTACCGAAAGGTCTAGTCCTTTTAGCACCCACCCGGTCTTTGGATAACGGTATCTTATAGCGCTCAAGCGGATCACGGCTCCCAAATCCCTCCCTTACGGAGAAGATGGAGAGCTATGACTCCAATAATAGTCCCGCCAATGGTGCTTACACTGAAGGCTATCATCAAGGTGGCAAGGGCCATAGTCTTACCCATGAACAGGGGGGCTACAATCCAGACGCTGGCAAGAGAACCAAGGAGCCCGGTGCCGACTATCTCACCTAACCCGGCTAAATAGATATTTTTGGATATTTTGTAGGCAAGACCAGCCAGCAAGGCTCCAATCATACCGCCGGGAAAGGCAAGAAGAGTTCCGAGACCAAGAATATTTCTGATTATGGCGGCGATGGTAGCGATGGCCACGGCGTAACCTGGTCCCAGCATCACCGCTCCCAAAACATTTACCATGTGCTGAGCAGGAAAACATTTTGAAATGCCCACGGGGATGAAAAAGGGTGACAGGGCCACGGCAACGGCCACCAGGATCACTGCACGAGCTACTTCTTTGGTTTTCATGACCATTTCACCTTGTCTTTTGCCGCAGAGGATGATACGGCTCGATTCACAAAGAGGCTATCATAATACATTAAATGAGCGCGAATAGAATAGTACTGGGGTCAGATGTTCATCTATCGTTTTTAACTCAACTGTTGAAATTTTGGACTGATTTTTGAATGAAAATTTGAGGTGTAACCCTAGTAACGGATATTGAACAGTTTGAATTTGTGTTATAGAATTCCAAAATTTTAGGAAAATTGTAGCGCAAATCATTATGGACCGAAGGTTTTGCTCTCAGAAATAAGAGGTGAGTGTGGTGAAGTGGAAGTTGCTATTCTTGCTGGGCGCGATCATCTTTTCTTTTTCACCAGTTCAGGCGGATCCTTTTGAACCTCAAGGTTTTCCCTCTCTTCTGGCATCCATCAAGCTGGAAACGGTTCCCGAGTTTTGCGGAGAGGTGGTACCCATAGGGGATCAAGAGGTCAAGGAGCGACTTGAAAAAGAACTCCTTCTTTCCCTCTGGAACAGGCCTCAGGTCATTCTCTGGCTTAAACGTTCGAAAAGATATCTGCCACCCATGGAGGAGCTACTGAGAAAAGAGGGAATGCCGGACGATTTGAAATATGTTGCCATCGCTGAGAGTGCCTTGAGACCTCACGCCCACTCGAGAAAAGGAGCGGTGGGATTCTGGCAGTTTATGAAATACACCGGGCAGAAATATGGCTTGATAATTGATGACCGTATCGATGAGAGGCGGAACATTTTTGCTTCCACCAGTGCCGCAATAAGGTATTTTGGGGATCTCCATGAAATTTTTGGCTCATGGACTATGGCAGCCGCTGCTTACAATATGGGAGAGGAAGGCCTCATGGCGGAAATCCTCGAGCAGGGCAATAACGAATACTATAATCTCCATCTTCCCCTGGAAACCCAACGGTATATTTTGCGGATTATAGCAATAAAGCTCATTTTATCAGATCCGGCCAGATATGGATTCTATCTAACTGAGGAGGACTACTACCCCCCCTTCGACTTTGATCGAGTTAGGATTGAATGTATGGACGAGACTCCGATCCGCATTGTTGCCCAAGCAGCGGGAACGACCTTTAAGGATATCAAGGACTTAAATCCAGAAATAAGAGGACACTATCTGCCAGAGGGAGATTACACTTTACTGATTCCAAAGGGCGGTCCCGAGGATTTCCAGGCTCGATACAGGAGCCTCCTAAGAGAGTGGTCCTCGAACCAACAGGAAAGAATCTATTTCGTCAAAGAAGGTGACAACCTTACCGCAATTGCGGAGCGATTTGGTGTACCCTTGGCCTCTCTTCTGATTTGGAACCGATTGAACCCCAGAGCGACCATCCATCCAGGCGACAAACTTATCATCTACCCTCAAAAACCTGTTTATGTAGATATTGACGACGAAAACAATGAAAACAACGGGTCCACTCTCAGCAACAATTAATGCACCAAGACCTGAAACCATTCTGACCGGTCGATCGCAAATCCCCAATCCGCATTCCGCAATTTGAAATCCCCAATCTCCAATCTAAAATCTGACTTTTTCCCTGGTCGCATGAAAGTTGCATTAAGCTTGACGACAGCTAGCCCAAGGGAAAGTGGATGTAAGGTATTCACTTTCCTGGTTAGTAATCGGTTAGAAATGAGAACGTCTTTTTCTCCCTAGGCGACCAATGACAGCGCAAAAACAGCTCACATTCTGGGTCTCAAGCCTGGCCGTATTCCTCTTTCTGTGCGCAAGCGGGTGGGCAACGGGAATTCCAGCGGCTGAATATCGCTCCAGGATCAAAGACTACGTCGCACGCTTGGAACAAAGAGAGGGGAAATTACAACCTGATGAGAGAGATTGGTTCAAAGAGAATTTTCCCCCGGACCTGGTGGTTAAAGACGCTGGAGGAGAGGGGTATCTCATTGATCGCAAAGATTTCCTGCGCTGGATACAAGAAGCTGAAGACAGCACAGAGGGTAGAGATAGGCTCATCGCCTATCAAAAGAATCTATTGGATCAAATTTCCTGGGAAGGGGAAGGGAGCTTTGAGGAAACAGGTAAGTGGGAGGAGTGCAGAGGTCTTCTTGACCAGATATATGGAGGCAAAGAATTTAGAGGACTTGTCAAGCAAAGGACTCCACCGTGGCAAAAATATATAAAAGACTTCTTTACTGCTGTGGACAGATGGCTCGAGGAGCATTTGAAGTTTCTGGGAGGAATCGGAGGGGAGTGGATTTTCTTTGCCACGTATCTGACTCTACTCGTTTTGGCGACTATTCTCATCATTTGGATAATGCGCTTGCTCGGTCCAGTGGGGTGGCGCTGGCGTCAGTCAGGGGTAACTTTTCCTACCTCGATCCCATCGCCCTCTGAAAAACACTGGAGGGACTGGCGGGATGAGGCTGAGAAGAAGGCTCAACAAGGGGCTTTTAGAGAAGCCATTCGATTTTTGTTTATTTCTATTCTGGTGGAAGGCCAGCAAATGGGATGGTGGCTCTATGAGCCAGAGTCCACCAACAGAGAACATCTCGCCCAAATCGAAACCACCAGCGAAAGACGCGAACCACTAGAAAGATTGATCAGAAGCTACGAGCTTGCATGGTATGGGTTGAGGCAGCCGGGTCGGCAAGAGTTCCAAGAATGTGAGCACTGGGTTCAGCGCATGGAGGCCTTGGCATGAGCAGCGGGGGACGTACTACCTGGTGGAAAGTGGCAGGTTTGGGGGTGCTACTGTTTCTCGCTGCCTATGGGTTAGTGGTTTTGGAGCCGAAAGAAACAAACACAGGACATGAGCGCAGAACCACATACAGCGCCGCAGCTGGGGGATACAAGGCGCTTTACCTCTGGCTTCAGGAACTGAACCTGCCAGTCAAAAGATGGGAAAGAACACTTAACGACCTTCCAGCCGAAATATCGGTGCTGGTGATGGTGGAGCCTGAGCTCGGTCCTAGCAAAGATGAGCTCAAATCGCTCAAACAATGGGTTGCCCATGGCGGGACTTTTATTCTCATAGCCCAACTGCCAAATCCGTTCTGGATGGACATGGGGTTTGAAGTGGAGCCGGTGTTTGGTATGCAGCACTTGCAAGATAAACAAGAGGGTTTACGGTTCCAGCCAAGCCCTTACACTCAAGGGATTAAATCGCTTAATTACAGCGGCCTTTCTCGCCTCAGTTCGTCACGCCCGCGAGGAATTGTTCATATTAGAAGCGCTGGAGGCGGACTCCTTGTGGTTGTAAATGAGGGTAAAGGGAGGGTTATGGGGCTTGCCGATCCCAGCTTATTCTCCAATGGATCCCTGCGAGACGGAGATCACGCTCGCTTGGCCCTTAATCTGCTGCTAAGCCATCGTAACGGCGGGGAATTGCTCATTGATGAATACCACCATGGCTATGGCAGGGCGACATCGGTGCTGGAGCATCTCTTCAGCTCGAGAGCTCTCATACCCTTGCTCCAGGGAATATTCATTCTTCTTGTGCTCTGGGCCAACAGAGGGAGACGTTTTGGTCCTCCAAGACCACTGCTACAAGAGGAGCGGAGTTCCTCCCTCGAGCATGTGCGGGCAATGGCGCAGCTTTACCAGAGGGCGAAGGTTCAAGCACTGGCTTTGAAGGCTGTGGTGGGTTGGATCGAAGAGGAAGCCAAAAATGTTATGGTCCACAGAGACCGGGACCTTCAGAAAAAAGTGATGACGGCAAGACAATACCTTAAAAGAGAGGATACCAGCGAAAAAGATATTCTGGAACTCTCCCGCGGGCTTTACTTGGCTTTGGCAGAGGCGCGCAGGAGAGCAGTCGGTATCAGCAGGCAGTGAGCAGCCCCGCGACCCATTCGACAAGCTCAGGGCAAGCTCGCTCGGGACAGGCTGGCAGCAAGTAGAACTCAGAGGTCAGATATCAGAAGTCTGAGGTCAGGTATAAAGCTGATCTCTGATCTCCGACTTCTGACCTCTGCGATAAACGGTTTTTAAACATTTTAGACATTTAATGCGACGGAGTAGAAAATGCCGGCAGAAGTTAAGAAGTTGGCGGATCGCATCTCAGCTGAGATATCCAAGGTGATCGTAGGACAGCAGGAGGGGGTGACTCAATTGCTAGTAGGTCTCCTGGCAAGAGGGCACGTCTTGATGGAAGGTGTCCCCGGGTTGGCCAAAACCCTCCTGGCCAAAACCTTGGCTTACATTCTCAAAGCAGAATTCACCAGAATTCAGTTTACTCCTGATCTTATGCCCGCCGACATCTTGGGAACGCAAGTTTTTGATTTACAGAGCAGGACCTTTCAGCTTCGCCAAGGTCCAATTTTCACCGAGATCCTTTTGGGCGATGAAATCAATCGAGCACCACCAAAAACGCAGTCGGCACTTCTCGAGGCTATGGAAGAGAGACAGGTGAGTATTGACGGTAAAACTCTGCCCTTGTCCGAGAGCTTTATGGTGGTGGCGACCCAGAATCCCATAGAACAAGAAGGGACCTACCCTCTTCCAGAGGCACAGCTGGATCGCTTTCTTATGAAGATAGTACTGAATTACCCTGCTGACGGTGAAGAACTCAAGATACTTGCCAAATACGGGACCTCGACTGAGGCGCACGATTTAGAGGGGGCCGGATTAGCGAGGCTGCCAGGAGGGGACACAATTGTTCGATTTAGGCAAAGGGTCAGCCACGTGCGAGTTGAGGAGGGTATTGTGGCCTACGTTCAAAGATTGCTGTCCGGGACGAGGCACTCTCCTCATCTCCATCTTGGAGTTAGCCCGAGGGGTGGCATAGCCCTGCTGCGAACAAGCCAGTGTCTGGCGGCGGTGAGGGGCAGGGACTTTGTTGTTCCAGACGACATCAAGGAGATGGCTTTCGCAGTTCTCAGACACCGGGTGATTTTGAGGCCAGAGGCAGAACTGGAAGGACTCACGCCTGACCGGGTTATTTCACAGATTCTGGAGGGGATCCCAGTACCCAGGTAAGTCGCATTTGCTGTTTTCCTTCGGAACGATCTCTCGCCCGCTCCCTTGGGCTTGACTGACGTCAACCCCTGCGGTCGCTCGAGCCCTCGGAGAAAGTCGCCAAGCGCATAGCGCGAGGCGCAGAGCGTAAATCAAGCGAGCAGCTGGCAGCAAAAGGGAATGGTGGAATGCTGGAGGAATGGAATAATCGGTCGATAGAGAATCACCATCAAAACCGTTCGTCTCGGAGCTTATTTTGACCTATCATTCCAATATTCCAAAATTCCGGCTGAAAAGCCTTGAGTCCTTGACGCTATGCGCTATGCTCTTTGCGCTGTGTGTGATTCGCGAGCTCTGTGAGAGATAGAAAGCTCAGAAAAATAAAAATTATGAGCGAGGAAAATCAAAAACAGAGACTGTGGGAGAGATTCCCCATTCCTACTAATCTCACCCTGTGCTTCCTGGTCATAGGCATTGGATTTGCTGCTCTGCTCAACTGGAAAGTGGTCTTGGGGGTGGATATTGGCATTTTGCTTTTGTCTGTGGTGGATTACACCCTGACCTTCAAGGGCGGCAACATTCAAGGCGAGAGAGTCTGCCCGCGACACTTCTCCGTCTCCAGCGAGAACAGTATAGGAATACTTTTGAAGAACACCCTTCCCTCCAGCAGGAGAGTGAGGGCGCGAGACCAAACTCCGGCAGAATGGACACCTGCGCCGGTGCTCAAGGCTGTGATTCCAGGGAGATCCTCTCTGAAGCTTGAATATTCGGTTGTTCCTCCGGAAAGAGGGAAGTACGATTTTGGCGATCTTTTCATAAGAGTAGAGGGACCTCTGGGACTGATATCTAAGCCGATGAAAGTCAGTGCGCCGGAGGCGGTAAGAGTGTACCCTAGTCTCCAGCCCCTACGCTGTGCTGACCTAGCCACCTACAGGCGTGTCGCCCACAAATGGGGGCTGAGACCTACCAGGTGGAGGGGGGAAGGGAGGGAATTCGAGTCGCTCAGGGAGTATGTTGAAGGTGATGATCCTCGCAAAATCCACTGGAAAGCCACAGCCAGGTTTGATCGGCCTATAGTCCAGCAGTATCAGACGGAAAAAAACCAGATAGTAATGATCTTGCTGGATGTGGGCCGGTTAATGAGTGCAGTGTCAGAGGGAAAGACAAAACTGGATTACGCCCTCGAGGCTGCCCTTCATCTCGCTCACAACGCCCTTATGGGAGGCGATCAGGCAGGCATTCTGGCCTTTGCCGATCGGGTTATCTCCTTTATTCCCCCCAAAAAAACGGCTGAACAAATGCAGTCTATTTTGGAGGCAACCCTTCCCTTACGACCCATTCTGGTCGAACCGCAATACGAAGAGGCAATTCTCTGGGTCCAGTCAAGAGTTCGGCGGCGGAGTCTGGTAGTTATTTATACCGATCTCCTGGACGAATTGGCTTCCGAGAACCTTCTGAGCGCGGTGTCACTGCTGAGGCCGCTTCATCTACCCCTGTGCGTGGCCATTAGAGAGTCGGAGTGGGATACCCTGTTGAGCGATCCACCCGCCACGGTGCAAGGGGTGTACGAAAGGGCCGTAATGCAAGAGCTGCTTCACCGAAGGAGTAAAGCTTTAGGGGGATTAGTGCAAAAAGGAGCCTTGGCCATGGATTTGCCCCCGTCAAAACTCTCAATAGGAACTATGGAGCGTTACCTGGAGGTGAAGAGGCGAGGCCTACTGTGAGGCGCAGGTAACATGAGATAGCAAAGGAGGAGGACAAAAAGTAAACCAGCGGTTAAAAACTTGATCCATGGAGGGAGATGAGCGGGGGAGAAAAAGCCCTCTACAACTCCCGCAAAGATAAGCAAGGGGACGCAGCCGAGAATAAGCTGGACAGCTTTTCTGCCCCGCTGAATCAAGGCATCTTTTCTCGACAGGTCGCCAGGTGCAACAAGTGCCGATCCAAGCAACAGGCCTCCTCCTCCGGCTATAAATATGGCTGAAAGCTCGATGACCCCATGGGGAAGCACAAAGGACCAGAAATCCACGCTCAGGCCGTGAATGTGGCACAAGGCGGCCAGGGTGCCAAGCAAAAGTCCGTTAAAAGCCATGATGTAGACGGTCCCCAGACCCAGGGTTATCCCGAGAGCAAAGGCCAGGAAGGTTACTGAAATGTTATTGGTCATTATTGAGCTGGAGGCGAGGGGACGGACGGCCAGAATTGAGTCGAACCAGACCTTGCCCCCTTCTACTTGTTGAATAAGATGAGGAGGGGCGACCAGAGGAATAAAGGTGTCGTCATTAAGCCCGGCAACAAAACCATATGTGGCGCCAAGGAGGAAGATGGCAAAGGCAGATAGGGTCCAGAAGGCCGTGGACCTGAACGTTTGCGGAAATGTGGAACCGAGAAATCTCAATAATTTGGTCCAGCCGGGGGTGGGACTACGATATATTTGGCCATGAGCCCGGGCCACCAGGTGGTTCAAATAGTCCAGCAGTTCGTCCGGGAGAGCCGCCTTCTGTTGAAAGGCTTGTAATCGAGCCAGGTCAGCTGTTGCCTCCCGGTAGAGGCGGCCCACATCGGGAAGGTCCGAAGGGTTCAAGTTTTTCCCTTTCCCTTTTTCCAGGGATTCAAGGAGACTTTCTAGCCGCTCCCACCGTGGCCTTCTAGACTCGATAAATTTCTCAATGGATTGACTCATGCCCATAGGGTAGCAAAAGGCTGCTGGGATGGAAACAGCAAAAGAGACTCTTAAAGTTCAAACACCTGAGCACGTGGGTTTTCGATACGTTTTGGCCGGATTGGGCACGCGCTCGACAGCATTTTTGCTGGACACGGTTGTCCGAGGCCTTTTCATCTTATTTATCTTCTTGGTGGTAGTACTTCTTGCGCGATGGCTGCCGGAATTTGATCCATCTGGCTTACTGAAAGCAATTCCCAAGACCTGGTTCTTTGCCCTGGGAGTCCTTGCCTACGGGGTGGTGGATTTGGGCTATTTCCTTATCTTCGAGGCCCTGTGGGGCGGTCAGACCCCTGGGAAAAGAATGCAAAAGCTCAGAGTCATCAGAGTCAATGGTCAGCCCATAGGCTGGTTGGAATCATCAATTCGTAATATCTTGCGGGCGGTGGACATACTGCTGGGCTTTTACCCACTGGGATTATTCGTCATGTTTCTGAGTTCTCGCAGCCAGAGAATTGGAGACTATGCTGCCGGGACGGTGGTAATTGTTGAGCGCAGGCGAAACGTGCCCATGGATAAATCTCGTCTTCGCTCAACTTCAAAGCTGAACCTTCCGGACGTTGAACTCCATGTTTCGACTCTTGAACCAAAGCAATACCAGGTCATAAGGTCCTTTCTCCAGAGGAGGGAGGCAATGAACCCAACCCACCGACGTGAGCTCGCCCGTCTTCTAACTCACCGTTTGATGAAAAAATGGGGTATTTCATCCACCGTTCACATCCCTGATGAGTCCTTTCTCGAAGAGATTGTGGGAATCTACGAGCGAACCAGGAAGGCTATTTAGCCCGGATATTTCATGAATCACCTGCTGTGACCACGAAACTGGGAACCCGCTTGTCGCAGATGCCGCTTGCGGTGCGGGACTGAGCGGAGCGCAGCGAGCGCGAATAATATGGCCGTCCTGCCGGGCGCCCTCGGCTGTCGGCCCCTGCGACGTACCATTCAGGTATGCCTCGGGACCGACACCCTGCGGTTTTCCGGGGGCACGTCCATCTTCGTGGTCTCGCGACAGTAATTCATGAAATATGCGGGCTAGGTCACTAGGCACTGGGGACTAAGCACTCCTAGGAATCAAACCATTTTAAGCCATCAGCTCGCCGGCAATTACAGTCATTTGGTCACTGACAGTGGCCGTCAATACGCCTTCGGCGTCATTCATGGTCCTCATTGTTAACTGACAATAAATGACAGCGAAGCGTAATGACGGCTTTAGCCAAATGACCGCGCAGCTTAATGACGACCACAAAGTCAGCAATAACATTCGAATCAGGAATGGAAATTGCTAGGGAATAGTGGTCATTTCTCATAGAAGGCGGGAGGTTTCATGACCCAAAGTGGAGCTGGTGCAGATAGCAAAAGAATCGCCATAAGTCTGACAGGGATTAAGCCAGGAACCTCTGCAGAAGATCTGGTTGCGGCTCTCCAGCGGATCTTTCCCCGGGAAACGGCCGAGCAAATCCGCGGGGCTCTAGCCAGGCTGCCGCTGCTATTAACCCGCTCAGCCTCAGAGCAACAGGCCAAAAAGGTCAAAGGTTTCCTCGAGTCAAAAGGGGCTGTTCTCAGATTGGCAAGAGCGGCTGTGTCGACAGAATCGGCTCCTCTTCCCTCGAAAGCTAAATCTCCAAGCACAGCTGCAACCGCTCCTCGAGAGCCGGAAATGGTGCGGGAAGCCGCAGCTTCGCAAATGGATCAACCTTACATCGGGGTCGAGCGCAGGGCCAAGCCACGTGTTCACCCCGGTATTAGCGTTCATCCCATGGGCATTGGAGAAATTCTGGATCGTTCCTTTCGCCTTTTGCGCCAGCACTTTTTGCTGTTCTTCTTTATTCTTTTGATCCCCCAGGGAATTTTCTTTGCTTTTAAGAAAACCTCTCACATGTTATTCGGCATAGACATACAGCAGGGTGCGACTGCAAGTATGGGAATGGGACTACTCGTCTCCGTGATTCTCGTTGTGTTCATAATGCTGATTATTCAGTTCTGGGCCCAGGGAGCGCTGGTCTACGCAGTGTCCGAGACCTATCTTGGACACAAAACTTCCGTGGGAGCCTCATATGGAGCGATGCGTTCTCGTCTGGGGCGTCTTCTCGGAACAATGATAATAATGGGCATACTCCTGGGATTGTTAGGGGTGGTTATAATCTTCCTAAGTGGAATGATAGTCGGCGCTCTCGGCTCAGCTGGTGGCTTGTCGGGGTTAGTAGGATTCATTGTAGTCTGCACAGCTGGTGCGGCCATTTTTTTCCATTTTTTCCTCAACTGGTTGCTAGTGGATAAGGTGGTCGTTTTGGAAGACCAGGCGTGGTTCGGGGCGTTGCGCCGCAGTACTCAACTTATGAAAAGCAGAACAGAGCCGGGATTTTGGAAAAGGCCGAAGAACAAGGCTGGTCTGATTTTGTTTCTTGGTTTTCTCATCGGGGTGGGAATTCACCTACTATTCCAACTTCCCGGTGTTCTAACTCGGATTTTTCTTCCCATGAGCCTGGGGGGACTGACCTTGACCCTGCAGCAAGTTCTCAATGTGATAGCCACCTCCCTGGCGGCAGCTTTCGCTGCCATAGCCATGATCCTTTTCTACTATGATATCCGGTTACGGAGTGAAGGCTTTGATCTAAAGGCCATGGCAGAACATTTATAGCTTAGCCTGTATCTCTCATAAATTGTGGTCGCAGCAAGTGATTCCTGAAAGATACAGGCTATCTTCCTTGGGGCCAATTGCGGACAAATTCCGCTTGTATATCGGTCTCCGGCGAGGAGAGATGGGAAATGGGGTCATTTTGTCGAAGCTTCCCGAGCAAGTCCAGAGCTGCCTCTCCCACTGCCATTCCATGGCGAGCCAAGTAGCAGCCTACGGCTGTGCCAGTCCTGCCACGGCCGCCCCAACAGTGAAGATAAACGGCGGGATTGTATTTTATGGCCTGATCGATCTCATCCAGGATTGAAACCATAATCTCAACATGAGGTGTTTTCATGTCCCGAATAGGCATGTGCACCACCTCTATGGGAATGTCCATTTCTTTCGCCACAGCTTGAAGCCGCTCTTCATAGGGAACAAATTTCTCTCCCTGGAAATTATCTTCATCTCTCTCCATGAGGTTGATAATGTGGCGAACCCCATGTTCAAGAAGCTTTTTGAGTTTTTTCTGAGCCTTGTCGAAATCTCTACTGCCAGGATAGTACCCGGCCAGGAACTTTCCCGGTACAACCCAGTAAGATCGGGGAAAGGGCACTGAGTACTTTTCCATTATCTATCACCAGTTGCGAAAATCTGCGGGTAGGGCCTCATTAATTTTGGAAATATTAGAGGGCTAGAGTATAAAAAGTTCCAAATGACAAATCCCAAATCCCAAACAAATCACAATGACCAATCCGCCTCCGGCGCACTAAACTGTTTTGGTCATTGTAAATTGGAATTTGAAATTTGTTTGTAATTTGGTGCTTGAGATTTGAGATATCATAGACTCCACTACTCCAGCTTTTCTTCGTTTGCTGTCTGCTGTCCGCTGCTAGCTGCCGGCTCTCTGGACTCTGCGAGCTCCTTGAAAAGATGGTGCTTTCTGTCCTTGAGAAAAGGCATAGAAGAGCGAACCTCGGCCACTTTGCCCGGATCAATATCTGCTACGATCAGGGCCTCCTTGTCTCCACCGTGAGCGAGTACCTGGCCAAGAGGATCTATGATGGCCGATCCTCCCATGAAGTTGAGACCGCCCCCTTGTCCTACACGGTTTACCCCCACCACGAAACACTGACTCTCCGCTGCCCGGGCTCTCAGTAGCAAAGCCCAATGAGGCTGACGTACAGCTGGCCAAGAGGCGATGACCACAATGAGCTCACATTTGTCGACCACAAGGCGAAACAGCTCGGGGAAACGCAGATCATAGCAAACGAAACAGGCAGCATTGATTGGCCCCAGGCTGAAGGGGGCGGGCCAGTCCCCGGGCTGGTAACTTTTGTCCTCTCCCAGCAACCCTATCTGGTGAATCTTGGCATAAAGAGCAAGATCGTTCCCGTGATTGTCCACAGCGAGGGACACATTTTGCGGTCCACCGTGATCGCGAGCCAAAACAAATCCGCCTACGACTGCCAAGCCCTGTTCACGAGCCAAGGTACGGAGGAGTGTCGGGGTGGCTCCGTCCAAGGATTCTGCGGTAATGGAAGAGTCCATTGAAAAGCCGGTGGAGAACATCTCCGGCAGGATAAGCAACGCTGCTCCTGCACCCTTTGCTTGCGTCGCCATTTGACGAGCTTTTTCGTGATTGGCTGCTCTGTCGTGCCAAGCTATGTCCATCTGCGCCGCTGCCACTCTCATCCAAGCCACCTCCTGAGGTCTTCCTTTTCCTTTACAAATACTTATCTAAAGTCTGTCTCTCATATCATATCAACTGAAGGGCAGGCTAGCCAAAAATTGGACACGTTCGTTTTTATAAAGACGTCAGCACACGGAGGGATCTGATCTATCCTCCTTGACACCTCTTTACCTGCTTGGTATTTGTGTAAATACCTGACTCTGGCAATTGGGGGAACATAATGTTCAGAACCGATGACAATTACAATCTATACTATGATGGGGTAATATCGGCAGAGCAAGAGACAACGTGTGAAACCCTGATTGTGCAGCACAAAATAACAGCTGAATTTGCTGGTCTTCTCAAAAGAGATTATAATTTTACCATCTCCGATACGTATGGTGAACACAAGGAACTTATCTGGATACTTTATGAAATCCTTGGGCCATTTGCCATTTCTGCTCTCTTCGCTGAGAAAGATCATCCACCTGGATGTGAATATGAAGCAAGAGTGGATTTTTATATTGAAGCAAACGGCACGTTTGAATATGAACTGAAAAACAAATTGTTTTTATACGATAATTACGGATCCTCGGAGGAATGCCAAGAGAGGATTGCACAAAAATCAACTGGTTTTGACAAAGATTGCAGAATCAGGGGGAACATAGGAGGGATGGATTTACCTGAATTTATTAAACATGTAACGCCGGAAGAATAGTCTGCCAGATAGTTGGCGCATATCAACTTTTTCTGATTTTGCATGACCCACCACCTCAAGAAAGGGGCACAGCAGTGGCAGCCAAAAGAGAGAGGCGCAAACACCAGAGAGTTTTGGTAAGTTGGCCAGTTGTTGTTGTAACTCCGCAGCGTTACATAGGAGGAGAAGCCAAAAATATAAGTGTGGGCGGCGCTTCAGTTGTCTGCACCCGAGATCCGGACCGCCTCGAACCTCTTCGCTTGGCCATTAAAATCCCTACCAGCGAAGAGTTGTTGCAAGCAACAGGCATCGTGGTCTGGTCCAAGTTGCAGGCACAACCTAACGATCTTTACGGTTGCGAAACGGGGATACGGTTCACCAGCTTTATAGGAAAGAGCCGTCAATACTTGGATGAAGCGATCTTGGAGTGTTTTCGCAAGAAATAGAAACACCTGTTGAAATGTCCTTTTTCCTGATATATGATCCTCTGGCAAATTCACCCCCATAGATTTCATCTAAGAAACTGACGAGAAAAAATGGGGTGAAAGCTTTTGTTCCCATAGATAATTTGTTCGGATCCAGAAAGATTGGGATTTAATCATGTCAGTTCCCCTTGGAAGACGCCAGTTCTCCAGGACCGCTGTCAAATGGCCCGTGACTCTGCTTACCTCGCAGGACAAATCAGAGGGCGAGACAGAAAACGTCAGTCCAACGGGAGTATTTATCTCCTGCAAAAACGTGCCCAAATCAGAGGGCAGCGTTCGCATGGTAATTAGAGTGCCTGGCCATCAGCCGATAAATGTAGCAGGAAGAGTGGTTTGGTCCACTGTGCTGAAGCAAAATGAAGGTCCGCCGTCCTTTGGGGTGGGTGTGCAATTTACAAAAATATCAGACAACGACAGCCACTTCTTGCGAGAGGTAATTCTTAAACGCTATGGGAAAGTAGCCAAGCACCCCATCACCAGCCATAAAGTCTAATTGAGTACATTTGTCGAGCCTTCCACCATACCCTCCACTTCAATCGACGCTTTTTCCATCGCCAGATCTCACCAAATTCGCTGCATGTTCTGCGAGTTATGGCGGTTACAGACCACAGGGCAAAAAACAGCAGGACGAGAGCTTACGCTTTGTTGTATAAATAACATTTAGCAAGGGGGCATGGAGATTAAAGCTAGAGGACAGAAGACAGACGACAAAAGATAGCAAGTTAAATGGGAAATTAGGAAATTAGAAAATGAGAGAGTTAGGGAATTAGTTTAAACCTCAAGTGCTTAATGGTTCACTGTTTACCGTTTACCATTTACGACTTCTAAGATTTTTGCGGTTTCTACGAATTACCTAATTCCCAAATCCGCAATCCGAAATCGTGCCATACCCTATGCTCAAATCATTGGAGGGTAGCGCAGTGGACCCTGCGAACGAACTCGTAATCATCGTGGATAGAGAAAACAATGAAGTCGGGGTTGTACCCCGGAGAAAGATGCGGTCGAATCGTCTCCGACACCGTGCAACATACATCTTAGTTTTCAACGCCAAGGGCGAACTTTTCCTGCAGAAACGCACTCAGAGCAAAGACGTTTTTCCAGGATACTATGACGCGGCTGCAGGAGGTGTGGTGCTGGCAGGAGAAAGCTATGAAGAAGGAGCGGTTCGTGAACTCGAGGAGGAACTCGGGATTTGGGAAACACCACTCACCTCGCTTTTCGATTTTTATTATGAAGATGAATACATTCGCTTGTGGGGCAGAGCCTTTTCTTGTGAGTACGATGGAGAGTTGGTCTTACAAGAGGAAGAGGTGGAAAGCGGTGAGTTCACGAGGGTAGATGAGGTATTTCGACTGGCGGAAACAGAGCCGTTCACCCCGGACTGCCTTTACGTGCTGCAGCGCTATCTCGAGCTGCAAAGGTAAAGCTTGGTTGTTGCATCTGTGCCATAGTGCCGGGGAATATTGATGTTGGACACAGATGAACACAGATCATCAGGATCAATGGTTCAGAGGAACATAAGTATTTATCACAGTGCGACCGGCTCCACTTTGCTCAAGAGATAGGCAAATATGCATTTAGACTCCAGAAGTATTGTCGTATCTGTGAAAATCTGTGTCCTAACTTGCTGAGGTAGTTGAAATATGACCGACAAAATAGAGATCCAAACCTTGCCCATTACAGAGAAGTTCACAAGGCAAAAGAGGCTCATTCAGGATAGAGGTGAGCTTGCTCTCATCGAAGATGGCAAACCATTCCAACATCTTGGTTATTTTAGTCTGAAAAAAGGCAAGGGATACTACCGGGGCGGCCACTATCATCGCAGCAAGGTGGAACATTTCTATGTGGTGCGAGGCAAGATCCGAGTTCGTCTTATGGATCTCGATAGCAAAATAAAATCTACGGTGACCCTGGAAGAAGGACAGCTGGCTACCATTTATCCCAACTGCGCCCATCGGTTTGAAGCGGTGGAAGAGGCGCAGGTTATTGAGTACTATAATTCCATGTACGATCCGGAGGATGATGTTCCCTATGGCGATTTTTGAGTTGCTAAAGTATTCAGGTTTAGGTGTCCAGGGTTCACAACCGAGGTTTCAGCTGTCAGGAAAAATGAAAAGAAATGGTAAACTAGAATCCTGGTTAATTCTGCCTGAACACTGAAACCCGAACACTGACACCTCAGCGGCTGAGGATTGTGTTTTGGAATTTTTATTCTTCCAATAGTCCAACACTGCGGGTTCCCAGTTTCGCGGCTCGCGACAGCAATTCATAAAACAGCCGGGCTGGAGGACATGAGCCCAGTTGCCTGAAGATTATCCTTAGATCGAGAGGACTCCAAGATGATCCTGGGTTACAGTACCAATGCTTTTGTGAAATTCTCCCTATTGGAAGCGCTTGAAAGAATAGCCCAATTGGGCTTCCGTGGGGTAGAGATCATGTGCGACAGGCCACACCTTTATCCACCAGATTATGGAGAGGAGGAATTGGCCCGAGTAAAATCCTTGATTGATCAACATGGTCTCGAGGTCACAAATCTGAACAGTTTTACCTTGTTTGCGGTCGGGGATACCTACCTGCCCTCTTGGATCGAAACGCAGCAGGAAAGGAGAGAGATCAGAATCGAGCACACTCTCAAGTGTTTAGAGCTTGCCGACTTTTTCGACTGCAAAAATATTTCAGTTCCGCCGGGAGGACCTCTGGGCACTATGGCAAGAAAAGAGGCCATACCCTTGTTTCAGCAGGGCCTGGCACGTGTCGCTCCACTGGCCGAGGACCTGGGCGTAAAGATTCTGGTCGAGCCGGAACCCGAACTTTTGCTGGAGAACACCAGAGAATTCATGGAGTTCATGCAGGGTGTGGATTCATCTGCTATTGGACTTAACTTCGATATTGGACACTTTTTTTGTGCTGGCGAGGATCCAAGTGCTGCCTTTGAGGAACTTTTCGAGTGGATTGGACATGTTCATCTCGAGGACATTGCTGAAACACGTGTCCACAATCATCTCATACTCGGACACGGAGCCATCCAGCTGTCAAAAGTTTTCGAGACTATGGTCAGACTAGGATACCAAGGCGATGTCAGCCTTGAGCTTTATCCATATGTGGATATGCCCGAGGAAGCGGGCCGTGAAAGCCTTGCACATCTCCGTTCCTTACTAAAAGAAGCAGGACTTAATTTAGAAATCTGCTAATCTCCAGAATGGCTCGTGACAGGCTATTTCTCAATTGTTTACCTTCTAATATTCTTCGATATTTTGTCTAATCACAGAAAACTTGTCCCCAGTCAAGATTCATTGACTTTACCGTGAAGGAGGTTTCGGTATTCAGCTTTCAAAAGCGAGGTTCCAGTGTTCAGATATAATGATTCAGAGTTTTATTTTAGCATTTTTGTTTATTCTCCCTGAAACCTGACACCCGAAACCCATCAATTTATCATTTTGCCCTCAGAAGGAGGATGCCGTGAAAACCGATCTAAGCAAATTTCAAGATACCCTAGTCAAACATGTGCGATTAGGGAGCTTCCCGGTGGCAGTGAGAATGGTCAAACAAGGCGAGCCTTTGCCGGAACGGGTGAAACGCCCCGCACAAGATATGCAGATCACGGTCGCTACCTGCCAAACTATTGCCATGGCAAGACGCTACGGCTGGGTCTTGGCCATAGGGGATGAGGATATCTCATGTCCATTGACCGCAGTTGCTTTTGGTTTCCGAAGGCCGAGTGAGTTCTATGTAAAAGGTCAGGCGTGCGCTGGAATGTACACTGAAACTGACGAGGCCGGGAGGGTTTCAGAGGAGCAGGTGGAGAAATTCTCTTTTGGGGAGTATCAATACATTCTGGTGGCACCACTTCACCGGACCGTTTTCGACCCGGAAGTGATAATAGTGTACGCAAATCCCGCCCAGATTCTTAGGCTGCTGACGGCAGCGCTGTGGAAATCTGGCGGACGTATGACCTCTAGTTTCGGGGGGCGAATTGACTGTGCAGAAGAAATTATTGTGCCCCTGAGATCGGAAAAATGCGAAGTTATTCTCCCTTGTTATGGAGACCGCATCTTTGCCCAAACCCAGGACCACGAGATGGCCTTTTCTATTCCCATATCTCGAGTTGAGGAAATCATAGATGGTTTGGAGGGAACCCATAAAGGAGGAGTGCGATATCCCATACCTTCCTTCCTGCGTTATACCGGCGAGTTTCCAGAACATTACAGGAAGGCGGTGGATTAGCATGGGGCATGGGGAAGTATAGCTGGCAGCGAGCAGCGGGCAACTGGCAAGTAAGGAGTCAATTACCTTCGGTGTCATTAAGTCACTACGCTGTGCTGTCATTTATTGTCAGTCGGTCGTCAAGATCATTGACGAATAAAAGGAGAAACAACTGCCAATGACCACACATGACGGGCGCGAGCCCGAATGACTACAAATGACGGCCGTAAGGCCTAATGACAAGTGTCAAGTGCCCAGCTGCGTCGACCTTGAGTGATCAACTGAGATATCGCAGAATGATCTCGCTGCAGACCTCGGCTCCGTTACAAGGGGCGGTGGTTTCACGGAGAGGTTGCTCTTCCAACTCTGAGATGGCAGCTTTCCACTTTCCCCCATAAAAATCTTCGGAGGAGAGGTACACGGTAGGTAATTCCTTGCTCATCTGCTTAACGAGAATATCATATTCGGGGAAAAACCCTCTATCCGTATAAATGATAGGCGTGGAATGGGCGATACAGTCTGCCAGAATGCCGTAACCAGGCTTGGTGATGACTCCATCTACCGCGGCAACCACGTCTTCATAGGCGAGAGGGAAATCGTCGAGACAGATACCATTGCTGAAGTCAAAGCTAATTGGGTGCTTGTAGAGAAACAACGCATGGCTGATATCTTCTATCCTTTTTTGCGCTGTCACTTCCAACTCGAGAGAAGCGAAGGATACAAGGTATGCCTTCTTCTCCGAGTCTAACTGTAAAATTTTCCTGGTCTCATACCGATCTTTTTGGGACCTGCGGGCAACGAGGGGAACATCTTGGACATTAGGGCAGGCAGAGCAGTCACCGTGCATAGGCAACTGGAGCAAGAGGTCGCATTTCCCATAAGATTTTCGGATCCAGTCTACCAGGGGGGCCCAACGAGGGTCCCCGGGGATGTAGGCCTGATAAATCCAGTCCCAGGTAAAGTTGCTGATACCGATTGCCGGGATGGAGGCTTGAGAGGCGGCGGCAAAGGGCAAGAAGGGAATGTCGCAGATTACAGCTTGAATGCCACTGGTTTCAAGAAAATTGATCTCCTCCAAAACCAGAGTGCTTTGATTGGCACGAAGAGATACCAGTGCTTTTAAAGTGGCAGACAAATCGAATCGTAGGCTATCCTGTTGAACCATACCAACGTCCAGTTGCCTCTCCCTTAGGGGCAGAGATCGGCTCAAGTTTTGATCTAACAGAAACTGTGGAATGGTGGATACGATAACGATTTCCAAATGGGGAGCACGGAGGAGCAATTGGTCCACTACCTTTAGGGAACGGATAGCATGTCCAAAGCCGTGAGAAGTGATGTAATAGGCGAGGCGTCTTTTCTTTGACTTAGTACTCATAATTATCTGATTGTCCTTTGAGCCATCTGAAGTAAGAAGTGATTCATTGACCGATTGAAGCTATGCGTGTTTAGTGCCATGTCCAAACGCGAGTCTCTTGACCTAAACAATTTCTATTTTCGTGGCCTCCACCCGAGCGTGCTTTTAGGAACGGCCAGTGACAGATATGCGGGTTGGTTTGGACAGATCTACTCAGAAGAACTCTATATCGATAGAATCACCCGCAGAAAGAAAACGCTGGGCAAAAGTTCGTTTGTGGAGGAAGTTCTCCCAGTGGACAGTGTTGAGGAGTACTTCCAACATTTCCGAGTCCTTGAGCTGGATTTTACCTTTTATCGCCTTCTGGTGGAAGAGGATGGACGGCCCACGCCTAATTATCACGTCCTGCAGAAGTACCGGCAGTACCTGAAAGAAGACGACAGTGTCATACTCAAGGTCCCCCAGGCAGTTTGCGCCCAAAAGCTGTGGCGTGGGGGTAAGTTTGTCGAAAACCAAAGCTACTTGGATCATCATATCTTCACCCGTCAATTCTATGATCCGGCAGTTACCATTTTAGGTCCCTTTCTCACTGGGTTCATTTTTGAACAGGAATACCAGCGCAAAAAGGATCGCTCCCCTCCAAAAAGCGTGGCATCAGAGTTCGATCTGTTTTTCAGTGAGATCCCGAAAGATAACCGTTACCACTTAGAGTTGCGAACAGAACCATACCTCACTGAGTCGGTGTTCGAAGTCATGACAAAATACGGTGTTGGACAGGTGCTGTCGCACTGGACCTGGCTCCCCTCCCTCGGCGAACAGTTCAGCAAATCAGGACGGAGATTCTTTAACTCCGGCGGTCAAACCATAATCCGTTTGATGACTCCCCGTGGGGCACGGTATGAAGAGGCCTACGCCCAGGCCCACCCTTTCAACTCCTTGGTGCCCTCAATGTTACACCCCTCGATGGTGGGGGAAACAGCTGAACTGATGTGGGAAGCAGTTGATAAAAATATCCGCCTAAACATCATTGTAAACAATCGGGCTGGAGGAAATGCTCCTCTGGTGGCGCAGCAGATTGGACTACGGTTTTTGGAAATGGGCGAAACGACATAAGATACTTTTAGTCCACCAAGGACGCTAATATGAGCTAGCAGCTGGCAGCAGACAGCAGGCAGCAGGCAGACAACGGTTATCAGAAAACCACTAAGGACACAAAGTTCACAAAGGGAAATCACATTATTAGACTTACTTTGTGCCCTTTGTGTTCTTTGTGGTGTTCCCTATGGGCGGTTTCTTGATCCTTATATCGAACAGCAGAGCAAGGAACCACAGAATGATGAAGTGGTCACTTCGATCCGCCTGAGGCGGATTCTGCGGTTCAGAGAGACGGTAGCTCAGATGAAGTCAATTTTGATTGCTTTTCTCCTGGATTCTGGATTCTGACTCCCTGCTCTGAGCCTGCCGAAGGGCTGACTACTGTCTCCTTGCTTTTAAATCCGCAATCCGCGTTCCGAAATCTGCAATCTGAGATCTGTAATAATCAGTAGAATACTTCCGTATAGAGGAGTGAACTGGGAAACCTCGCGTCCACCATGAGGGTTACATCTCGGATCATCTCCTGTCGTCCGCACACATAGAAGTCATAATTACCAGAAGGTAGATGCTCTGCAAGATAATGGCTAACTCTGCCGCGGAAGACGCTCTCTCTATCTTCAGTTTCCTCTGCCTCAGCCGCTAGACAAGGGATGTAAAGGCGAGCGGCTCGGCTAAAAATGTCCCGGTAATAAAGGTTTGTTGCCCTGTGCACACCATGGAGGAGCGTAAAGCCGGTGATACCAGTCCGGACCATGGAAAGAAAGGGGGCTATACCCGTTCCCGTAGCAACAAAAACGGTAGGCCTACCTGAGGGACGATAGGTGAAATATCCGAGTGGGCCAGTAAAAGAAAGTTGGGTGCCCGGTTTGGCGGAAGCGAGTATGGGTGAATATTCACCGCTTTCGATCTTTTTTAGACAGAGCGCGAGGGTAGGGTCACTTGGTGCAGTAATCAAGGAATAATCGCGGCGAATGGCACGGTGGAGGAGACGGATACGCTGGCCAGCCATAAACTTAAAGGTGGAAGGCTTGGAGAGTCGTATCTCAAAAACCCTGTCCGTAAGCCATACCCGCTCAAGTACTTCGGTGGAATACAGACGAACATCATGATCTTTTATAGTTGGCGGTCTCATTACAATCCTGAAAATCTCGTCCCACCCGGCATAACGGCATGTTCGATGGGTCAGGTCAAGTCGCATAGAGCATAGCGCACGTAAGCGAGAAAAGCGGGAAAAGCGAGAAAAGGCGGTCTCTTTCCTTTCTCGCCTTGGCCCTTTCTCGCTTTAACCCTATCCGCTTTGCGCTCTGCGCTTAGCGCTTTGCCTCAATGGGTCAGCTCGAAGACAGGCCATATGGACCTGGATTCTCTACCTCTTCCACATGGTATCAGAAAGCCCTTGGATCTTGTTGCAGAGTCGGGCAAGCACGAACAAGTAATCGGATAACCGATTTAAATAAACAATCACATGCCTGAGCTGTTCAGAGCCAACAGTTCCGGTTTGAATGGCCGAAAGGTTCACCACATGTCTCTCGGCCCTGCGGCACACAGCTCTGGCCAGATGAGCCCAGGCTGCTGAAATGTGCCCTCCGGGGAGAATAAACTCCTTCAGTGGGGGGAGACTCCCATCTATTCGATCGATGGCACCTTCCAAAGCCTTGCTGTGTTCTTTGGTAATCTCCTCGAGTTCTTCTGAAACCGGAGAACCAGGAGTGACCGCCAGGCAAGCTCCAATGTGCAAGAGCACCGATTGAATCTTTTGTATTTCTTTTGCCAATTCAGCTTCCGTGGGCGGCAGTGCGGCCACTACCCCTCCCAAAATGCTGTTCAGTTCATCCACGTCCCCGTACGCCTCCACCCGGAGGTCTGCTTTGCTCACGCGCTCACCGCTCAGGAGACTGGTTTTACCTCGATCTCCACTGCCTGTGTAGATTTTCATCTTTCAACCCTCGGCAAAAGGGGGCATAATACCTGGTACTGCCATAGTAAGAAGAATCTCTGGTTAGTCAAGCAGCTGGCAAGCTGCTGATGCTGGAGAACGTGTCAATGTTCAGTTCACCTATGATCGCGTTTACATCATCCTTTCTATACGTTACAAGATTATAAAAAATAACAGAGAGGTGAAAGACGATGTCCTTATTTCTGAGAAAGAGTTCAAAGAAGGCCGGTCTGCCGCCGGGAACGGTTGTTTTTGTGGGTGAGAGAAAGGTTGAGGAGGTCAAGGTCACAGTTATTGACTACGATGAGGAGCACTATGGGGAAAGAGAGGTCAAGGAGATTGAAGAATGCTTTCCCTACAAGGACACTCCATCTATTACCTGGATTAACATAGATGGCGTTCATCAAGTCGAGGTTATTGAAAAGCTCGGAGCTCACTTCGTTCTTCATCGTCTGCTCCAAGAAGATGTGGTGGATACTCACCAGAGGCCAAAACTTGATGAATATGACGATCATCTGTTTATTGTATTGAAAATGTTTTTCTTTAATGAAGAGGAGAATGAGCTGGAGGCAGAACAGGTCAGCCTCATTGTGGGGTCCAGTTTCGTCATCTCATTTCAGGAAAGACCGGGAGACGTTTTTGACCAAGTAAGAGAAAGATTGAGAAACGGCAAAGGCCGCATCCGGCAGAAGGGCAGTGATTATCTCGCCTATTCCCTCATCGATGCAGTCGTGGATAGCTATTACAACATCCTCGAGGAACTTGGAGAACACATCGAAACATTGCAAGAAGAGTTAGTGTCTGAACCCAAGCAGGGAGACCTGCAGGTCATTCACCACCTAAAGAGGGACATGCTCTTTTTGCGGAGGTCGGTTTGGCCTTTGCGCGAAGTGGTGGGCGGTTTAACAAAAAGTGAATCCAAGTTGATTAAAGAAGACGTATTAATTTATCTCAGAGATGTATATGATCATGCAATCCAAGTGATCGATACAATGGAGACTTTTAGAGACATGCTATCGGCGATGCTGGATATATACTTGTCAAGTATAAGTAATAGGATGAATGAAGTCATGAAGGTGTTGACTGTTATGGCCACCATATTTATTCCCATGACCTTTCTCGCCGGGGTTTATGGAATGAATTTCAAGTATATGCCTGAGCTCGAGTGGAGATATGCCTATCTGTGTTTCTGGGTTGTCGTTCTCGTGGTTTTCATTGGCATGGTGGCCTGGTTTAAAAAGAAGAGGTGGTTCTAGGATCAGAAAATACCATGCAATTCCGCTTTGTGGCGCCGGACTTTCGGATCACTTCATGAACAGCTCCAGAGGCGAAGGATGATTAACCCTTTAGTGAGGAGGAAGACATGCCCTTGGATTCGACGAGAATGGTCGTCGCCGCGGTAGATGGCTCCGAGGATGCACTGGAGGCCCTGCTTTATTTGGGCTTACTGTATCGGCCCGAACTCAATCTCGAGGTTCAACTACTCTACATCCTCCCCTCGCTTCCGCCCATTCTGGTGGCCGACCAAGATCGGCAGAGCAAGATGAGATTACTGGATATTGAAGGGAAAAACGTTCTGATGGCAGAGAGAATCATGACGGAGGCGAAGGGTATTCTGTTACAAGAAGGTTTTCCAGAGGACAGCATCAAGGGGGTGTATCGCAAAAAACAAATCGGCATTGCTCGAGACATTTGCACCTTTGTAAAGGACAAGGGGGCGGACGCACTGCTCATCACCAAGAGAGGCAGAAGCCGACTCGAGGCCTTCTTATCAGGAGAAATCTCAAGTAAAATAGTGGCCTATTGCCATACCTGCCCGATTTGGGTGGTGGAAGGAGCGGTTGAATCGCAAAGGGTGCTCATCGGTGTGGACTCATCAGAAAACTCCCTTAGAGCGGTGAAGCATGCCGGGTTGATGCTTTCGGGAACCCACTGTAAAATAACCCTCTTTCACTCCAAGCGTCAGTTGAGACGCTTTATTCCTCAGGAGGTAATCGAGGCTGCTCCGGAGTTTGAAGAGCTCTGGAAGAACAAGGCGGAAGAGCAAATTGGTCCCCAGATGAAAAAGGCAAAACAAATACTTCTTGAGGCCGGATTGAGGGAAGACCAGATAACCACCAAGACAGTTGATGGGAGCAGGAGTGCGGCCAGCGATATCCTGAAAGAGGCCCGCACCAGCGACTGCGGGACCATCATCTTGGGAAGGAGAGGAGTCTCTGGAGTAAGAGAATTTTTCCTAGGAAGCGTCACCAGGAAAGTCATCCAGGGTGGCGGCGGGTTGGCGGTGTGGGTTGTGCACTAAGTTGCGACGACAGTTCTGAAAGAGAGAATCTCGAATATTTTTAGGAAAGACGACAAACCACGGCTTGAATTGCTCATCTAATGGTTCTGACAAGAGGCCGCCGGCCCAATGAAGAAACACTCCGACAAGAAAGTAATCTACGCAGCCTTGATTGGCAACTCCGCCATTGCGGTGATGAAGTTTATGGTTGCAGCCATCTCAGGAAGCGCAGCAATGCTGGCAGAAGGTTTCCACAGTGCTGCTGACAGTGGAAACCAGGTAATGCTCCTCATCGGTCACTCCCGAGCGAAAAAACCCGCCGACGACAACCACCCCTTCGGATATGGAAAAGAGTTGTATTTTTGGGCCTTTGTGGTTGCGGTATCCATCTTTTTTGTAGGTGCCGCCCTTTCTATATATGAGGGCATCGACAAATTACTTCACCCCGAGCCGATGAGATCCCTGATCCTGCCCCTAGTGGTTCTCGGACTGGCAACAATCTTTGAGGCGTATCCCTGGTGGATAGCATTATCTGAGGCAAAGAAACTAAAGACAGGAAAAGGGTTCACAAGTTTCATGGATATGGCAGTAAGATCAAAGAATCCTACGGTCCTCGTGGTCTTATTCGAAGACAGTGCTGCTTTGATCGGCCTGCTAGTGGCAGCCACAGGTATTACCCTTTCCTACATCACCGCAATGTCCATTTTCGACGCCATTGCCAGTATTCTCATCGGAGTGGTCCTGTTGGTGCTGGCTCTTTTCCTCGCTCGAGAAACCAAGGAATTGCTTATTGGAGAGAGTGCCGCTAAGAGGGATAGAGAAAAGATACATACTGCAATTTGTACGATGCCAGAAATAAGGCAATGCGGCACTCTTCTTACCATGCACCTGGGCCCGGATGATATTCTGGTAAACATCGATGTGGAATTTGTCGATAACCTTTCAACCGATGAACTGGAGGCTGCCATTGACCGCATCGAGTCTGAGGTGAAAGAAGTCGTCCCCACCGCAACCAAGATCTACATCGAGGCCAAGGCCTTGAAGAAAAAAATGGTATAATTACAATTTTAGGTAAAGGATATGAACATCCAGACTTTTCACCCATTTCTTGCCAAACAGAGGAGGTTGGGATACCAGCCAATGAGGCTTCACCACTACATTGGCTCCCTCCGGAGGCTTGGGAAGATTCGACAGAATGCGAAGCATGATCTGCGCATGAGGGGGTAGGTATGAAGCGTTTCATTCTCACGAGTTTAATCGTTTTTCTGACCTGTGGTTCTCTCACCTTGGGAACAATGCTGTTGGCTGCGGATGGAGGAGGTGAGGCGACTTTTCATTCTTTGCATTGTAACATCTGCCACAAACCGGACAGAAGATCCGCCGGCCCGGCGCTCTCTGAGATTGGCAAAGCCTACAATGGGCAGCAGGAGCTACTTGTTCAGTATTTGCAGGGCCAAGCAAAGCCCTTAATAGATCTTGGCAAGGAGCAGGTGATGAAGGGCCAACTGGAAAAAACCAAAGAGATATCCGCTGCCGAACGAGGAGAGCTAGCGGGTTACATTTTGAGCTTTGGGGGTAAGTAGGTCTGCCTCCCCCGTCCAAAACCAACTAAAGTCGCAGCAATGGTTGGGCGGCCAGAGCCAAGATTTGTGTAACAGCGCAGATTGCTTAAAGGAGAAAGCGGCTATGAGACTTTCGGTCGAGAAAGCATGGGTGATGTTAATTGCGGCCTTGGTTTTGGTGGCGTGCAGCACGGTGCCCATTACAGGACGAAAACAACTCGACCTGGTGCCCAATTCCACCATGCTCGCCACCAGCTTTCAAGAATATGACAAATTTCTTCAGGAGCATAAGCTGAGCGATAATAAAGAACAAACCGAAATGGTGAAAAGGGTTGGAAGGAGAATCCAGAAAGCAGTAGAACAATATTTCCAGCAGAAGGGCTTGTCACAGCAACTGGATGGTTATGGTTGGGAATTCAATCTTGTGGAGGATAAGGAAGCAAACGCATGGTGCATGCCCGGTGGCAAGGTTGTGGTGTACACGGGAATTCTGCCGATCACCAAAAATGAAGCGGGTTTGGCCACGGTCATGGGACATGAGATAGCCCATGCAGTGGCGAGACATGGGAACGAGAGGATGAGCCAGGCTCTTCTTACCCAAATGGGAGGAATGGCGCTGGCGGTGGCTCTCGATCAACAGCCGTCCCAAACCAGCCAGCTGTGGATGGCAGTTTATGGCATGGGAGCGCAGGTCGGGATATTATTACCGTACAGCCGGTTGCAGGAAACGGAGGCGGACCACCTCGGGTTGATATTTATGGCCATGGCCGGCTACGACCCTCATGAAGCCGTGGAATTCTGGCAAAGGATGGCACAGATGAAAGATGGCAAGGCGCCACCGGAATTTCTTAGCACCCACCCATCGGACGAGGCCAGGATCAAGAAAATCAAAGAATTTATCCCCGAAGCCATGAAATATTATAGGAAAGAGAACTAGGGTTACGTCTCAGAGATACCTTATCCACCTCTTCCTTGAAGGAAGGCTTTGGCTAGGCATGTCGAGGACTCCCTGCAATATTTCCCAGCGAAACTCTCAAGGTGGGCAATACTCTACGATTGTAGAAACAACCATAAGACTTATTAAGCCAGGCCATCGCTCATGGGTGAAGAAACAGTAGAAAATCGGGGACTGGATGGAGCTTCGCAGGGACTGGGCGGTCACAGCCTGGCAAAGCTCTCCCTTGCCGCCCTGGGAGTTGTATACGGCGATATTGGCACCAGTCCGCTCTACGCACTCCGCGAGTGTTTTCACGGAGAATACGGCATTGCGGTGACGGCTGATAACGTATTCGGGGTCCTTTCTCTCATGTTTTGGGCCCTAATAATCATTGTTACCATCAAGTATTTAACCTTTATCCTCAAGGCCGACAATCAAGGGGAAGGAGGGGTGATTGCGCTCACCGCTCTCGTCCGGCCGGGGGTCCTGAAAAGGACAAGGGCGAGGTGGTTCCTCGTAGTAGTTGGTGTATTTGCCGCGTCACTTCTTTACGGAGACGGCATGATAACCCCGGCTATTTCGGTGATGAGCGCAGTGGAGGGGATGAAATTTTTTACTCCCCTATTCAAACCCTTGGTGATCCCGGCTACCATTGTCATACTGGGGGCGCTGTTTTTGTTGCAGAGCCGAGGCACAGCAGGTGTGGGAGCTCTCTTTGGCCCTGTCGTTCTCTTTTGGTTCACCATCATCGCCCTGCTCGGCTTGGTAGAAATCATCCGTCACCCCCAGGTGCTAGCAGCTGTTGCGCCGTGGTACGGCCTTGAATTCCTTGGCAGAAATCAACTCCACGGCTTCCTGGTTCTAGGGGCTGTCTTCCTAGTTGTTACCGGTGCCGAAACACTATATGCCGATCTGGGCCACTTCGGCAGAGGACCGATTCGGTTGACCTGGCTTTTCCTGGTACTGCCGGCTCTTTTGCTCAATTACTTTGGGCAAGGTGCCTTGCTCATTTCAAGGCCTGAAGTCTCAGAGCATCCCTTCTATGGACTGGTGCCTTCCTGGGCCATGATGCCCATGGTGTTACTTGCCACGACAGCGACCATTATCGCCTCGCAAGCGGTAATCACCGGGGCCTTTTCCCTAACCCGGCAGGCCATCCAGCTGGGATATCTGCCCCGTCTGACCGTTGTTCACACTTCAGCAAGACACATGGGTCAGATTTACGTGCCCCAGGTAAACTGGATACTCATGGTGTGCACGATCGGTCTCGTTGTGGGATTCCGCTCATCCAGTAAACTTGCAGCTGCCTATGGAGTCGCAGTGACCTCTACTATGCTGGTTTCCACCATCCTCTTCTATGTGGTCGCCCGGGAGAAGTGGGGATGGAGTCGGCTAGCAGCAGGCTTTCTGATGGGTGTATTTCTCCTGGTGGATTTCACCTTTTTCAGTGCCAATGTAAGCAAAATCATGCACGGTGCCTGGTTTCCCCTTGTTATCGGCGGCATCGTTTTTACCCTAATGACCACCTGGAGACGGGGAAGAGAGATTCTGGCCGGTCAGCTGCGGTCTCTCACCTTGACGCTTCCCGAATTTCAGGAAACGATCAAAGTTTCTTCACCATCTCGGGTAAGCGGTCAGGCCGTATTTTTAACCGGCAATCCCGAGGTTGCGCCTGCGGCACTGGTCAACAACCTTAAACATAACAAAATATTACACTCTGAAATTGCCTTGCTGCACTTTATCGCCGAGGAGATTCCCCGCGTGCCTATGGAAAAAAAGGTGTCAGTAGATAAGCTTGGAAGTGGCTTCTACAAAGTTATTGCCAGATTCGGCTTCATGGAGGACCCCAACATAGCCTTGGTTCTAACCTTGATGCGCGAACAGGGTCTGGATTTCACCCTGGAGAATACCAGTTTCTTTTTGGGGCACGAGCAGATTGTACCGGGTAAGCGACTCGCCATGAGTGTTTGGCGCTCCAAACTATTCGCCTTTCTCTCTCACAGCGCCCAGGAAGCTGCAACTTATTTCAACGTCCCTGGAGATCAAGTCATTGAAGTCGGGGTCCGACTCGAGCTGTAAGCACCGTCCGGCTGAGGACGGTGGTCTCCGCCAGGCCATCAGCCGCCTTGTTCCATTTCACTCACTGCGATGTATAATGACTGTGTGGCATTGCGCTACAGGGGTCAAACTACCTTGATATCCTTGGTGACAGGTTCGGGAATCATTAAGCCTGTCGCAGGGACTCTACGATGTTGAGCTTCGATGCCCTGAAGGCGGGCAGGATCCCGCCGGCGAACCCCATGATCAGTGAGAAGCTCAGTGCCTTGTATACAATGTCAAAGGAGAGAGAGAAGCCGAAGGCGAGTTCGGAAAAAGTCTGAAAATTGGTGGTGGAAACCGTGAAGAGCTGCAGGAACGATGCGAAGAAAAGCCCTGCAATTCCCCCCATGAGACCGAGAAAGAGTGATTCCACCAGAAAGGCGACTAGTATGGTGGCCCGCCTGAACCCCAGGGCCCGGAGGGTAGCAATCTCCCCTGTGCGGTTTGCCACCGCAGCATACATGGTGATCATGGCTCCGATGACGGCGCCGACAGAAAAGATGCAGGTCAAGGAGAGGCCGAGAATGCGAAGGAATTTGGCCAGCGCCTTTGACTGATCCTTGTAATAGGTGGTCTCCCGCTTTGCCTCGAGGGTCAGGCGCGGATCGCTTTCGATGCGCTCTTTTGCCTCTTGGAACTCGAGAGGATTGCGCAGCCTGAAAATGACTGAGGAGTAAACGTTCCTTCCGAAAGCTTGCATCAACTGATCCACGTCCCCCCATATCTCAGAACTGAAACCTGTGTTGCCCGCATCAAAGATGCCCACAACTGTCCAATTACGGGTGGCGAATGAGAGCACTTTGCCGAGGCCCACATTCTCAAAACGCTGGGCCACGCTCTCACCGACCATAATCTCATAGGACCCCGGTCTGGGGAACCGCCCGACGGCGATTTTCAATTGGGGTCGCAGTTTCAGAGATGTCTGTGAAATCCCCCTGATAACCACGTTGGTGGGACTGCCGGAGTTTCGCTTGCGCAAATTAATGAGCACCACCAACTCTTTGGCCACCAGTCTTCGGCCATCCTGGCCCAGGGCCACCTCAGGCTGAGTCGCCACAATGGCCGCCTGCTCTCGCTCGATTCCACTCTGCATCTCAGACCCCGCTGAACGGCGGAGAACCACCACGTTTGATCGAGACCCGGTCTCCACCAGAGTCTCTTGCAGACCTTCCGCCAGCATGACAATGGAAGCGAAGACGAAGACCACCAAGGCCATGCCGGAGGCAGTAAGAAAGGTTGTGAGCCGCCGGGTGAGGAGATTACGAAAACTGTAAAAAAGAAGGAGTTCCACCTATTCAATCCTGCCAAGACCCTCGACCACGCGCACGGTAACAACTCGCCAGATGGGTATAACCGCAGCCGCAATGCCAACCACCAAGGCGGCCGCCACAGCCAGATAGAGCGTCAGTGCTTCCACCTTGAAGACCGGGAACCAGTTGCCCACAGCGGCAGCAAAGGCTTTTGCCGCGGGAAAGGTGAGAACTATACCGGCAGCACCACCCAATCCTGCGATCAGCAAAGATTCCCCAAAAATCAAACCGGCGAGGTAGAAACTTCCGAAACCGAGGGTCTTGAACACCGCATACTCGCCAGCACGTTCTCGTACTGACATGACCATGGTATTGGCCACCACCACCAGAATGATGACGATGACTACGAAGGAGACCAAGCGTATAGCAGTAATAATTGCCTCACTCATGGAGACGAAGCTCATCTGAAAAGCCTTTTCGGTTTCGGTGAGAGTTTCGGCCCTTGAGTTCTTGAAGGTTCCGTCAATGGCCTCTGCTGTCTTGGCAGCAAGCTCCGGTGAAGTTATGCCGACAATGTAGAAGCCCACCTGATCTGCCCTGCGAGGCGCGGTCTTTTTCAGGGTCTCGTTAATATAGTCCCAGTGGAAGAAGAACTGATTCTCGTCGATGGTGTCATCACGACCCCGATAGATACCGCGCAGGACGAAGTCCCATTTACCGGGGAAAATAGTCCCGATAAGGGTGATGGTATCACCGATTTTCCAACCGAACCTTTTCGCCAGCTTGCGGCCGACCACGCAGGACTTCCGGTCCCGGTAAAATGCCTGTTCTTGGTCGTTCGGCAGCAGATACTCGGGATAGAGACTCAGGTAAGACTCCGGGTCCACCGCAAAATTGGCGAAAAAGTTTTTCCTGTCGATGTAGTAGCCGCCGAACCAGTTGCCGTAGGAGACGGTTTTGACACCATCGATCTGACGAATTTTATCCCGGTAGGAAAGGGGGAGGGGAAAGACCAGGGAGATGGAGTTTCTGGTAATCAGCCGATTGGCAGAGGAGGCTTCCACTCCAGCGTACCAGGCGCTGATGACGGTGCGAAGGAGGGCAAAGGCGAGAATGGCGACGCACAGGCCGGAAATTGTGAGCAGACTGCGGAGTTTGTGCCTAAAAGCGTTCCGTAAAACTAATTTCAGGAGCATCGGCGAGCACACCTTTGTCCAAGTATCTCATGGTGCGAGCTTTCTGAGCCGCCCGGGGATCGTGAGTGACCATGATGATCGTCTTACCGAGATCACCACTCAACCGATCCATGAGTTGCAACACTTCCTCTGCAGAAGTGCGGTCGAGATCGCCCGTGGGCTCGTCAGCCACCAAGATGGTTGGATCCGTCACCACGGCGCGAGCTATGGCAACACGCTGCTGCTGGCCGCCGGAGAGTTGTCGCGGATAGTGGTCCATTCGATCGTGAAGCGAGACCAATTCCAGGGCCAGGGCTGCGTGCTCTTGGCGCTCTTTTCTTGTAAGTCCGGTCAAAAGGAGGGGGAGTTCCACATTTTCTAGGGCGGTGAGTACTGGAATGAGGTTGTAAAACTGAAAAATGAAACCCACATTGCCGGCGCGCCACTCGGCAAGTTCAGATTCGGAGAGCGAGGTGATCTCAACTCCGCCGATCTTTATGGTTCCTCCGTCCACCTGATCGAGCCCGGCAATGAGGTTCAGTAAAGTGCTCTTACCCGATCCTGATGGACCCATGAGGGCGAGAAAATCTCCTTCATTTATATCCAGGACGATGTTCTCCAGCACCGGGATAATTTGGCTTCCCCGGCGGTATGACTTGTTGAGATCTTTTATCTGTACAAGGGGGCTGCTTTCTCTATTCATTGAGTCCTAGAAACATAATTCCTTGGGTAAGGTTAGATCGCATAGGGCATAGCGCATGGCGTCATAGGAGACAGCTCAAATACAGGTGCTCATGACCTGTCTTTTCTACTCTTGCGTGACTCTCACCTTGACCCCGTTTTTCATCTTATCCAAAGGGGCTATTACCACCTGATCACCCACTTCCACACCGTTCAGAATCTCCACCATGGCGTCGAGCTTTCTCCCAAGATGAACAGGGGTTTCCAGGGCCCGATTGTTCTTGACCACAAATGCCAGGGTTTTTCCATCACGGGTGACCACAGCACCACTGGGCAAAGCCGTTAAAGGTTTTTCCTCGTCCGCTGTAATCTGCCGCGAGAGAAAGGCAACCTTGGCGCTCATTTCGGGGAGGATACGGGGGTCCTTGTCAATAAAGGCAACTTTGACGAGTATTGACGCTTTGCTCCGGTCAGCGGTAGGAACGATCATGTGAACCACGCCTCGAAAACGGTCGTTAGGCAAAGCGTCCAGCTGTATTTCGCAGGGCTGGCCCGCCTTAACCTGCCCGATGTTGGATTCAGATACATCAACCTCCACCTGGAGAGAGTCCATGTCGGCTATGGTGACCACTGCGGCCTTGGCGTCAGCCGCGGCGCCGATGGGGGTAACAATATCTCCAATATCGGCGTCTTTTGTCAGCACAACGGCATCAAAAGGAGCTCGAATGATGGTGTATTCCACTAACACCTCTGCCTCTTTCAAGGCTGCTTCAGTGGCCCGCAAGGAAGCTCGATTCGCGGCGACTGCTGCCTTTGCTTTTTTGTAGCGTGCATCGGCTGAATCATACTGGGATAGGGAAATAATCTCTTTCCCTACCAACTCTTTTTTTCTGTTGAAATCGAGGAGAGCATCGTCCAGTTCTGCCTGGCTCTGCTCGAGATTGAAGTGTGCCACCTTGACATCCGCCATGGCTCGCTGCACAGCGGCTTTGACATCATCGTTTTCCAGCCGGGCAATGATTTCGCCCTTTTTCACCCGGTTGCCTTCCTCCACCCCGAGAAAGACGAGACGGCCGGTGATCTTGGAGGCCACAGCCGCCTTCCGCTGGGCCACCACGTAGCCACTGGCATTGAGCAAGGTGAAGGTCTGGGCCGGATAGATTTTTTGTACAGCGGTGATCTGCACCCCAACAGCAGGTTTTAAAACGCCCTGAAAGTAGAGGATTATCAAGGTGGCGACGAGCAGGAATGTCAGCGACAGGAGTATGTATCTTTTTTTCTTCCCCTGTCTTTGTGAAATCCTCTCCTTGTCGATTCGCAGTTTCGAAAGATCGTTGTCAGCAGTCAAGGAATGCTCCCTTATTCGCTACTAACCCACTAATTCGGACTCCAAATAATCACGGTACCGAGCAAGGCCAACATCAAAAATTTTAAAATACCACGTTCGGCAGAGGATATACAGCTATTTGCCCTAAACCATTTCTTCATCTACTCTCATGCTCAGGTGTCTTCATGGCTGCTTTTCTGTTTTTCCATTCATTGGGTTCCACTCATTTTCCTACCAACTCTCTTCTCCCTTGACTAAGACAATTCTTTATCGCTGAAGTCTTTTAGTATTTCCTTTACTCATTCTTTTTCACGGGTACAAGCAGCAGGGGTCGTCTGGCCTTGGCCAACACTCTGGCCGCAACGCTGTGAGCCCAGAATGCCTCCATGCCCGCCTTGCCATGGCTGGCCAGTACGATGATGTCCGCCTCGCAGGCTGCGGCGGTGTCAACGATCACCGAAGCTGGGTCGCCACGGCGTACTTCTGCCGATACTGATACTCCTTGGGCCTGAAATAGAGAAATCTGCCGCTGCAGGTAGGATTCCAGTTCGTTTTGTGCGAGTTCCAGCACGGCCTGGGTCGTCCCGGGCATGAACCGTCCCGTGGTCGCATGACGCCCGGCTAGCGTGCCCAGGGTTCGCACCGCGGAAAGCAAGTGCAAACGCGAATTGGTGGCGCGAGCCAAGCCGAAGGCCACGTTCAATCCCGGTTCGTGCCCAGGGGCTCCATCCGTTGGCGCAAGGAGAGTGCGGCAGGAAAAGGTTTTCTTGTAAGCTTTCCCTTCCGGGCGCATGAGCATAACCGGGGTGCGACCAGAGGCGACCACCTGTTGGGCGATGCGGCCAAAGAGGAGATCCCGGACATCGCTGCGCCCGTGGGTACACATGACAATCAAATCTGGTGTCAATTCGTGCTGATGCTCCACGATTCCCCGGGCCACGTCACTGGTAGCGGCTTTGTGTACATGTATTTCCACAGACACTTCAGAGGAGAAGGATCGCCGTGCTATGTCTTCCAGGTAAGGTTCGGCTTCTTCCACGCTGGTCAGATGTCGCTCTCCGTGCACCGAAGGTGAAGCGTCACGTTCAACGATATGAATCAGGGTGATTTTTGCCCCGAGAACCCGGCCTAGATAGTCAGCCGCGGGGAGCACCGACTCCGCCAGGTTTGATCCATCCAGGGGTACCAGAATATGCTTAAACATGATTGACCCTCTAAAACAGAGTTTGATGAAGCAAATAAAGGTTAAGTGCAATGATCAACCCGGCCACCGCCCAGGCCAGTACAGTAGTTAATGGCTTGTTCACCAGTTCGGCCATGAGGTCACGCCGCTGCGAGAAGAGAACTAGGGGTATTACCGCCAGTGGCAGCCCGAAACTCAGAACGACCTGGCTTATTACCAGGGTCCAAGTGGGATCAAACCCTAGAAAGATTACCACCAGCGCCGGAAGAATGGTGACCAGCCGGCGCAGCCAGATGGGAATGTGCCGTTCCAGGAAACCCTGCATAATCACTTGACCGGCCATAGTGCCAACTGCCGACGAGGAAAGGCCGGAAGCAAGCAAGGATACAGCAAAAATCCAGCGGGCCGCCGTCCCCAGCAGCGGTTCCAGAGTAATGTGCGCCTCTTCTATGGAGGCGATGTGGCTGAGACCAGCACGGTGGAAGGTGGCCGCAGCCATTATCAGCATGGCTCCGTTGACAAAACCCGCTACACCCATGGCAATGGTTACATCGGCAACCTGGTAGCGGAAAAGCCGGAGTCTTCGAACCGGGTCTTTGACGACTATGCGATCCTGAGTCAAGGAAGAGTGCAGGAAAATCACGTGGGGCATGACCGTTGCCCCGAGAATGCCTGTGGCCAGCAGGACGCTCTCCCCTCCTGAAAACTGCGGCACCAGGGCATGATAGACTACATTCTGCCAGTTCGGCTTGTCCAGAATGGTTTCAATGAGATAACAAAGGGCAATTACCCCCAGCATGGCGGTAATCACAGCCTCCAACGGACGAAAGCCGCGAACCTGCAATCCTAATATGAGAAAAGTGACAACTGCCGTGAGTAGGCCGGCAATCCACAGTGGCATGCCAAACAACAAGTTGAAACCCAAGGCGGCGCCGAGGAATTCAGCAAGATCGGTCGCCATGGCCACGAGCTCCATGAGTACCCACATGACTAGCACCAGGGGGCGCGGGAAATGAATCCGGCACAGTTCTGCCAAATTATGTCCGGTAGCAATGCCGAGTTTAGCAGAGATCGTCTGGATGAGCATGGCCATCAGGTTGCTGGCCGTGACCACCCACAGAAGGGTATAGCCGAATTTTGCTCCGCCCTGGATGTTGGTGGCGAAATTTCCCGGGTCAACGTAGGCGATGCTGGCGATGAAAGCGGGGCCAAGAAAGGGCCACAACCGGGCAAAACCCCGCTTACTGCTTTCGCCCGAGAGAACTTGCGATGCAGTGGTTATCGTTTCCACATCACCGCGTTTAACTTTTTTGGTGGAATCTGTACCGGGCCGTTCCATGGGGTGGGCAATTCCTTGGTCCGCTGCTCAATGCGCTAATTGTTAGATTAACTATAATAATAACCATTTCACAGGAGGTTTGCAGTTTATCGTAGTGCAGAGCTGTGAAAAAATAGTTTCTTTAAACCATAACCGTTATATTATTTTCTCCGTGACTCTTAATCTCACCTGCGAGCAAAACCGCAGAAAATCTCTCCCAACGGCCAGAGCTAACTGCCTCTAGGGTCCTAGTTCGGTGGCAGGAATCATATATCAGGCGAACAAGATTGGGTCATGGCCGATGCACAAACAATGGCTTCTGCGCTTCAGCTCGCCGTTAGGAACAGCTCGATCCAATCACTTCCGCATGCGCTTGTAAGCATAGGAGATTTCTTCGAAGAGAACACCTAAGGCGGTGCCCATGTCCCAAGATGCATGTTTCGTTTCTTTATTTAGGGCGGCCAGCTTCTTTTTGAGGACATGCTACTTCTTCTCTAACTCTTGCCACTCATCATTGACCTCTGCCTTTGCCAAATGAATTTGAACCCGGAACTCATTGCGTTTTTGTTTGAGCTTAGTTATCAGCTCTTCAAGTCTTCCTTTTTCTTGCGACACAAGCTTCTCCTTTCAGTTTGATGGTGTTTGCGCTGACTCTATCAGTTTGCTTGCCGGAGGATAGCCTCGGCAATGGCATCATAGTTGCCAGCAAAATGATGTGCCCCTCCCAGGGCAACAATCTTTGCAAAGGACGGCTCCAAGTCCCGGCAGAGACTGTCTTTTTCTTCTTCACCATAAAGGCAAAGTAACCTCGTTCCCACAAGTTTTTGCAGCTCCGGGAGAATAGGATAGGTTTTTCCTTCGGATGGGCCTCCTAGCCAGTCCGTCAGATGAAATTCAAAGTCCACTTGGCGCGCCGGACCTAGAAGAGCGATCAAAGACACACGGCTCAACAATTCCTTGGGGAGACGGCTGGCCATGAAGGGGAGGACGTCTGCCCCTAAAGAGTAACCAAGAAGTATAGCTTTTTCTTTTTTCCAGCGGCTAAGATAGTGGTCAAGGATTCGCTCCAGATCTCTTGCCGAGCCATCAGGTGTGCGTTTGGTCCAAAAGTATGCCAGGGAATTCAAGCCCACCACCGGAATTCCCTTACCGGCAAGGACATCGGCTACCTCCCGGTCGATTCCGGCCCAGCCACCATCGCCGGATACCATTACTGCCATGAGGTCTGAAACGGAACCTCTGGCGTTGACCTCAACTATGGGCAGGTCAGCTAATGCAGCCAGAGAAATTGGCTTCTCGGCTTTCTTTCGCGCAACTAGGCGGGTGAATGTCTCTTTGAACTGGGGCATCCAGTTGCGCTGCACTGAAAAGCCATGGCCTACCTTGGGAAGAAGCACGATTTCCCCGTTTTTCACTTGTTTGACGTAGGTATCCGTTGCCGCTGCATGGCAAACCTGGTCAATGGCACCCTGGAAGGCTATCCAGGGTGGTTGCAAGTTGGTCGCTGGCAGGAACACATACCCTCTGCCTCTGGGGCCAGGTTTCCATTCCAGCCCATTGCCGCGGCACAGAGGTTTTGTCAGCTCCAGATCCGGGCAGAAGCCCAGACTGATGGCTCCAACAAAGGTATTGGGCGGTGCCTGGACGAGGGTGGCATATACCAGGGTGGCACCGGAGGAGTATCCCACGAGCACCGGTTGCACATAGTGAGGAAAATCAAGCTTTTTCTGGACGAACTTGCTCAGAGCTTCGAAATCTGCAGCACAGTAAGAACATTTATCCCCAGAGCGTGCAAGTCGCTTCAGGTAGCTGGTGATGTCGATACCTACAACCAGGGCGTCCAGGGAGGACAGGGCCCTGGCCATGTCAATTACCCCCAGATTCCAGCCTCCGTCTCCGGAAACAAACAAGACAACCTGGGACGGTCTGGGAGAGTGGCGATACAAAGTGATACGGCCGAAGCGTCCGAAGTTAACCGTTTCCTCTTGAGCACACAGCACAGGGCTCCAACTCAGAAGGAGAAGAATTGGCAAGATGAAAAGCGCGCGTCTCATAAAGCAGAACCCCCCTCATCACTTCTTTATCACCGTTTATGCTCCCTTCGCTTTACCCCCCATTGGGGGCTGCGATACAGAATTTCTTCATATGTACCTTGACCAGCCATACTATCCCGGTTTCCGCGGACCACAACACCTTTATTTTATCTGAAGATCATTTCACCCGCTTTATTTGGCAACAACCCCCTTGACCCCTCCAGAAATAAGGGTTCCCAGATTAGTAAAAATACGGGGTAGAGCCATGCCACCGGGGCAGGCCAGATACTTGGGTCTCCATTCAGGGTCGAATTTTTTCTTGTACTGCCGCAGCCCTTGAAAATTGTAAAAGTGCTCCCCATGTCGGAAAACCAGAGCGCCCAGCCGGTTCCAGAGGGGAGCAAGCTCATGATCCTCCAGTCCGGATAGTGGTGCCATGCCCAAATTGAACCACTGGTAGCCCTCTTTTTTCCCCCAGAGTATGAGCTGAATGAACAGGTACTCCATGATGCCGTGCGGAGCCTCCTCCAGATAACGCATGAGATCCATGGAAAATTCCTCCTTGTTAGTTCCCAACCATAGGTTACTAAAGGCGAGAATTTTCCCATCCTTGTTACGGACAATTGCCACGGGAGTCTTCTGCAGGTAGCCTGCGCTGAAATAGCCAAGAGAAAATCTCTTCTCGCGAGTGTTTTTTGCCGCCAGCCAACCGTCGGAGATACTTTGGAGTTCAGGAAGAATTGCAGGAACCCCCTCGGTCCCGATGAGGGCAAAAGTGCAGCCTCCCTCTTCCAACTTACGCACGGTCCGGCGGAATTCCTTACGTCCGCCTCCTTCCATGGAAAATGTATCCAGGAAGACGCGAGCCTCTTCGCCGAGTTTCAAAACACTAAGCCCCAGTTCCAGATACAAATGGAGGTGTTCTGCCCCCACTTCATAAAATACAGGCCAATCGTCGTACTGGTCGCATAGTTCCCTGTATCGCCAGAGCAAATCAGCCCACTCCTCTTCTGGGCCCACGGGATCTCCCATGGCAATCCAGCTTCGACCTTCGACAGCATACATGATGAAGGCGGTTTCCTTCTCATTGAAAAGAATGTTCTTGTCGCCCAGCAAAGCGAGATTGGCAGAGGTGCGGGGTGATTGCTGGACGATGGGAGAGATTCTTTCCATGTCTTTAGGTGTCGGAATCAACGGTTTCGGGGGAGATGGGCGAATGAGTCTTGCCAACCCAAAAGTGAGGGCAAGAATCACAGCCCCCACCGAAGCACGGAGAAATCTGGGGGCGTTTTTATCAAAAGCAAATTTCCACCAGAGAGCTCCAGAATACTCTACATGCTTGTAAGAGAACATCCCCAGCCACACGGAACAGAGCATCACCAGAATGATGCCGGCAATCCAGCCTGGGCTGAAACGCTGGTCTAAGAGAGATGCCTTCCGGTAAAATTGCCGCCGAAAAGGAAGAAGGGCGGCAAGCATGAACCCCAAGAGAATTGCCTCTTCATAGTCCCATCCCTTGAGCAGGGAAAAAACTGCGGCGAAGCCGAGGAGGACAGCGGTGAGATGATAGGCGGCATCGAGCCTTCTTTGTAAGCCGCGGGCCAAGATAAGAAGGCCCATACCAGCCAGGCTGGCGAAGAAGTGGGAGAGCTCCAGAACTGGAAGGGGAAGGAAATTTTTCAGCCAGATGAGATGCTGGTCAACCGCAGGAATGGCCCCAGAGAAGAGAAGAATCGTCCCGCCAATAAATACGGTAAAGGCAATAACCGGCGGCACCAGCCCGGAACTCCATTGAGCAAAGAGCTCGACGAATCTTTTAAAAACCTTCTGCCTCTGAAACAGCTCTTGGACGGCCAGCAAGAGCACGGCCATAAAGAGGGGGATTAGGTAGTAGAGAAACCTGTAAGCCAAAAGCACGCCCAGGATTTCTGCAGCAGGCAATGTTGGCGAAAGAAGCAGGACGACTATTGTTTCAAAAACGCCGAGACCACCTGGGACCTGGCTTATCAGGCCACCTGTTTGGGCCAGCAGATAGATGGCGAGAAATCCCGGGAAAGAGAGAGATGGAACTTTCGGCAGGAGTGCATAAAGAACTCCCCCCGCCAAGGCCCAGTCCATGGAAGCGATTATGACCTGGGCGACCAGCACTTGGGCGGAAGGAAAAGAAAACTCCCAGCCTCGGATCCTGACGGACCTTTTACCCAAAATAGTCCACAGGAGGTATGCTGCCACAATAGCAAGGAAAATTCTTCCAAGCGCGTGGGCGGAAGCAAAGGGAAGATGCAATACCTTGGGTAGCATCAGAGGCTCGAAGAGGAAAACCACGCCGCCCAGGGTGAAGAACCCAAGCCAGAGGGTCAGGCTGCAGAAGACCACCACCTTGGTGATCTCCAGGGCGGAGAGTCCCCAGGCCGAGTAGAGGCGATAGCGCACGGAGCCTCCGGCAATCATGCCAAAGCCCATGTTGTTGCTGAAGGCATAGCTGATAAAGGAGGCCAGGCCGAATTTACCATAGGGCAGGGGATGCTGAACATATCGCAAGGCCAGAGCGTCATAGCCGGTCATGACCAGATAGCTCAAACAGGTGAGAACCAAAGCGGCGAAAAATCTTTTTCTCGGTAGGTCCTCCAGGCTCAACATGACATCGTGAAAACGGTACGCTTTGAGCTCATAATGGAGCACCCAGAGGGCCCCGGCAAAAAGCAGCAGTCCCAACAGGGGGCCAATCCTGTGCGCGAGTCTTGAACTCATTGACGGTCTATGTGAAGGCGGCACAGCTTCCATTTGCACCCCTAATTGGCGCCTTGACTGGTTGGTAAATGAGATGAATGTGGTATATTTTGTTCTCCACCACGTAGCTGTTGTGGAGAAAACATCAACCTGGGTCAGGCTAAGGTAGCTCTCGGATTCTATCAGAGAACAGAAATAGCATCCACAGCGGCTTTGTCGCTGCTCATTCATTTGGTAATTTTATTACTACTTTTTCTGCGGAAAGTTGGACAAGGGAGCAGATATGGAAAAAGATACAGAAAAAACGGTCAACTGTCAGGTGTGTGAGCAAAGGAAAACCATGGACGAGGTTCGTTATGGTGAGCTGGTTCGCCCCTCAATTGTCGAGACCATTCGTAAGAGATATCCTGACTGGTCTGACTCCGGCTACATTTGCCTCGATGACCTGAATCAATTCAGGGCGGAGTATATAGAGGACGTCCTCGAGGAGGATAAAGGGGAACTGTCTCTCCTCGAGTCCGAAGTGGTGAGAAGCATGGCGGAGCATGACTTGCTTTCCCGGGATATAGAAAGCGAATTCGAAGAAAAACTGAGTTTCGGCCAACGCATGGCGGACAGGGTGGCAGAGTTCGGTGGAAGCTGGAATTTCCTCCTCTGCTTCGCGACGGTGATGCTCCTGTGGATTGGGGTAAACTCCATGGCCTTTTTCTGGCACCCATTCGATCCCTATCCGTTCATCCTTCTCAACCTTGTTCTTTCTTGCCTGGCGGCTGTACAGGCACCCATCATTATGATGAGTCAGAACCGACAAGAGGCCAGAGATCGCTTGCGGGGCGAGCAGGATTATCGGGTAAATCTCAAGGCCGAACTCGAGATTCGCCATTTGAACGAGAAGCTTGACCATCTCATCGTCCACCAGTGGGAGAGACTCCTTAAAATCCAGCAGATTCAGATGGAGTTCATGAAAGAACTGGTGCCCAAAGATAAATGAACCCGGTGGTACCAAACTGTGACCGTGGGGAAATTACGGAAAAATCGCATCTCCCGGAGGTCTGGCTGCAATGTATGAGAACAAGTTTTTAACAATCCGAACTAGTTATCGAGGAGGAGATCATGGCAGACAATGACTGGCTGATAGCTGCCTACGTTCTTGATGGCAAGGGAGGCGGACAAAGGCTGGGGTGGCAGGAAATCCAGCAGTGGACGGAGTCAGCCGGATTGCTGTGGGTCCATCTTAACTTCGAAGCCCCTGAAGCACAACGGTGGATAAAGGAAGAAAGTCAGCTCGAGGATGTAGTTGGAGATGCCTTGTTGGCGGAAGAGAGTCGGCCCCGGGTCACCGCATTTGATGACGGCCTCCTTATCGCTCTTAGAGGGGTAAACCTCAATCCTGGAGCAGATCCGGAGGATATGGTATCGCTGCGCATTTGGGCGGAGAAAAACCGGATCATTACGACCCGTAGACGAAAGCTTCTCTCAGTGGCAGATCTTTGCTCTGCCATAGAAAATGGGAAAGGACCCGAGACATCCGGCGAATTTCTGGAGGAGGTGGCAGATCGCCTCATGGTGCGCATGGGTGGTGTGGTTGATGAGCTTGAAGACAAGGTGGCGGAGCTGGAAGAAGCAGTGCTTACTGCAGAGAGTCACGAGCTGCGCCCCATGCTCGCCTCGATCCGGCGAGACGCGATCAACCTTCGGAGATATATGGCTCCCCAGCGGGAGGCCATAGCACGGTTGCAGAGTGAAAAGATTTCTTGGCTTGCTGAAGAAGACAGGATACGTCTTCGAGAAACATATGACCGTTTGACTCGCTACATAGAAGATCTGGATGCGGCGCGGGAGCGTGCTGCTGTTACCCACGAAGAGCTCGTCAGCCGTCTGTCAGAACAGATGAATAATCGAATGTATGTTCTGTCCATAGTCGCTGCCATTTTTCTCCCACTCGGCTTTCTGACTGGTCTGTTGGGAATTAACGTGGGGGGCATTCCAGGTTCTGCGTATAAAGGAGCTTTTGCTGTTTTTTGCCTGCTGCTCATGGGGTTGGTTATCGTTGAAATAGTTATCTTCAAAAAAAAGAAATGGATGTGACATTGTACTGCAAGCGCTCGACAGTAACTGCAGCCAACCCTACGTGTCCCCGTCGCGGCGGCCGGCCTCCGTCGGTTGCAGAAGTTTGAAGAGGGTGGGGCCGAGAAAGCAGGTGAGAACAGCAAGCAGGACGATCGAATCCTTCATGGTTTGCGAAATCAACCCTTCCCGCAAACCGATTTCTGCAGCGGCCATGATGAGGCTTAGACGGGCGGAAAGGAGAATTCCCGCCTTCATGGCATCTTTCAAAGGAATGCGCTGCAGGGTAAAGATCAGGCTGGGAACGAGTTTAACCAACAGGGCAAGCATGAGAAGCTCGAGGGTGAAATGAAGCTGTCCGGGGCGCAGTACGTTGGTCAAATCAAATTCCACCCCGACGTTGATAAAAAAGATGGGGATGAGAAAGCCGAAGCCCAAGGCTGATATTTTACTCTCAAGCTGCCCCTTCTCGCGGAATACGAAGGAGAGCACGCAACCCCCCAGAAAGGCACCCAGAACTGGTTCGAGACGGACCAGCTCGGATAGGGCCACAAAGAGAAAAAGAAGGGCCAGAGAAAGTCTCACCCCCAGTTCTTCTGTATCTTGCGACCCGATAAAGCGCTCCGCTCGCTCCGGGTTCCACCATGCCCAAAGCCGCCCTGCCCACAGCAGAATGCCAAAGCCGATGAAGAGGGGAAGGGGTAAGATGAAATGCCAGCCTAGCCCGTAGTCACGCCAGAGAATAAAAAAAGTTATAGCGAAGAGGGTTAGAAAGTCGGCCAACGAGGCTGCTATTAAGATACTTTGGCCGAAAGGAGATTTCTGTATTCCCAGCTCTTTGATGGTAGGCATTACCAGTCCAAGTGAAGTGGTGGTCAGCACCAGGGCCATGAACGTACCGCTCTTGAGGAAGAGAGTGAAGAGGAAAGACAGGCCCAGGGTGGCTCCGAAAATGAGTAACTGGAAGGATAGTTGCCTTCGGCTTTGTTTCAGCAGCATACCGAAGTCGATCTCCATGCCAGCATGGAACATGAGCAGAAGAAAACCGAGATGGGCGAGAAACTGAATCCACTCACCGCTAAATTGCACGTGAAGGAAACTCTTTCCCAGTATTATGCCGAAAAGAATCTCCATCACCGGTGCCGGGAGTCGTAATAGCCGGCTGAGGCTGGGCAGAATGGCTGCGGCCAGGGAGACGAGGAGAAGAGATTCAGCTTGATTGAGGAGCATAACTGTTTGCTAAGGAAGGTGTAGGTTATTTTAACAATCCCCCTAAATCCCCCTTTGTAAAAGGGGGACATTCAGAATAATTTCTATGACTTCCCCCCTTTTCTAAAGGGGGGAGCGAGGGGGGATTTTAAAGGTGGATCACTTACTTCGCTACTATAAGAACAGAACACGGGACATCTTGGGCCATGCGTTCCCCCACGTGGGGTGAGAACAGTCCCTTCTCTCTGGTTGTGCTGCCCATGACCATGAGATTGAAATCTTTTGCCAAGGCAACAACCTCTTTTACTGGGTTGCCTTTTTTGATGATCACCTCGAAGTCGAATTTGTGAATGTGGGCCAGTTCTCGCACCCTCCCTGAGACGGACTCGGCCCACTCCTCTTCCTCTACGCCCCTGATGAATTCAGGCTCTTCTACCACAGCTACGGCAATTTCAGACTCAAACTGGCGAGCCAGATCCACCGCCAATCCCAAGGCGAGTTCGGCCTTGTTGGTTGCGTTGAAAGGTACCAGAATTCTCTCATAAGGATGGCTTTGCCGGGCCACAAGGAGGGGGCAGGATACGGAATGGGCCAGGGAGATGAGGGTGGGTTTTGCCAGGGAGACGAAGAAGGAGGCCTCAAAAGGGTGGAGCACCATTACTCCGTAATTCTCTTGACTGCCCATTTTTTCAAGATGCTCTTCAACATTGCCTTCTACAGTCATTACTTTGATGTCAATGGCCTGTGTCCAAGCTCCGAGAGCATCCTGAATATCACCTTCTTCTTTTGACACTAGGAGGGTCAGCGACTTCACTTTCGTATTCTGGGCGAGATGCATGGTCTCTTTAATAAGCTCTTCATTATTGGCCCCTGGAACAAGGGCCAACAGGATATCCGGGCCATAACCGAGGGGAAAGTGCGGTATACCGCACTCCAGATGTAGGCAAAGTGCTTTGAAGGAGTCAGGCTGTCCCACTATCACCAAACGATCACCGGCTTCGATGACCGTCTCGGGTTTGGGGAAGAACATCTCATTCTGCCGCAAAATGGCAACCAACCGCCAGTCTGCATCGGACAAAGATGCGGCCTCCTTGCCAACCACCTGGAAGTGATCTGATACGTCTATTTCCATGATCTCGGCCTGCCCCAGGCTAAGGGACATCAAGTTGATCCGCGGATCCTGCAGGTAATGGTGTATAGACTTGGCCAACAGGGTACTGCCAAGTATGGGGCGGGCTCCAATTTCCTGGAATCTCCCCTTGTTTTCCTCATGGTTTACCAGGGCAAGCAGGTGGCTGACCCCCTGAGAGCCTGCATATTTGCAGATTGCCAGGTTGACCTTGTCATTTTCAGTCAGGGCCAGGACATAATCAAAGTTGGCCACGCCGGCATCGTCAAGGGTAACCGGGCTAGCGGCATCTGCTGCGAGTACTTTCTGCACGTTCTGAAACTTGGGAATAAAATCTTGGAGCTTGTCCTCGAGTTTGTCAATCAGAGTGACCTGCCATCTCTCCCCAAGCCTGGCCAGCAAGTGCCTTGCAACCCTGCCGGCACCGCAGATGAGCACCTTCATCTTTGAATCTCCATAGTTAATAGCCCAATAGAATATTTGTAGCAGTTACTGGCGAAATCATCGATCATGAAAAATAGAGATACCAGATTGCCCAATACTAGACTATGGGCCTGGGCAGATCAAGTTAACATCTCTGCAAAAGTGCTCCACACTATGAAGATGTTGGTAATCAGGTGGAAAATGTCAGTGTCACCATCCATGGGGAACCGAGGGAGTGCGAGCGAAGTACACTGAGATCAGATATCTTCCTGAGATTTGGAATACTCCCAGGTATCACCCAAGGCAGACTGCAACCGTCTTCAGTTGATCATTGTGGAGTAGCTTTGCCGTGGCTTATGTAACAAAAATAATTTTTGGAAAATGTTAACCTATTCTGTCTTGCAAAGTCGGTCTTCTCCTGCCTAATATTGTGTCTCAATCACTGGGAGTGAACCATGTTCTTCAATCCCTTCACAGCACTCATTTTTTTTCTCTTTCTCGTTGTGTTTTTTATTCTCCTCTTCTTCGTCCAGATCGGAGCTCTTACCCTGGCCTTCAGCAAAATGGGAATCAGCCCCAACTATATGCTTACATTATTTTTTCTCACCCTGGTTGGCAGCGCGATCAATATCCCCATAAAAAGGTTTGAGGAAGATGCGCTTTGCGACGACAGGGTTATTCCATTCTATGGCATGCGTTACCGGCTACCGCCGCCTCGACAGCCGTGCACAACGACCCTAGCGGTAAATGTTGGGGGAGCGGTAATTCCGGTGCTCATATCCCTCTACATTTTGCTCACCTGTCAGGTTCCCTTTCGGGCTCTTTTGGCAACGGCCTTGATGAGTGTGGCGGTTTTCAGGTTGGCAAGGCCCATCACAGGAGTGGGTATAGGTGTGCCAGTGCTGGTTCCACCCCTGCTGGCTGCCCTAATTGCTCTCATACTGTCGCCGGCAAATGCCCCGCCTGTGGCCTACATCTCTGGAACGCTGGGGACGCTCATCGGCGCGGATCTGATGAACCTGAAAAAGATAACCGGCTTAGGGGCTCCCGTGGCTTCAATAGGCGGAGCCGGAACCTTTGATGGTATTTTTCTCACCGGGATTATTGCGGTGCTTATAACCTGAGGCGGGGGTATCGAGGAGATATACCAAAATGGTTGTCGGCGTCTGATACAGTCTTAAAATGGCGGATCTTACGGTGCTTATGTTTTTGGTCTCACCGTGATGTGCACCTCAATATCAGGCCATTGCTTGCCTTCAGGTCTCACGTTCGGTGGCGCTATGACCTTACGCACCAATGTCTCACTCTTTTTTATGTTTTCCAAATATATTGGCTCGGTCACAATGGTTATGCTTTGACTGGCATCGGTTGGCGGAGAAAGGACCCGCAACTGTTTTGGGTTTGACTCCACCGAGACCAGTTCCAATCCTTGAGGGAGGGTGCCCACCAACTGCGGTTGTACTTCCACTTCAAACTCGGCAATCTCTTCCAGCGACAGTGCTATGCTGGAAGGATTTGCATTCACGAGTTTTATCCCTCTGGGAAGGGCTATATTTTCCTTGGAGACAACGAAGACTTGTCCCCCGGCTTTGGCCTGGGACAAATCGATTTTGACGCTCAAATTTCCCGGGTTGATTTTGTCGAGCTCCGACTTAGGACCGGCTAGTTGCAGTCTGACCTCCGTGGGATTGTCACCTCGAAGAGCGAGGTTTTCAGGCGCGGCAACGTATTCCACCGGAACGGTAACCGCCTTCTCTCGAATCTCCATCTTGCCGACGATAACCGTGGAGTAGAAAACAAGAGCCAGGGCAAGACTTATTGCCATCTCCGGCATGAGTTTTCTCCGCTTTCTGTATTCCGGGAATTCAATGGCGGAGGAAGCGGTTTTTTCCCAATGATCAATTATCTGCTGGGTTAGTTGCTTTTGATCCTGTATCTTTTTGACTCGCCCATCGAGAAAACCCTTCACGGTCCCCCGTTCTTCAGAAACCACAATTACCAGGGCATCTGTTACCTCGGAAAGCCCCATGGCGGCGTGATGGCGGGTGCCAAAATCCTCTGATAGTTTACCACTCCTAGAGATGGGGAGACGCACACCGTATCGAGCCAGTTTGCCGTTCTCAATTACTACAGCTCCGTCGTGCCCAGGTGAGTTTATGTCGAAGATGCTCAGAATAATAGGAATGGTTGGGTCAGCGTTTAGGTCGAAGCCTCCAGTTAACCATCTCTTAATGGGATCTCGTCCAGGAAATACCAGAATACCTCCCCGCCTCTGTTCGGCCATGACAAAGGCGACATCCCCATAGAGCGCAGCCAGAGCTGGACCACTCTTGTCCAACTTCTTGCCACCAAGAGTTGCGGCTCGTTCAAAGATCTTTCTGAGCTCGGGCTGGAAAATGACAATGAGAGCTATGGCTGCAACCTGGCTGAGGTTGGAGTAGAACCAGTTTATACCCTTGAGATCGAGAACGTTGGCCACAACGAAAATAACCATGGCGAGGAATATGCCGGTGACGATTTTCCAGGTCCCCAGCCTCAGAAGGGTGCGGTACAGAAAGAAGAGGATTGCCGCTATCAGGATGACATCCAGAATCACCCTCCAGTCAAGGAATGCCCTGAACAGTCTGAGCAAGGAAACTATGGTGTCCAACAGAGAAGTCCTCCCTCAAGACCCGTGGAGAGTAAAGTGGTGAGGAGGAAATGAAACCTCCTGCGAAGATATTCATTCAAAGAGTGCCGGCAATTTTGATCCTTATCCTCAATTTTGTCAACAGTTTCTATCCACATACCTCCGCAAAAGTATTCTTGGGAGAAGTCCCCCTAAAGAGGTGCCGGAAAACCTCCTGGAGGATTCTTGATTATTTAGCGGTCTCTTGCTCCCTTTGTTTGAACTCAAGAACAAATTCAGTGGGTTCGATTCTCACCACATCTATTCTTTCACCTGGCAAGACAGCTTCATTCGCCGAGATACGATAGGTCTTACGGCCGAATTGAGCCGAAGAAACATCGAGTTCCACTTGAACGTTCCTGGCGTTCAGTGTACTGGCGTCTTTTCGCAACCCTCGGACCGTGATCTTAACACTCGGCTTTGTGGGTTCGACAATTTCCATGCGCTCGGGCAGATTTTTGAACTCCACCGGCACCTGAATGGTGGCCTCAAAGTCCTGCTGGCCTGCCAGAGGATCTCAAACATCCAGGTGGTGAGGAAAAGACCCCAAGCTCTGGCCGCAGTGTAGATGATCGCCAGGGCCAACAGGCCAGCCAGGGCCTTAAACGCCTTTGTTCCGCGAAACCACACATAAAGGTAGTAGGCAACGATGGTGAGAAAAAGTATGTCCAGTACGTCCTGGAGTCTTATGTTGGCTATCATCCGCAGGGTATCCATTGGAATCCTATGGTTCTAGAACTCGACTGATTTCAGATCAATGGTCAATTCCAATTCACCCGGTTCGTCAGATCTAGACACCTTGAAGCCAAGTTTGCGAGCCAATGCCTGCATGCCGGTGTTCTCATGCAAAACAATGCCCCAGACGGTTTCGATGCCCCGTTCCTTGGCGATGGCAAGGCATCTTTCCAGGAGTTTGGCTCCCACTCCTTTACCTTGCCACGGATCTCCTATGAGAATGGCAAACTCCGCCCTTTTTCCGTCAGGATCTGACATCACTCGAGCCGTTCCCAGCATCCGCTCTCTGGCATCATTAGTTTTTTCCAGGGCTACCATATCTATCTCCCGGTCGTAGTCCACCTGAGTGAAACGCACGAGCATGGAGTGGGGCAGTCCCTTAAGGGGACCGAAAAACCGGTAGTAAATGGTGGTTGGAGATAGAGTGTCAAATAGTTCTGTCAGAAGGGGTGCGTCTTCTGGTTTGATTGGGCGGATAAATACAGCAACCCCAGCCGAGGTGACTTCGTGAGACTCGTACTGTTCCGGGTATGGACTGATTACCAGATGGAGAGGGGAGGGGCGGACTGCGGGCTCGAGTAACATTCGCGCATCCACAGCAACGGGCTTTCCGTTCGTCACAACAACGGGGTTCATGTCTAGCTCCAGGATTTCAGGAAAATCAATTACCAATTGGGAGAGACGCAGAATCATCTCCTCCAGGAGTTCCATGTTCGCCGGAGTACGATTGCGATATCCCTTGAGCAAAGTATAGACTCTAGTTTCCTCCATAAGCCGTCGCGCCAGGCAAACATTGAGAGGGGGTAGGCCTATGGTTCGGTCTTTTACAATTTCGGTAAAAATGCCACCCATGCCAAAAAGGATCACAGGGCCAAAGTTCTGATCCTTTTTTGCTCCCAAAAGAATCTCGTAATCAACCTGCGTGACCATAGGCTGCAGGGTAACGCCCAAAATATTCGCTTCCGGGTTGTGATCCCTGGCCTTTTCGGTCACTGCTCGGAATGCCTCGGCAACCTCGGTTTCAGTACGAAGGTCAAGCTTGATGCCATTGGCTTCTGTCTTATGGACAATCTCGGGAGAAAGGATTTTCATTGCGAGCGGATAGCCCATTTCCCGACCAAGCTGGACAGCCTCTTCGGCCGATGTTGCAACTTCAGTGCGGTTTACCGGGAGACCATAAGCTGCCAGTACCTCTTTTGACTGGAGTTCTGTCAGGGTTGACTCCTCTCCCTCAGACCCCTGGTGGATGATGTTTTGGGCGCGGTTCCGATCAAATTTCAAGGTCTTGGTAAGCTTTGGTGGAATCTCTTGAAGGCTCTCGAGGTTGCGGGAATATTCATGCATGTAAATAAATGCTCGGATGGCCTGTTCGGGAGTACCATAGGTGGGAATTTCCGCTCGGTTTAAGATCTCCGTTCCCTTTTCCACCTCTGTTCCTCCCATCCAGGCTGCAAAAAGGGGGTACCGTCTGCTCTTAGAGATCCGGGCAAGCCCGTTGGCCACAGCCGTAGGGTCAGTCATAGCTTGTGGGGTCAGCACTGCCAGAACCCCATCCAATTCCCGGGCCTCAATGCAGATCTTGACTGCCTCAGTATATCTCTCAGGAGACGCATCTCCTAGGATGTCTATGGGGTTTGCGTGACTCCACTGAGCAGGCAAGACAGCGTTCAGCTTCTCAATGGTGTCGTCTTGCAAGGATGCTGGCTCCAGACCATAGTAAGAAAGGGCATCAGCTGCCATGACCCCAGGTCCTCCAGCATTGGTAACAATGGCCAAACGGTGCCCTGAAGGGTGGGGTTGCTTGGCCATGAGTTCGGCACAGTCGAAAAGCTCTCCAATGGTGTTTACTCGCACGATGCCTGCTCTTTTGAACGCTGCGTCGTAGACGATGTCTTCTCCAGCCATGGCGCCAGTGTGTGAGGCAGCCGCCCTGGTTCCAGCAGGGCTCCTTCCTGATTTGAGAACTACAATTGGTTTTAAGCGGGATGCGGCGCGAGCAGCACTCATAAACTTTCTGAAATTGGACAAACTCTCGATGTAGAGCAAGATGCTGCTTACCTGTGGATCCGTTGCCAGGTAATCGATCAAATCGCCAAAGTCAACGTCCACCATTGATCCTATGCTAACAAAATAGCTAAAACCGATATTTTCTTTGGGAGAAAGGTCAAGAATTGCACTACAGATTGCTCCGCTTTGAGAAATAAATGCAAGTTTTCCTTTTTCGGGCATCATGGAAGCGAAGCTGGCATTAAGATTCCTGTGGGGGGAGATGATTCCGAGGCAGTTGGGCCCAATTATTCTGAGACCCCCTTTCCAAGCTTCCCACTCTATCTTTTTCTCGATATCCTCGCCCTGGGGTCCAACTTCTTTACCGCCAGCGGAAATAATGATTGCCCCACCAGCATTTTTAGCAACACAATCTTTGACGATCTCAGGAACCGTGGCAATGGGGGTTGCAATGATAGCGAGGTCAACCTGTGTGTCCGTGTCCGCAATGGAGGAATATGCTTTGAGGCCGTGGATGTCTGAATACTTTGGGTTTACGGGAAAGACTTTGCCCTGGAAACCACCCTGGATAAGATTTTCCACCAGCACGCTGCCAATGCTGCCCTCTTTCTTGCTGGCACCAACGACCGCTATGGATTCAGGCTTGAAGATTTTGTCCAGATTGTAAATACCCATATGTGCTCCTAGTGCGCTTGGGCTTACTGGGAATATAACCAATGACAATTACATAGGTGTCAGTGTTCACGATTCAGCCACTATTTATCTTTTCCCTGACACCTGACACCCGAAACCTGACACCTGAGCCTCCGGCATTTGGTGCTTGCGATTTCATGTTTTCCAATGCTACTGCACTCCATTACTCGAACATAGTTAAGATGGCACAAATAGATTATCAGATTAGCGGCTGCCGCCACCTTTTTTGAACTGGCGGATGACAAAGCGGCCTAAATTGGTAGGATCCTCTTTTTCGAGATGCTCCTGAAGATCGGGTAGAGGAATCTCCGCCCGGGCTTTGGACCGACGACCACCGGCACTGCCGAGACGACCGAATGCACTGCTCGCCCAGGTTCCAGCATCTTTGCGGAAGCCATCGTTTCGTATAACTACCACCAGAGTTTTCCGGTAGACACCGGAAACTACGACCCAGGCAATCTCGTGGAGCCTCATGAAAAAATCGGCTACCAGTACAAGATTGTCTGGTGACTCGACTTGGCCAAGGTGACAAAAGATTTTTTCCCCGATGATCTCTTTGCTTTGGAGAGCACGGCTAAAATATTTGAGATCCTCTGTCCGCATGTCGGCCATCTCGATCTTGCGCAGGAGATTCATGTCAGTAAGGGGGAAAAGATAACGGAAGGCCTTGATATCCTCTTCTGTTACACCCGACTCAAAGTTTCCGGTGTCAACCCGTATGGCAAATAGAAGGGCAGTGGCAAGACTCTTGGAAGGGCGTAATTTCGCAGTCCGGAGATACTCGGTCATGATGGTTGCCGTGGCACCATAGTGGGGACGAATGTCTAAAAAAGAGGCTTGCAATTGCTGTGATATGGGATGGTGATCGATGACCACGTTATAGCTGAGGGCAGCAAACGACTCACTGTGGTTGGGCTGACCATCTACGAGGACCTTTTTGGTGAAGTCAGAAACTCTCAATCTTTGGGGTTCCACTAGGGGGATTTTCAAGAGTCTTACCATCGTAAGATTGTCAAAGCGCTTGATTTCGTTGAAATGGGTAATTGTGACCGTTTTGACCTTACGCCAGAGAAGACGCTTAAAAGCCATGGCCGAGGCCAGAGAATCCGGATCGGCACAGATGGTTATGAGGACCTTGTCCTTGGTGTTAAAAATCTTGAGAAGCTCTCGAAGACGCTCCTGCCGGGATCTGGTGGGAGACATGACACAACCTCGCTGGACACAACAAAGCATAACAGCTGTGCTCTAACAGGTCAAATTCCCGGGCTAGAAGGTTTTATTCTAAAAGGATAAATGTCAATAAACCTTCCTTGATCCATGCCTCTTCCCGAGGACTTCAAGGGTGTTATTGACTACCACGAAAGCCGAAGGGTCAATGCCAAATATAACATCCTTTAACTTCGGGAGTTCTGTGAGGGTGGTCACGGTAAAGAGCACGTCCCTTTCTTTCCCGGTGTAGGCCCCTTTACCTTTGAGAAAAGTGACACCGCGATTTACCTTAGTGAAAATTTCTCTGGCCATCTCGTCTGTTTTTTCCGAGATAACCAGGGTTGCCATACGCTGGTTGAATCCGGTGAGGACAGCATCGAGCACCCGGCTGCTGGTGAACACATAGATAAGGGTGTAGAGAGCTATTTCCAGTCCAAATGCATATCCACCGACCAATAACACCATAGAGTTGAAAACGAAACCAACCGAGCCAGGACGGAAGCCGAATTTCTGGTTTACACAGACTGCCAAAATGTCAATACCCCCGGTTGAGCCTATGGAGCGCAAAATAACTCCAACTCCTGCTCCGCAGATAATACCGGCAAGCAATGCGGCGAGGATAGGATCACCGATGGCGACAGCAGGTGGTCTGACAAAAGCGGCGGTCAGGGAAAAAAAGCCCATGCCGTAGAGGGTATAGAGGAGAAATCTGCGACTGATAGAGAAAAATCCTAGGAGCATCAAAGGTATATTCAGCAAGAAATAGGCAAGCCCTACGTTCAACCTGGGAAAAAGATAGTGAACAATGAGGGCAATACCGGCAACTCCCGCACTCAGGAGTTTACTGGGAATCAAAACGGAGTTCATCCCCAGGACGAAAATGAGACTTCCAGCAGAGATAAGAAAAAGATTGTAGAGGACATCTTTCCAGGACTTGGCGATTATGTCGAGGTGAAGATCCTTGGCCTGAAGTTTTATCTCCATGGGAGTTCTCCTTATGCCAACAGATTCTCTGACCGAGAAAAAACGCGTACGCTCTGGCGATTAGCCCATAGTGAAACCAAGACCGGGACTGTTATTGGGGAAAAGGCTGCCATTTTGGAGCATTATCATGCCATCGGAGGGATCTCCCAGCAGCCCCATATGGCCGTCCAGATCGGCGTAGACAACATTGGGACGGGCGAGGGCAAAGTGGAGCCCGGCAGATATTCCCAAGGCGGCTTCATCCATGCAGCCAACCATGACTTCGAGACCTGCCGCTCTAGCCACGGAATTGATCTGCAAAGCCTCAGAAATGCCGCCGACTTTCATGAGCTTGACGTTTACCATATCAGCCAGACCACGGCGGGCGATGCGGAATGCATCCCTCAGGGAAGTGAGACTTTCGTCGGCCATGACCGGTATGGCCACGGTGTTACTCACCTGGCGCAACATTTCCGGCTGTCCTTTAGGGGTGGGTTGCTCAAACAACTCCAACCGAGCCTTGCGCGTTTTTTCTACAAAGGTGAGTGAATCTTCCACCGAAAATCCTTGATTGGCGTCGAAACGCAATTCGATGTCCCGGCCAACCGCCTCCCTCACTCGTAAAACCCTGGAGATGTCTGATTCAAGGTTGATTCCTCCTTTGAGCTTGAGGCACCTGAATCCTTGGGCAACATGTTTTCGGGCCCGTTCGACCGTTTCCTTTTCCGGAAGTATGCCTATGGTGATGCTGGTTCGAATGCGGTCCCTGAATCCCCCGAGAAGCCGCCACAGAGGAAGGTTGCACACCTTTCCCAGGATGTCAAAAAGAGCCATGTCTACTCCGGCAAGGACCGAGGGTTGTGATTGCAGCAAGGGTTTGATCCTTTCGAGAAGCATAATTGGACGCAGGGGGTCGGATCCTTTGATGGAAGGCGTAACGATATCATCTATGGCTGTAAGTACGCTTTCAGGTGTCTCGCCGGTGAGGTACTCATCCGGCGCAGCGCAGCCGTAGCCTATTATGCCGCTACTGCTCTCAATCCGGAGAAATATGTTGGTAGCTACCTCAACCTTTTCGTAAGCAATGAGGTAAGGCTCGGCCAGTTTCATGGTAACCGGCCACCCTTCTACTTGAGTAATTTTCATAATGTAACCCTAGTGTTGCATATCTATGCCGAGGAAAAACGTGCAAGAGTGCGTTATATGAGGCTGCGCACAGGCTCGGATAGGACGCGGCGCACTTGACTGTACGTGAAGTCCTGTACGAACCGAGCAGAGCTGCAGATGGCATGCTATTGCGCGAGCGCAGCGGTTTTTACTGGTGTAGATGTGGAACATAAGGGTTAATACCGCCTCTGGTAAATTTCATCGAGACTTAAACCTTTGAGATCTTCGACGAGTTCCACCAGATTTCTGATCATCAGATGCCATATTTGTTGGCCTTTTTCACGACTTGCTTTGGTGGGATCGCCGAGGACACCTTCAGGTGAAATTCTGGCGGTGTGGGCGTACCAGTTGACCCTTCTCTTGGAGGTGAAATTCAAATATTGACTCGAGAACTGGGGCACAAAAGTATGGGCCTTTTCCATCCTTACCTTATCGGGGCGAACCGCCAAGGTGGTGCTGGTTTCGATCTCTCCTGCATGGACGTCGTTGGGAGTCTCAGCCAGGGCATCGACGTCTGGATCGCTGGTTTCACCCGTATCCACACAGGTGAAAATGTGAGCATCCCGATTGATCATCTGGGCGGCGAAATTCAAGGCTGGGCTGTTGCCCCCGTGCCCGTTGATGATCAGCAGCTTGGTTATGCCCTGGCGAGCTGCACCCATACCTATTTCGTACACCAGTTGGGAGAGGGTGTCAGGGCTGATGCTGATAGTGCCTGAAAAACCTTCGTGGTGGTAGGATACCCCATACGGGATCAAGGGGAGAACCAAAGGTTTGGGGTCTGAACAAGATTCCGCCACCTTGTGGGCAAGGTGCTCGGCATCAAAGGCATCACTGTCCAACGGTAAGTGTGGGCCATGCTGTTCGATCGAGCCAACCGGCAGCAGGGCTACGTCCACCTCTTCAAGACGTTTCTCCGCCTCAGGCCAGGTCAACTCTTGCAACAGATACGATTTCGCGGAGTCGGCCGGCGCAGGGGGCAATGATCGTGCTCGCGCACCGTGAGATTCAAAGGGATAGGGCCTGCTTATAGCTGGATCGTCTAGAGGATCAAAGTCGATCCACACTCTTCCCTTTTTTTTGACTGCTCCGTCACCATGCTCCAAATAGAGCCAGTAGAGCGATTCGCGCAAGTCTACGGGGATGTCGTCTAGAGGCGATTTTTCTGAGTCGAAGCGTAATTTCATTATTTCAGGACGCTGGCGCGGTTTAACCCCACCTATCGACGATTCAGTCAGGAGACCCTTTTCCCTCAACACGAAGCCCAAATGCTGGAGGCCATGACTCTCCTGATGAATCCCTTCGGCAGAAAGTCTTTCTAAGCAAGTTGCAACCTGCTTCCGTTTATACCCGCAGTGGGAAGGATCTACCCCTAGAGCCATCAGCATAGAGACGATACGCCTGCATTTTTCACAGCGGCCACAGGGATGAACGCGCTCTCCCTCCTTGTGGGTGGCGTGGCAGGAGACCTGAAGACGTTGCAGATCGGGATACCGTTCTACCAGGATTTTCTGGATCAACAGCTCTGAAAGGGGCCTGAGAAGGGAAAACTGACTGATTGCCCATCCTTTGCGATTGAAGTAGCGGGTCAGGGCGTGGTCGAAGAAACGGCTTTGGTCGTAGAGTCCATCATAATGAGGTATGCCTCCATGGGACAATCTGCAGGTGGTGTCGAATTCATCACCAATGAGCAGTCGTCCAACACCTCTCTTTCTCAATATGGGTAGAGCCCCGAAGAGAAAAACTGCCACGGTCCACAGTCGAATCGGGTACTGGTCGGAGCGTATTCTGGAAAAATCCTGGCGCACAAAGGGTAAATGTTTGAGCATCCAGCTGAACAACCTGTCTGAATTGGTCCAAACCCGCGCGGTGTTTTTGATATTGGCAGCGAAATACCGGTAAGCATTGAGAGCGGTGAACCAATGCCTGCCTGATTCGTTGACAAAAATGGGATGGACCTCATGGCCGCACTCCCGCAAAAGGCCGAAGCTGAGAAGACTGTCTTTGCCGCCGCTGGAAAGAACAGCGTGTCGATTCCGTTGCCCTTTCCACCCCTCCTTCCACTTCGTGTCTTTTCTATCTTTGCTCTGCTCTTGATCTGGGAAGACTACCTTGGCCCTGAGATAGCTTTCCAGTTTGACCGGGGGAAGATCAGTTGTAGTACTGTGTAGAAAGGGATTTGGCTGGAGAAACTTTTTTACAAATATCTCCCGGGCGGTATTTTGCGCCATCTCTTCGATGAACCCCCGGTCATGTTTGTCGAAGCAGCCGTGAAAGACGAGCTCATCGCAAAAGAGTCCGTAATTCAGGGCAACCTGTGCAGCCATCATGCTCGCAAGGTTGAGGGAGGCAGGTTCATCGGGCACAAACACATTTTCTTCGAACCGGTAAATCAGTTCGTTTTCGTGAACTTCACCGTTTTTGGTCACCCGGTAGGGAGCTGCCATGCCCCGCGGTTTTAGAAGCACCGGGCCCACTTCCAGTCGACCAATGACCCCGAGAGCCTTTAAAGGATCTTTTTTTGGATTACTTTTAGTCATAACATTTCCCGGAAAATCACAAATCACGCTTAACAAGGTTTCAGTGTTCAGGTTTCAGCTTTTATTTTTCTTCTTCCTGACACCCGAAACCTGACACCCGACACCTATACCCCTAAAAGTTTCCTCAGGCTGGCAGGGAGTCATTTCTTCTTCTCAAGATAAGGTTTCAGTGCGGCGACTAACGGTCCCGCCCCGTTCAAAAGAGGGTCACAGGCGGGAAGACGGATCTTTTTGCTGATTTCTCGGCACACGTCAGCGACTTGACCTTTGTCCAGGTTCTCGTGGTTGACAGATATTGCTATCACTGGTTTTTCCGAGAGTAGTTCGATGGCCTGTATCTGTGTTTCGAGGGGGTGAACGGGGTAGCCGGGGAACCCGTCATACTCTTCCCTCGCGGGAGCATGCTGGAGTACCACCAGATCAGGCCTGCCGGCAGCCAGGATCTCGAATCCACCAGGGTAGGCAGGGTTCATCAAACTCCCCTGGCCCTCGATGACAATCACCTGAGGCTGACTCTCTTTCCAGGCGGACCACACTGCATGTTCAATCTCACCGGCGACGAAATCATTGATCAGGGAGTCGAGAATAATGGAGTAACTAGCCCCCTGCATCCAAGCGGTTTGCCCGGTGCCAATGAGTTCTGCCCCATAACCGGCCTCACGGAGACCATCAAGGAGGATCCAAGCAGTAGTGCGCTTGCCGATGGCCGAATCCGTGCCCAGAACTGCCACTTTTAGCGAGGTCACCTCTTCGATCTTTCCACTGAAAAAGTGAAGGTCTTTCCGGTGTGGCGGTTTGCGAATGTCACGCAAAGTTACACTGTTTTGGGCGGCCAACTGGGCAATCTCAGTGTCTTCAGAAAGAAAATCGTGAAGGCCACAGTCTACATTGAGGCCGAGCTCAATGGCCCTGATTACATCGCTGCGAGCTTCACCGCTGAGGCGGCCGCCATCTGGGGCCAAGCCAATGACCAGGTGGGTAGGGGCATTTCCTCGTGATAGGGCCTCATCCACTGCCAAACCCAGTTCTTTGTAGATAGGGATGTCCCTGGCTCTGCCATCCAAAACCATGCCAGCATCATTGGTGGCATGGCGTGAGTCCACCACCGAGAGAACTCGGTAGCGTCGAGTGCGGCGCACCAGACCGTGGGCGGTTTTGCCGTTGGGAGTTGCAAAGGCACCCTGGCAGTAAACAATTGCATTACCTTCAGGAAAAGAATTCACGATTTTCTCCCTGTGAGAATCACCACATAGCGATCTCCGGGTAGTTGATCCTTGCCATGGCGTTCCAAGAGTACGCTCAAGCCCGCTGTGGATGCCGGCAGTATGCTCAAACCCTCCTTCTCCCTCAGGAGTCGCGAATGGGTAAGCATACTCTTGTCACTGGCATACGATGACCAACCGCCACTCTTTCTGATTGCTTCCAGGGCTTGATCACCATCAAAAGAATGCCAGTTGATCAAAGGCTCGTTAACGGCAGTTTCGCGAATTTGTTCTGGCTTCAGGTCCTCGCAGGCGAGAGTATTCTTGAGGTAGGCCCTGATAATCGGATTCTTGCCGTGTGAAGAACCCGCCACCATTCGGGGTATACGCGAGGTCTTGCCTCTGCGATAGAGGCTCAAGAAGCCTTTGTAAATGCCGACCAAAGTGCTGCCGTTGGAAACAGGCACAGCTACGGCGGCGGGGGCATCTCGAAGCTCATCGTAAATCTCGTAGGCTATCTCACCATAAGCTTTCAGTTGCAGTGCAGTGTTGGCTCCTCCTGGGTTTGCGTCATAGATCTCCTCCGCTTCTGCGTGCTTACGAGAGATTACCACCGCCTGCTCATAGTCTCCTGCTGCGCGAACTATCTGGGCCCCGAGATCGGTCATCTCTTGGACCCTCTTTGTGTGGTATCCCTCGGGGATGTAAATGAGACATCTTAAACCGGCCATTGAAGCGGCAAGGGCAAGGGCTACTCCGTAATTACCGCAGGTGGCCACGGTGATGGCCTCAAAACCCCGACGCATAGCATCCATTACTTGGGCGAAGGCAATGCGGTCTTTCTGGGTTCCCGTGGGATTGCCCCCCTCAAATTTCAGGTAAATTTGGCGCAAGCCCATCTCACGTTCAACATTCCGGGCTCGCACCAAGGTGGTATCGCCCACCTCAGAATCCATGATGTCTTCATAGGCTTCCAAACGCTCAGGCAGCGGACGAGATATGTCAGCGGCCACTCGCCTCTGTGTCTCCAGTTCAGGAGCAACAATTGGCATTTGCGAGCTTGCCCCATCCAAAAGGAGCAAGTCACTTCCGTTTGGTTCCTGCTGCGGCTGAACAGGGCTCGAGGTACTATGCTCCTTTGGTGTGGTCTCTTCGCTGGTGGCAACACCCGAAGAGCTTTTACCTGATGATTGGTTTGTATCCGACATGGCAACTCCCATTTGAATCTTAGTCTTTCCACTTTGATCTTAGATGCTTTCCCCAGATTCGGCAATCCATCTTTCAACAAGGGAAAAACAGGCACCCTAAGCAGAACTCATGCCAAGTATGTAATATATTGAATTTAAAAATATTTTGTCTACTGTAGAGATGAGTGTCAGAACTGTCGGTTCCGCAAACGGGAAGATGGAAGGGTGAGCAATCCAAATGAGGACAGGGAAAATCATATAAGTATCTAAAATACAATAAAAATAAAAAAAGAGAATTGTGAGTTCTCATATTTCTTATAACGGAACCAGAACTTCCTCTTTCCAGATTATTGTTTGATAACAAATGCTTATACCTTTCAAGATCTCCTCCTTAAACGGTTGTCGGGCTGGATAATCGGAAGCCATGGTTCTGATTGTATTCACTCATTTAAGTTATTGTTTAGTAATATTAGACAGTTAATCACTTGGTATGTAGATTGCTCTTCCAGGAGTTAATTACAAAAACCAATGCCGTGGGATGGATACGGCTACAACCTTAACTCAGAAAGGGAAATCTAGATGAGAAAGAAAGTTTTAGTTTTTGCCATGGCCGCCGCGGTGGTTATGCTTCTCAGTGGACAACTTGCGGCGCAGACTCAGGAGTCCACTCCAGCCCCGGAGGTTGCCCCTGCCCAGCAGGCCACTCCAGTTCAGGAACCCTCTGATCTGCAAGTGGAAGTGGGTGCCGTTGCCAAAGACGTAGTTGATAGGGTCCCGATGGAAGCGGGAAGCAGTTTTCCTGCCTCTGTAGGCAAACTCTTCTATTTCACCAAAATCACCGGCGCTTTGCAGCCCACTCACGTTACCCACGTGTGGTCCTTTGACGGTACTGAGCGAGCCAGGGTGGAACTCGAGGTCAATTCCCCCAGCTGGCGCACCTACAGTTCAAAAAATATCGAAAGCCACGAGACTGGCGCCTGGCGTGTTGAGGTGATTGATGCCGCGGGTAACGTTTTGCAAACCGTGAATTTCGAAGTTACACCTTCATAAGGACTGATCTGAAAAAGATAAAAAAGCGAAGGAGCCGCGGAGGCTAATAAAATAAGCCCAGAGTCAATTATCTTGGCGAACATTTAGAGGAAAGCAGAATAATCAATTCCGATGGTGTCGAGATCGGATTCGAGAGTTCTGCTTTTTCAATTTATAAAATAACTCAAATACTTATACGATTTTAGGTTTCTTCCTCTATGTTAGAGCCCACATTTTTTCTGCAAGGTCGGAACTGATAGTTCCGATGGCTATAGAATGCTTAAAATTAAATATAGAAATATTAACAATTTATGCAGATGGCACACTGTTTGCCATGTTGGAGTCGACCTCATGCACGTTTGGGGGTTGAGAGATGCTTTAATCTCTAAAATCTGGCGTTATTACTTTTCGTTGTAACCATGCCTAATAAAAGGAGGCGAGGGAAGATGAAAACGACAATTCCTTGTTCCGAAGAAGTTGAACCGTTAGGTTGTCTGCCCAGACCGGCTGGGCAGGTGGAGGAGGATCCCTCCAAGGAGCAAAGATTTGTTGCGTCCAATAAATCAAGGTTTGAAAAGAAGAACTACGGTATTTCTAGATTTCCCGAAAGTTTACGTTCGTCAACCTTCCGCAGAAGATACTTTTCTGAAGCGACCAGCGCTGAGTGGAACCATTGGCGCTGGCAGCTGACTAACCGAATCAGCAATCTTTCGCAACTCGAGCGCGTGATCCAGCTCAGCGAGGATGAGCGCAATGCTCTTGGCGGTAATGGCAATTTACTTCCCCTGGCCATAACTCCTTACTATGCAAGCCTCATAGACGGAGACAAGCCGTTACAGCCCCTGCGTCGCACTGTGGTGCCGGTAAGTGGGGAGCACCTGCGCTCCCCGGGCGAGGCGGAAGATCCGCTGGGAGAAGATCATGATAGCCCTGTGCCGGGGATCGTCCATCGCTATCCCGACAGGGTTCTTTTTTTGGTCACCGACTTCTGTTCCACTAACTGCCGTTATTGCACCCGTTCTCGCATGGTTGGCCACAATAAAGCTTTTAAGAAGGAGCAGTGGCAACGGGGCATTGACTACATCAAGGCTACGCCGGTGGTCAGGGATGTACTGCTATCAGGTGGCGACCCCCTGACCCTGTCGGACGAAAAACTGGAATGGCTCCTGTCCCAGCTCAGAAGGATTCCTCATGTGGAACTGTTGCGCATTGGCAGCAAAGTCCCTGTGGTTTTGCCGCAGCGGATTACCTCGGCTCTTACCAGGATGCTAAAGCGCTACCATCCACTCTGGATGAGTATTCACTGCACCCACCCAGATGAACTTACTCTTGAGTCGAGCCAGGGTTGCGAACGATTGGCGGAGGCAGGCATTCCGCTGGGCAGTCAAACTGTTTTGCTGGCCGGCATCAACGACGATGTTGAGACCATGAAAGGTTTGATGCACGGGCTTCTGAAAATGCGGGTAAAACCTTACTATCTCTATCAGTGTGATCCTATTGTGGGATCGGCTCATTTCCGTACGCCTGTTGAGAAGGGTCTCGAGATCATTCAGGGTTTACGAGGTCACACCAGTGGTTATGCGGTGCCCACGTATGCCATCGACGCCCCGGGAGGCGGGGGCAAGATTCCTTTGCTTCCCGAATACGTAGTCGGCCGCGAGGGAGACTACCTTGTGTTGAAAAATTATGAGGGCCGGATATTTCGCTATCCTGATCCCTCTCCACCCCGGAGCCAATTTGCGGTGAGACCAGAAGCTGGGGAAGGGAGAAATTGCTGATGAAGATAGGCATTACCTATGACCTCCGAAAAGATTACCTGGCAGCGGGCCTTGGTGAGGAAGAAACCGCCGAGTTTGACTCGGAAGAAACGATTTCTGCCATTGACCAGGCTTTACAGGATTTAGGGCACCGAACAGATCGAATAGGAAACATCAAGAGTCTCACGCGACGACTTGCTGCCGGAGATAGGTGGGATCTGGTATTCAATATTGCCGAAGGTCTCAAGGGTTTTGGCCGTGAGGCGCAAGTCCCTGCTCTGCTTGAAGCCTTCGAAATACCGTATACGTTTTCCGATCCCCTGGTACTGTCCCTCACTCTGCACAAGGGGATGGCCAAGCGCGTGGTCCGAGATCTGGGTGTTCCCACACCTGATTTCTTCCTGGTAGAAAAGGAATCCGACCTGGCGCTCATTGATCTTCCTTTTCCACTTTTCGCCAAGCCTGTAGCGGAAGGCACCGGCAAGGGAGTCGATTCCTTTTCAAAAATTACCAATCGTAGACAACTGCTATCCGTGTGCACTCTCCTTCTGTCAAGGTACCAGCAGCCTGTACTGGTTGAGAGCTTCCTGCCTGGACGGGAAATTACTGCGGGCATCCTGGGAACGGGGAAAGATGCAACGGTCATTGGCGCCATAGAAGTTGTCTTACGAGAGAATGCTGAAACTGAAGTCTACTCCTACCGGAACAAGGAGAGGTGTGAGGAACTGGTGGAGTATCGTCCGGTCGATGGAGCTTTGCTAGAGGAGGCAAGCAACGTGGCCCTCCTTGCCTGGAGAGGCCTCGGCTGCCGGGATGCGGGCCGCCTCGATCTGCGGCAAGATAAGGACGGTACACTCATGTTCATGGAGGTCAATCCCCTGGCCGGGCTGCATCCCAGCCATTCGGACCTGTGCATCATTGCATCCGAGGTGGGCGTATCGTATCATGACTTGATCCAGGCGATAGTTTTTTCGGCTTCGTCCCGCCAGGGATTGAGGAGAAGAAGCTTTGAGGAAAAAAAGGATCGGTATCGTTCACAACCAACCAGCTTCCGAAGGGCACGAAAACTGGCAAGCATCGGTTGACGTGCTTGCCCAGGTAGAAGCTATTGAGCAGGCGCTCGAGACTTTGGGGTACTCGGCGGTGAGGATTCCCTTTGCCCGTGATCTCCACGGATTCGCTGAGAGATTCAAAGAACAAATGGTGGATATGGTCTTCAATCTCTGCGAAAGTGTTGATGAAGTTCCCCACCTCCTCTGGCATGCAGCAGCCGTCTTCGAGCTCCTGGGCGTATCCTTCACTGGTTCTCCTTCCGCATCTCTGATGCTCACTACGGACAAGCTCGTTAGCAAACGGCTGCTGAGAGGCAGGCAAATCAGGACGCCCGATTATATCGTCTGCAACGGCTCGCAGGAATTCAGTACCACCCTGCTCACGTTTCCAGTGATCGTCAAACCAAGGTTTGAGGATGCAAGTATCGGTATCGACCAGGACTCGGTCTTCCAGGATGATCAAGAACTTAGAGAAGGACTAACATCGTTTTTGGACAGATTTGGCTCGCTACTGATAGAAGAATACATCCCGGGCAGGGAATTCAACATAACACTTTTGGGTTATCCAGCACCGAATGTACTCCCCATAAGTGAGATCGATTTTTCCGATTTTCCTGAGAATCTTTATCCAATTGTGGGTTATCGGGCCAAATGGGATAAGGCTTCTTTCGAATACCATCACAGCCCCAGAAGGTTTCCACAAGATCTAGCTCGGTTGTTGTCAAACAAAATGAAGAGGGTGGCTCTCGACTGTTTCCGTCTCTTTATGGTGAGAGATTACGGCAGGGTCGATCTGAGGGTTGATGACCGCGGCAGGATATATGTTCTCGAAGTGAACGCCAATCCGTGCCTGAGCCCTGATGCCGGCTTTGCCGCCTCAGCGCAAGAGGCGGGACTGGACTACAACGAGATGATAGGCATGATCGTTGATTTTGCCCTGCAAAGGGAAGAGAGCAGCACCCTATGATGGCAAAGTCTGCGGCCTCTCACCGGGCAAGACCAGGGGCTTGAACCTAGCTCGACATCAATGACCTTGAAGCTATTGTGCAACACGCCGCCTGAGATTCTTACAAACACATTTTCGGGCGAAGGGGGAAAATGTTTCGCATTCGTCGTATCTACGATGACACCTTACCGGTAGAGAAGGATGCCATTGCCCAGGTTCAGCAAATCTTGCTGGAGCAGTTTCCCTTGCTGTGGCAGGAAAAAATCGCCGAACTTCCAGAGCAACTGCGGAACCCACTTAAATACCGGTTCAGGTCCATTCTTCTCGTTGCTGAGGGAGCACGGAATCGAGTCAGAGGATTTGCTCTGCTGCAACACGCCCCAGATTTACAATTCTGCTATTTGGACTTCATGGCAGCCGGCAGGTTGCAGACGGGTGGCGGAATCGGCAGCGCCCTCTATGAAAGGGTACGGGAGGAAGCCGCTGGAATGAAGACGATCGGCCTTTTCTTCGAGTGTTTGCCTGATGACCCAACACTGTGCCGCGACCCGGAGATGATGAAACAAAATGTTGCCAGGCTCCGCTTCTATGAAAGATACGGAGCGCGGCCCATAGCGAACACGGACTACGAAACACCAGTCGGCGAGGGCGATGACTGCCCACCCTACCTGGTTTACGATAATCTCGGCAGAGACAAACCGCTGCAGCGCAGCAAAATGAAACGCATTGCCCGGGCGATACTCAGAAGGAAATACGGCGACTTGTGCCCTCCAGAATATATCCAAATGGTGGTAGAGTCTTTCAAAGACGACCCGGTCCGACTCAGAGGTCCCAGGTACGTTAAAGAGGAATCCCCCATTGAGGTAAGGCCCGTCAGGTCCTTTGAAAAGAGCATCGCCCTGGTTGTGAATGACAAGCACACCATTCACCATGTGCATAACCGTGGGTACGTGGAATCGCCCGTGCGCATACGAGCTATTCTCCGGGAACTTCTGCCTACTGGAATGTTTGACGAGATAAAAGTTCAACACTTCTCTGACAAATACATCAAGGCCGTTCATGACCGCCAGTTTGTCGAGTACCTGAAACGAGTGTGCAGCCATCTTGAACCGGAAACATCCATATACCCTTATGTATTTCCCATCCGAAATGTTGCTCGGCCCCCCAAGATCTTACCCATCAGGGCGGGTTACTACTGCATCGACACCTTCACTCCACTGAACGAGAATGCTTATATCGCGGCCAAAAGGTCAGTCGACTGCGCCTTGACCGCGGCCAAAAAGATTCTTGAAGGATATCGCCTGGCCTATGCCCTGGTGCGCCCACCAGGACACCACGCAGAGCACCGCGCCTTTGGGGGATTCTGCTACTTCAATTCTGCCGCGATTGCAGCTCAGTTCTTGAGCGCCTACGGAAAAGTGGCAGTGCTGGATCTGGATTACCACCATGGAAATGGGGCTCAGAACATTTTCTACAAGCGTGCAGATGTGTTTACCATTTCGATCCACGGGCATCCACGCTTTGCCTACCCTTATTTCAGCGGCTTTGAAGATGAAAAAGGGGAGTCCGCCGGATTTGGATTTAATCTAAATATCCCTTTGCCTGAGGAGGTGACCGGGGAAGCATACAGGGAAGCCCTTAAGAAGGTCCTCAGGCGAATAGAGACGTTCCAACCTCAATTTCTCGTTCTTCCCCTGGGTTATGATCCCGCCAAAGAGGATCCCACCGGTTCTTGGAGTTTCCGGGCCAGAGATTTCAGACTGAACGGAGAAATGGTAGGCTCCCTGAGGTTGCCCACGATTGTGGTTCAAGAGGGAGGCTACAGAGTTCGCTCCCTGGGGATCAATTCCCGCAATTTTTTCAAAGGCTTGTGGTCAGGTTTCCATCTTGGTAGGGTTTCATCCGTAGGCTTGCACCAGAAAAGTTAGCACTCGTGAACTTCAAGGGAATCTATTATCGAGAGAAGCCAATCGACTCCGATGTTGGCAGTATCCGGAATATTATCAGTTCTTCGGGCTTTTTTTCTACCGAAGAAGTTGAAATGGCCGTGGAGTTGGTAGAAGAAAACCTTTCTAAGGGAGAGTCGAGCGGGTATCATTTTCTCTTCGCTGAAATCAACCAACAAGCTGTTGCCTACAGTTGCTATGGACCCATCCCGTGCACCAAAGAAAGTTACGACCTCTACTGGATTGCCGTCCTGCATGCCTTTAGAGGCAGAGGAATTGGCCGGGAATTGTTGGAAAGAACCGAGGAGAAAATAGTGAAAAGCGGCGGGAAACGAGTCTACGTGGACACCTCTTCCCGTGATCAATATGAACCAACACGGTCATTCTACCGGGCTAACGGCTTTGAACAGGTAGCTTTCTTGAAGGATTTTTACTCTCCGGGAGATGATAAGATCATCTACGTGAAACAACTGTAGTGGGACCACAGTGGTTTAAACCCGCTAAATGGACCTTTACCCGAACCACCCCGTGTGGTCATACCGGCTGGGCAATATGAGCAGTTTTGACCCATACAGTGGACATTACTGCTAACTCCACCTTGAGATCCATCTCCCTTTTGTTACACCCATGAATTGAGATTACGCGGGAAAAGGAGCAGTCACAGACGCTCGGATCTGGCAGGTCACAGGTAGAGGATCAAGCTCAAAGGTTGGCACAGAAATGTGTTGGAATCCCCTGGCCAAGCTATGGGACTACAGATCGGAATTCACTTCCTCTCCAAAAACCTCCCTGATGGTGAAATTATTTTTAGTGAGCTTATCTATTAACCACTCGTACAGTCCAAAAAAATTGTTCCAATGTGTTTAAGAGATCCGGCCCGACTTTCTCAAAACAGTTAGGGCATCTCAAATCAAGGTTATCGTTGATTCTCTCAATGAATTCAGAGGAATTAACCGTGAATGTTGAACCGCATTCATGGCTGAGAATAAACCATCGACTCCCGTCTTTATCTGTTTTCATTGGGAATTTCCTTTACTATCACCAGGTAAAACCAAACACACTGAGGAAAAAAACAAGCATTTTCAAGTCGCTTTTCTCCGTCTCGATCACGAGAAAAAATTTTCTGAGCTGAGGTTGCAAAGGAACAAATATTATCTTATAAGCGATTCAAAGCAAGCGAAAAGATGAGGAAGGCATTATGGGTTTTTAGCTTGTACATAACCGAAGCTAATTTGGTGGCTGCTTAATTGAGCAAAGGTCCACCCGTTATTTTTATACTATAATTGTCCGTCGGACGAGTTAGTGTCAGGGAAAGATTCCAGGGGTATACAAAACTAATTCCTGGGAGAGAAAAATGAGATTTGTTCTGGTCGTTGCCCAAGAACAAGACATTGTCCAGACCATACGGGGATGTTTTGGAGCTGACTGCAAGGTTAATCGGGCAGCGGACAGAGATGATGCTCTGGAGATGCTGGGAACGAACCGCTATGATCTTGTATTTTTGGATCTGGAGATACTTCAAGCCTCATTAGCGGACAAGGACTACAAGACCGCCTTGAAGGAGTACCATAATCTGCAGCCTTCTTTGGAGATTGTGGTAATGGCGCCGCAGGCAATGGTGAGGGAAGCAGTAAAGGCAGTGAAGGCGGGTGCGAGCGACTACATTACCTATCCTGTCGATCCCGAGGAGGTTACCCATGTGACGGAGACCATCAACGAGGCCATTATCCTCCAGTCTGAGCTGGACTATCTGAGAGACCGCTTCTGGCAATCAGATTACCTGGACTTGGTGAAGACCAAGAGCTTGACGATGAAAGAAGTTTTCTCACGCATACGCTCTGTAGCCCCAACTAAAAGTACGGTTTTGCTCATAGGCGAAACGGGTACGGGCAAAGGTCTCATAGCAAGACTCATTCATCAGCACAGTAATCGCCGAGAGGCTCAGTTTATCAGCGTCCACTGCGGCGCAATTCCAGACACCCTGATAGAAAGCGAGTTGTTCGGCCATGAAAAAGGTGCCTTCACCGGCGCGATTCGCAAAAAACTGGGAAAGTTTGAAATTGCAAAAGGCGGGACTATTTTTTTGGACGAAATTGGCACCATAACGCCCTCGGCTCAGATAAAGCTCCTGCAGGTCCTACAGGATGGAACGTTTCAAAGGGTTGGAGGAGAGGAGACAATACAAGCCAATGCGAGAGTGATCACCGCCACCAACATGGATCTCACAAGGATGTGTGACGATGGTGAATTCCGAAAAGATCTTTACTACCGTTTAAATGTGTTTCCAGTGGAAATCCCTCCTCTGAGGGAGAGAAAAGAAGATATTTTCCACATTGCTCAGGTGATTCTGGACAGATTGGAGAAGTTCAACAAGAAACATATTCGCTCTATTCATAGCAGCGTCATGGACGGCTTCATGCGGTATACCTGGCCAGGAAATGTGCGGGAACTGGAAAACTTGTTAGAGCGGGCCTATATTCTGGAAAACTCCTCCGTGCTTACAGAAGAAAGTTTTCCGGCTGATCTCCTTGCATCTCAAGACCACTCAGCGGGAGTGGCGGTGGATGCTTCCCTTCCTTTGGCTGAGGTGAGAAACAGAGGTGTTGAGGAGATTGAACGACGTTACCTGCGAGAACTTCTGGCCAGTAATCGAGGAAGAATCAAAGAATCGGCTGAGGTTGCCGGCGTCAGTACTCGGCAGCTCCACAAGCTGCTCAACAAATACCAAATCAGAAAAGAAGAATTCAAGCAAACGGCGAGATAAAACGGAAACGGCAGTTCCTACAAGGCAAAATTCGGTCCTGACAGTTCTTCTTTAGGAATTAAATATATATTCCAAGGGATTGCGCCCAGGATTAAAAGTCAATTACTGCCAGTTTCATCCTCTCCCAGGCAGTGATCGGAAGCGGCAGTTCCGATCATCAGCTCCACCTATCTCTTAAAATCTATACATTACGATAGCTTATCTAAATGGCACGTCTGTTGCCTAGGCTCTCACTGAACCAAAAGATGGCCGGGTTAGCTGCAATCTTCAGTGAGGACCGATGAAGAACAACAAGGCAACCATTCCTACAACCGTAAGAGGACTGGTCGTTCCGGTAGACTGGGACGAAAAGGGCAATGTCACCGCCACGGCCATTTCGACTCACCTGGAAGAAGAGTTCCTCGTGGACCAGAACGCCTGGGGTGAGGCCTTGCTGGCCTTCCTCCGCCAGAGAGTTAAAGTAAGCGGATCAGTAGTACAGAAAGAAGATGGCAAGAAGGTCATCACGGTTAACAGATATGAAGTGCTGGAAGAGTGATCAATAAACACCTTTGCTCCAACATGCGGGAATTGTCCCGCCTATGGAGAGCAAGCAAGAAAGATTGAATAGGGAGGAGAAATGATGTTGCTACGAAAAAAGACTATGCTATGTGTTCTGAGTGTCTTGGCGATTGTTGTCCTTATGGGCACCGTGCCGCTGTTTGCGGCCACGGATGAAGTAGAGATTAGTGGAACCATTTTTGCCGCCGAGTGGGACGCCAACGACAATGTTACAGCTGTTGTGATTGCCACCGAGGAGGGAGAGGAAATCGCTGTGGTCAACTCGGGCAAGGGCATGGAACTCCTTAAGTTCGAAGAGAAAAATGTAAGGGCGACCGGTTCGATTGCCATGGATGAAGAAGGTCGGAAGACGATCACAGTAACGAGATACATGATCCAGGAATAGAGCCGTAAAAGGCTTGGTACATTAAGAGACGGGAAGCCCCTATATCATTGGTCTTTTGAGAATGTGAGGGGGGGAGACCCCCCTCACCTGCTTCGGACTGGGCTGCACACTCTCCGCCGCTAGGAGTTCAGCATGCAAGATAAACGAATAATTTGTGCTCAGTGCGGGAACCCGTTTGTCTTTACCGTTTCCCAGCAGCAACGTTTCAACTCCCTCGGGTTTGACGACCCAAAGAGGTGTGAGGAGTGTCGAAAGAAAAAAGTTAAAGATGGTCCCTCACGACATGAGGTAAAGATGAAGTACAAACGTCAGAAGTTTAGCTCGGATATTTCATGAATACCTTGCTGCGACCACTGATATGGACGTCCTTCCTGGCGTCCTCGGGCGCTGGCCCCTGCGACGTACCATTCAGGTACGCCTCGGAACCAACGCCCTGCGGTTGCCAGGTGGCACACCCATCTTCGTGGTCTCGCGACAGCAATTCATGAAAAATCCGAGCTAGAGACCATTCGGAGGATGTTTTCGACCATTAGTCACAGTGGTTAAAGTGTATGGTTTGGCTGGTGTAAGTAGTCTGAAGCTATTCCCCCTTTTCTCCTCATCGCTGCCCTACAGATACCCACCTGAATTGGCCGACGCCACTCCGCCGAATTTCTCAAAGGTGATCAGTAAAGAAAGCTCATTGGGTTGGAGTTGGGAAATTCCCGCTGATCCACATATCAAAGAGAAGTTTTTACCTCCACTGCGGTTGTGGCCACGGGGGTGAATGAGAAAAACCGACGCATGAGCATCTCCAGTGGCCCTTTGCGGAAGTGGTTCAGCCACCTTTGTGAGCAAAAAAGCGCCACAAGGTAGAAAAAAAGGCTTGCCCACAAGCTAAAAAGACGAGGCCCCAGATCGAATTCTTCAAGTGTCCACAGGAGACTAGTGCCTACGATGATATGGGCGACATAGAGACTCAGGGTTGTCTGACCCACTGAGGCAAAGGGCAAAACCCAGCGGGAGGCGCCATATTTATCTGCCAACTGCATGATGAGAGAGATAACCACCAAGGCTGTTCCCGTGGCCGAAATCATAAAAAGGGGCATGGGATCCCAGGGTGCTATTCGAAAAAATGGTAGGAGCTTTTCAAGAGTTGGCCCAAAGGACAAAGATGATGAGAAGTGCATTGCCACCCAGGCGAGGGACTCGGCAAAAATGACAGCCCCGACACCTGCCAGAAGAATCTTCTTTCTGAGAAAACGGTCCGAGAAATCTTGGCGGCCAAGCCAGATGCCTACGGTGATAAAAGCCATCCAAGGGATGAGAGGAAAGCAGCCGTTGAAAAAGATATGGCCAATTATTCTCGGGAGATCCCAAAGACCACCACTAGCAGAAGGATTCAAGTCCCAGCTCTTCATAAAGCCCAAGATCATAAGGACAAGGGGACGGCAGGTGACGGCAGCAGCAGTGGCCAGCCAGAGACTCGCACTCGAAAAAGTCAAAAGACAAGCTCCGAAGGCAATGTAAAAAGCATAGAAGTGCAGAATGTCTGATATGGGCGACAGAAAGAAGTTGAACAGCCCGATCACTAAAAGAAATAATGAACGCTTCAAAAGACTTGCGCGCTTACGGTTCATTTCTTCCCTGTCTTTACGCCGGCAGGCATCCTTGGTCATTAAGGAAAGACCCGCACCGGCCAAAACCACAAATGTTGCAGCTGGTCGCCCTCGGATTATTTCCGTAAACCAATCGAACCAATTGGCCTCGAAACTCCCAGAACCCATGATAACTGAAAAATTTACCAACAGCATGCCGAAGAATGCCCCAGCCCGAGCCAGGTCATATCCCACAATGCGATTGCGGGGTGAGACTGCTTGCATTGTTGAATGAGGCGGATGAGAGGACACGGTTTTTCGCAAGGATAGAACCATATTGCTTTGTGTCAATTCGCATGCTCTGCAATGGTTGGGCTGATGATACTTTCAGTCCCCAGAGCTAGCCTTCCATGAGCATTACTCATGCCAAAAGTTAATATATTGAAATAGTTATTAATTATTCCTTAATCTCTTGCGTATCGGAACTGCTGGTTCGGAGAAGGATGCAAGGGATGGTCGATTGAACTCCACGGAATGGAGTATGCGGTTGCTAAGGAGTTGACTTCAGTCTAAAATCTGCAATTCGGAATTGTGAATTCCGATAACGTGCAAACAGGTCTCGAGAGTTCTGGTTATCCGTTAATATCTAAATTTCAACTGCTTATCTCATACTACTTACATCCTGTCTGGTAAGAAGCTAGGCCTTTGGCTTAAGATCGGAACACGAAGTTCCGATCCCTTTCCTGCCTTTGCGCATTAAAACAATAGATATCAACAAGTTGACATACTGGCACAGCCATTGCGATAGGATTCTAAAAATAAAATAAAGGTGCAAGGGCGGGCTGGACACTTTCTGAGCCAGCGGACGAGGATTGACCAAGGTGTATCTTTACGCAAAGGATGGGCAGATGACAGTTAAACAACTACGGGTTATGGCGCAAGACATGGGTATTAGAACGAAAAATCTGCGCAAGACCGAACTGATCAGGGCTATCCAGCTGGCAGAGGGTAACTTTGATTGCTTTGGAAGGGCAGACGGTCACTGCGACCAGCTAAATTGTTTATTCCGAAAGGATTGCCTGGGCTGAACAACCGATTTGACTTCCAGTACCATACCGTAGTCATGGTTTTTGTATGGCGCATGAATAGTACTGGGAGGTCAGAACAGCCGTTGTATGGGTAGTGGTGCTGAGAAGCCACGCGGTTTTCGGTGCGTGGCTTCTTTACCTTTGCCCTCGTAGCTATCAGGCAGAGGAAAAGAATTAACACGTGTGCTTGCACTGGACATTGGCTCTGAAGTGTACTAATAAAAATTTTTGGCTCGAAAAAAGAGTAGGATCATGGTAAGGCTCATAAACAGTGAGCAGATGAAACTCCTGGGGAAAAAGGTGAGAGTAGAGTGGCAAGGATAATTTTTGTTATACTACTCCCATACCTCTTTGTTCAGGTTTAACAACTGAGATTTCAGTGTTCCCCGCTGCCGCTTCGCTGCAGACGAGATCCTCGACGGGTTTCAGTGTTCAGGCATCTAGTTTAGCATTTCTGTTTCTTCTTCCTGAAACCTGATTCGCCGCCGCCGGAACACCTAAAAGCCAGATCTTTTTGACCCGGATCTTTTTAAATCTAAATCTATCACATGAAGGAGGAAGGTATGCTACGAAAGGCGAGTTACAAGCTGCGCGTTACCAGAAGAGAAGCCCTTTGCGTTCATGATGAGCCTGACCACACTCTGATGCTGGTGGAACTGGAGGGCGAGCCCATAGATTATACGCCGGGGGTAGCCGGAGAGTTTCTCTCCCGCCGCAGTGTAAATTTCCATGATCGCACCAAGGGATCGGGGTCGATGCAGGGCTATGCCATGACCCACTTCGAATTCGGCTCGGTATACAGCCGTTACGAAGGTGAGCGGGACGGGAAGAGTAAAACTACCAAGGGCACCTGGAAAACCTACAAGGGGACTGGCAAGCTGGCCACCATCAAAGGGGAGGGGACCTTCACCGTAACCAGCGGGAAAGCTCGGAATGAATTCATCCTCAACATGGAGGGTGAGTACGAACTCTAGCTAAGTTTGTATTCGAAGAGGAAAGGAGCACGAGACAGTTTTACGCCGTGCTCCGACCTCCATCTGACCTCAACTCCGTCACATGAAAAAATGCCCTATTTCAATCTTCCTTTCCCTATGCCTACTTGGCATAGCTAAGCCCGAGGCATCGGCGAAGTCTGCTTGCACTGAATCAGCGGTTGAGATCTTCAAAAAGGTTTCTCCTGCGGTGGTATTCATTTCGGCCATCTCTTTCGACCCCTTCAAGATTAAAGACCGTTTGTCCACTTCTGTAGGCTCAGGCTTTATCATCAGCAAGGAAGGAGTCATTCTTACGAACTCTCACCTCGTCTTCGGCCATCAAGCCATCGACGTCATCCTGGATAATGGCTTTACTACAAGGGCTGAGCTCGTTGGTGTGGACCCCTTGTTCGATTTGGCCGTAATTCGGATTTCAGTGGAGGGAAAAAACCTTCCTGTGGCAATCTTGGGTGACTCAGACAAGGTTCAAACTGGTGAGGACGTTTTGGCCTTCGGAAATCCCTTCGGCCTGGAAAAAACGTTGACCAGAGGAATTATATCGGGGGTTAACCGGACCCTCTCGGCCTCCCCTATGAGTTCGGAAATTCCACTCATTCAGACCGACGCAGCGGTTAATCCCGGCAACTCCGGCGGGCCACTGGTGAATAGCTGCGGCGAAGTCATCGGCATCAATACGGCCATACTTGGTGAGGGCGAAAACATCAATTTTGCTGTGCCTATAAACAAGGCCAAGAGTATCCTTCCGCAGCTTCTTACCAAGGGGAGGGTTATTCGTCCCTGGCTCGGAGTCGGCGGCAAGTTCGTAGAGAAAGAGCTTGGAGAGATCATCAATCTATCTCTGGTGGATGGATTTATGGTGGAGACGGTTGAACCTGAGAGTCCTGCTGAGCAGGCCGGCCTGAATGAGGGGGACTTGCCCGTCACCCTTGCCGGTACCGAGTATCTTTTTGGCGGAGATATAATCGTTGCGATTAACGGTCATCATTTTTCGGGCCGGGAGGAGTTGGCCAAGTTGGTGAGTTCCTTCAAGGTTGGTGACACAGTGCGTTTGACCCTCTACTATGGGGGCGAGACAAGGGAAGTGGAATTGAAGCTTACGGAGCGGCCGCTTGTTGTGGGTGACTTTTAATCAGCCGAAATACAGTGAGCGGTCCCAGAGATGGAGGTGACGCATGGTGCCCAGCAGTGGGTTGATAAAAATGAGGGTTATTTACACCTTTTTGATTGTAATCCTTGTGGGAAGTTTGGCCAGTTGTGCCACGCATAAAACCTATTGGCTCCATCTCCGTCCCCTTCCCGAGGGGCAGAAGGGGCCGACGACAAAACTGACCATTGGCGTTTTGTCCTTCGAGGACGGGCGAGCTTCCACCCAAAAATTGGGGGCGCGAGTGCTCAGCGACGGCAGAGAGGAACCTATCCGTCTCGAAACATCCTCTGCCTCAGAAGATTTGACTCACGTCCTGCGTCGCTCCCTCATGGCGAGGAACATTACCGTTGTTGCGCTTTCACATTGGGATCCAACTCCTGAAAGTCTCAAAGATTTACCGCCAGAGGTGGATATCGCCATAGCAGGAAAGATTGAGGACCTGGAAGTGGAGGCGCAGTCATCATTTTTGAAAACCACACTTCGATACAGGGTGAAACTCTCGGCCAAGTTGGGGCTGAAGGCTCAGGAGAAAGTGGTGACAAAAACCATAGAGGTTCGTCCTGAGGAGACTGTCATAAGTTTTGATCGCCAGAAGGTGGAAGAAACCCTCAATGAGGCGGTGGCCTCTGCTATCAATCGATTAATAGAAGCGGCTTTGGTATCCTCTAGTTGAGGGCTTGCGTCTGCAAAGATCAGAAGAGGGATTAGTCGTGAGGTTGAACCATTATGGGATAAAAGATTCCACGTTTTTTGGTGAATGATGGAAGATCTTACTTACATATTTTCCAGGGTCGAAGACAAAAAGCGCGACTATGCCCAGTATGATTTTTCCAATCAGCAAGACAGCGCGCTGAAAACCTTTTTCGATTTGGCTCAAGAGTTTGAATCATTGGGAGACCTCTGCCTCGTCTGTGTAACGGTGCCCAAGACCTTCTTCGGACTTGATACGAAACTTTTTATGGTGGATAACAAGAGAGAGGTGCCGGTCTTGGTCTGCACCAGCAAAGAAGGATACCAGGGTTCGCCCGAAAAACTCCCACCTGCATCCATCGAGCTACGAAATGAAGCATTCGCAGACAAAAACTCCTTTTTCACCCCCATATTTGGCAAGACAGTGCCAAAGGACGCGGGTGCCACCACAAAAAAGCAAGAACTTCTCGGCATGCTCGAGGTTAGTCCCGGAAACAAACTCAGCGAAAGTGAAAAATTCTATTTCCAAAAATTTGCCAATCGAATCGGCTATGCCATTTACAACAGGATCTTGAAGCAAAGAAATGTCGAACATTTGAAGTTCATCGAGTCACTTGTTGCTGATATCGAACATAATGTCATTGTACCCAATATGGCCTTTCGCCTGTTTCTCCGCCGCTTGGAGGCCAAGATCCGCAAAAACTTTGAGATTGAAAGAGTGCTTCAGGAAAAATGCTCTGAACTCGCTAAGCAGGGCTCGGTGGACCACGTGTGGCAGGAACGGATCATGGCAGAACTTCAGGAGGTGAACCGGGGATTGGAGGATGAGTACGCTAATATTGAAAGACACAACCGCAACATTAGTCTTTTTGTGGAGAGTCTCTTTCGCCGGAGTCACTTTAAAGAAGGCCGCTTTGTCCCCCAGAAGCGCCTTTGCAAGTTCAAAGAGGAAATTATTGACCCGCAGCTGGAACGATTTAAGGAGAGTTTCCACCTAAGGGGCATAGACATTGACGTACACCTAGGGGGAGTGCCGGATGAATCGTTGGTGGCGGTGGCAGACGTAGGCCTCATTTCGCAAGTGTATGCCAACCTTTTTTCAAATGCCTTGAAATACACGCGTGAGGTAACTGATGGCGAGGGAAGATCGAGAAAATTTATCTCCTTTGGCCAAGAGGTGCTGAAAGACTATTTCGGTCCGGGCAAGGATGGAATAAAATTCAACGTATTCAACACAGGACCGCACATTCCGCCAGATGAACGGGAGCGCATTTTCGAAGAGGGGTATAGGGGAGGTGAGGCTGGTGGTGTGCCAGGAACGGGACACGGACTGAGCTTCGTCAAAAGGGCGGTGGAAATGCACGACGGAGTGGTGGGTTATGAACCTACTCCCGTGGGCAATAACTTCTACTTCATCCTAGCCAAATGACCTGTCAAAAAGTGCATAGCGCTAAGCGCAGAGCGAAAAATATTTCTCTCAACGCTCTGCGCTACTTGTCCTGAACTTGTCGAAGGATGCTCTTTGCGCTCTGCGGTTAATTAGCCCGCCTTTACCTCAATTTTCTTCGGCTTTGCCTTCTCCGCTTTTGGCAGTACCAGTCTGAGAACGCCATCTTTCATGGTAGCAGTTATTTTGCTCTGATCGATGCGGTCCGATATGGTGAAATGACGGTGAAATCTTCCGGTGTTATATTCTCGGAGCAAAAATCTTTCTTTCTCACCCCCCTGATCCTCAACCTCACCGGTTATCTTCAGTTCATTGTTCTGCAGGTCGATTGATACCCCATCACTGGAGACCCCAGGCATGTCTGCAAGCACGGTAATAACCTGCTCTGATTCAAAAATATCAACCATGGGGGTAAAGACTAAACCGGGCCGGGTGTGCTCGGCTTCGCTCTGCAATTCTTGTTTTTCTCGGACCTGTAATTCCTTGTCTGCCATAGCAACCACCTCCTCTAGTATCCTGATCACAAAGTTGGCTTATTCGGTCTTCACCGAAATTTGACGGGGTTTGGCTTCTGCAGCTTTGGGCAATGTTACTGTCAGCACCCCATTTTTACAGATTGCCGTAACTTTGTTGGTATCCACAGGAGTGGGCAGGGAAATAATGCGCCTGAAATTTCCTGCGTCTCGCTCCTTACGGTGGTAGGATACCTTCTCTCCCTCTGCAGCAATCTTCCTCTCCCCTTTAATGATGAGGTTATTTTGCTTGGTAGTGATATCAATGTTTTCGGATGCCACTCCAGGCAATTCTGCCCTCACATAGAGATTGTGATCATCCTCAGACATATTCAGTGCCGGGAAAACGCCAGCGGCAGGTACGCTTCCCCTCCCTTCAACGAGGGCACTGTAGATACTGTCCATTTCCCTTCTGAGACGATCCATCTCACTGAAGGGATCACGATGCCAGCCAAACAGTCCAGGTTTCCATCTAATAACTGCCATGGTTTATCCCTCCTTTCGCAAACCCTTTGTTAAATGTTTTGGTACTTTGTACTCGCCGCAGCTGCCATGTAATGTTTGATGTGAGCAAAAAGTAAGCAGCCAATTTTCTCTTGTCAAGAGGTTCGAAATATCTTTTTATAAGGACCAGTCCGATGATAAATCGGAGAAGAAATTAAGATGGGTTAATCCTTTGCAGGAAGAACTCTAGATTGATTTATAAGACAAAATATGGAGGTCAAAACTGCAGGTTTCAAAGAAAGGACAAATCCAGGGCAGGAGAATGTGCGGACTCAAGCGAAGGGCCTCCTTTTTTTCGATGAGAGCAAACATTCACTTCGAATGTTTTACCAGATGTGGCATCTGGGATCCGTAATGTGGGGTAAAGGCTTTTTTCACCTATCTCACAGCCCGTATCTCACATCGCAGATCTCGCTTCCTGGACTAGACTAGAGGGGAAAGATAGATGGTAACTAGCAAAAGAGAAAGATTGCTAAAAGAACTTGAGGAATTGAAGGCGAGGCTGCGTGATAGAGAGGCTGCTCTGCCGGCTCATTCTGTTCGACCCCACCAGATTCAAGAGATCGAGGAATTAGAGGAAGAAATCGCCATCTTGGAGAAGAAAATTGGCGAGATTTCCGACCATTGACAGGTTATTGTTAGTAGGCGATTAATCTTTTTTAGGGATACCGATGACCTTCCACCGCAGCGCGCACCCCAGTTAAAGAGATGAGGATTTAACGGGGCAGGCAAAGATCACAGAGATCACTTTAAAATGACATAATGAACTTTGTGGTCTTCGTGACCTTCGTGGTTAACTTTCCGGGTTGCGAAACTGATCGTGCTCAATTTTCCCCGGGTAGTCCATTGTCAGCAGGCGGTTATTTCTAGGCCTTCTTCTTGTAGCAGTGGGATAATGTCGTAGGCGGGGAGAGGTGGGCTAAAGAGGTATCCCTGAATGATGTCGCATCCGCGCTCACGCAGAAATTCCAGTTGCGCTTCAGTCTCTACGCCCACTGCCACAACTTCCATGTTCAGGCTGTGGGCCATGGCGATAGTGGCGGCAACAATGGCGGCATTATCATCATTCTCGGGAATGTTTTTTATAAAGGAGCGGTCTATCTTCAAGACGTCCAAAGGGATGTTCCTGAGATGGTGTAGAGATGAATACCCAGTACCAAAGTCATCAGCGGCAATACGAACGCCCAAATCTTTCAAGTCGCGCAAAGCTCTTACCGCATTCTCTTCTTGAATTAATGAGCTTTCCGGTAGTTCTATCTCTAGAAAAGATGGGTCGGCACCGGACTCGTCTAAAACCTCAGAAATCAAATCTACCAGTTTTCCCTCTTTAAAAAGAAGACTGGACAGATTTACCGACATGCGCATTTCTGTCAAACCAGCCTCTCGCCAGGCCAGGTTTTGCTTGCAGGCTGTCTGCAGCACCCACTTGCTCACAGAATCAATGAGACCACTTTCTTCAGCCAGCGGTATGATGTCCGCTGGGGGCACCACCCCTAAATTTGCGTGCTGCCAGCGGATAAGAGCCTCAGTACCGACGATCGACCTTGTGTCAATGGACAGCTGGGGCTGATAGTAGAGAAGCAGCTCTTTATCCTCCAGGGCCTTGTAGAGGTCAGACTTGAGGGTCACCCTCTCGGGAGTGGAGTCCTGGGCGGAGTCTGCATAAAACTGGTAATTGTTTCTCCCCACTTTTTTTGCGTGATACATGGCCTTATCAGCATTTTTTATTAGAGTTTCGCCGTCTTGCCCGTCTGTAGGAAAGAGGCTGATGCCGATGCTGGTGGTAATAAATATTTTTTGTGAATCTAAAACAAAAGCGTCGGAAAGTGTATACAGAATCCGTCTGGCCACCTTAGCCGCATCTTGAGCTTTCTTAATATTGGTAAGGAGTAAGACAAACTCGTCGCCACCGAAGCGCGCTATATTGGTGTTGCATATATCTTCGACATTGCGGGCAAGAATGTCGCTTTTACGTATAATCCTTATTAAGCGCTCTCCAACCGCGTTTAACAGCATGTCACCCAGGTGATGGCCAAGTGTGTCGTTCACCCGCTTGAAATGATCGAGATCCAAGAACAATGTTGCAAGAAGATTATTATTGCGTTTGGCATAAGCCAGGGTTTGGTTCATATGTTCATTGAACATCAACCGGTTAGGCAAACCGGTGAGGCAATCATAAAAGGCAAGAAAGCGCATTTCTTCTTCTGCTCGCTTTCGGGCTGTAATGTCGGTAATAAAGTGAAGGGTTGCGGGTTTGCCGTCCCAGTCAATGGGGACACCTTTTGCTTCCACCCATCTGAAATTTCCATCCTTGGCAAGGAGACGAAAAGACAGTGCCGGGCAGGCTCTCCTCCCCAGGAGAGTTCTCTCTTGGTATTCGCCAAACTCGTCTCTATCTTCTGAGTGGAGAAATTCCACAAAGGGAGTGGACCTCAATTTATTTTCGGAATAATCAAAGAGCTCAGAAGCCCTGGGATTATAGAATGTGAGAATCTCATCCTGGATAACGAGAATGGCCTCGTTAGCATTTTCTACAAGGAGGCGGTATTTTCCTTCCGATTGAATCAAATTGTCATACAGCTTTTTTGATTCAAGAACAGAATTGATCCGTGCCTTCAGTTCCGGCATGTAGTAGGGTTTTGAGATGTAAGATATTGCCCCTGCCTCAAAGCTCTTTACAATGTCTTCTTTTTCCTCAACCACAGTCGCTACTATGATGGGAATATGATGGGTCCTCCTGTCCTCCTTTAGCACTTTTATAGCGTCAATGCCATTCATCTTCGGCATCTTCAGATCCATGACAATGACATCAGGTTTCAGGCTGCGGCTCTCGCTGACCGCCTGGTCACCATTAGTAACACAGATTACCTTGAATCCGTCCAGTTCGAGCTGAGTACAGACCAGATCTCTAATCTCGTTGTCGTCCTCAGCGACCAGGACAACGTTGGATTTCTCCACGGGATCACAACCCTTGTTTATCGGTCCATCTTCTCGGGGGGAATTCATCTCGGTTAGGATAAGCACATCCTGTGCCAAGTTTGCCGTAGGGAGAGGCAGAGCAACTCAAACTAACAGGGTTTATTAGCGGTTCTAGTCCATCCACAAATCCGCAATCTGCAATCCCTGCCCGCCATGCGAGCAAGGCGAGGCGGGCGGGTACACTCCGCAATCGGCGAGGAATGTTCTAAAAACAACAAATACCTGCTGTTTTTCCAGTGCAGCCCCTCCTTCAGGAGTTCCTATCGGGAGATGGTGATACCAGGGACCAGCTTGTCGAAGATGGAGCTAGCGGTACGGTACGGCCTCAACACAGTGGGATACTGAGCCTTCAGCCCGGAGGGCGGAGTGAAGGGACGGCGAGGAGGAGAAAGGTGGCTTGCGTGGCGTCAGGGGGTAAGCATTTGAAATATCAAGACTATTCCAGATTAACGGTGAGATAGAGATCGCCGCCGCCATCGCCTTTTCCTTTTCCCTTTCCCTTTAGGAGTAAGCGGCTTCCAGGTCGAGTTCCGGGTGGTATTTTTACCTTTAACCTTTCCTGTCCTTGTCCCCGATCCACGGCGATTGTCACCCAGGTGCCACGCTCGGCCTCTACAGCAGGAATTGTAAGATTATAGTTAAGATCCAGAGGCCCGAGGGTACGGTTTTGTCTACTTGCTGGCAGTGCTTTTTGGCTGCCAAGTAAGAAGTTACCAATCTTCTTTCCCAGCCGTTTCAGGGACCCAAAAGGCTGCAGCTGGGGGGTGTGGGGCTGTGCAACTCTTGTGCGCTCCTGAGACCCTCCCATTTTCATTCGGCGAAAACCAAATGGACCCCAAACGAAAACACCGCCAAAATAGACTCCGCGGCCGCCAAAAAAGACCTGATTAAGAAAGCTTTGGTCGAAACGAAAGCCAGCTTTTTCAAACTCTCTGAAAAGATCCTGGAAAACATGGGTAAATCTGGGATCTCTGAAAAGATCCCTGAAAATCTCCTCCTGAGAATAGCGGAAGCCCGCTCCAGCAGCCTGGTCCTGGTCCCCAGTTCTCAGCCACCGGTCAAATTCAGAGCGCTTGGCAGGGTCGATGAGAACTCCATAGGCTTCGGCAATCTCCTTAAATTTTTCCTCTGCTTTCGGATCGCCGGAGTTGCGATCCGGGTGGTACTTGAGGGCTAATTTTCGATATGCCTTGCGGATGTGATCCCCAGTAGCATCCCGGTCGACTTCAAGGAGTTCGTAATAATCCTTCATGGCTTCCTACTAGCACAGCGCTTGGCGCATAGCGCACAGCGTTGTTTATCATGTATCATCGGGCAAGTATCATTTTTGACTTCAGTAAACTTTTAACTACCTGTGTCATTCTAAAATGTACAATGAGAAATGAGAGATGACAAATGGGAAATGTAAAATGGAGCAGGGCGAAAATCCAGCTCATTCTCCGTTGATCCACTTGGGCAGCTGCTCAGTGACGAGCCACTCAATGGTGTCTCTCGTATGTCTGAATGCCTCGACACTTCCTGCAAAGGGATCCATTACGTACCAATGGATCACTTTGCCTCTGAAAGAGGGCGGCATTAGGCTTTCCACTGGATATTCTAGGAGGTCCAGGATCAGATCGAATCTATCGAGTTCCACCTCAGCCAATCCCTTTGAATAAAGACCACGGGTTGAAACCCCTATCTCCCGGAGGACGTTTGTGGTTTCTTCAGGTACATAGCCCAAGGCGGTCAGCCCGGCGGAGGCCGCTTCGAGGATGTTATCCCAATGGTGCCTGGCCAAAGCCTCTCCCATGATGCTTCTGCAGGCGTTACCATAACAAACGAAAAGTACTCTCTTTTTCATACCCTTCTCCGAACCATCCAGGCTTAAAACGTAAGCACTCTTTCAGGTTTCGCAAGGGATTCGTCCCTCTTAGACCCTGGCTACGTCTCCTGATTCCTTCAGTTCCTAAGCTACTCTCCTGAGAAGGGAGCAGAGGGTATTAATTTTCTCTTCAGCGTTCTTGCGCTCTGACGGAGAGTGAAGCTTGGAGGACAGACTCACAAAGATTGTATCCAAGGGAACGAGAGATTGAAAGAATTCATGCACCAACTTTGAAGCGACAGGCATTAGAAGCTTGACAGGATCAATAAGGTTTTCCTCAACCACACGGAAGAAGCTATGAAGGAAGTCTGCATCACTGATGAGCAAACCATAAAGAAACCAGTCATCCACCGTGGAGAGGATAATTTGTTTTTGGACCGGGCTCAGCTCCCGGTAACAGCGGCAGAAGAAGCCCTGACATGCCATAGCTCCGTGAAAGGAGAGGCCGCGCCAGTCGGTATCACCATTTCCGCGGGCGAGGGGGTGGAGCATGCAGCCCACCAAGGTTTCATCTTCATTCAAGAAGCCGACGAACTCACAAGAATGAAACTCGGGATCAACAAGCTGGGTTTTTTCTTTTTCTCTGATGTTCTCAGAAAAAGAGAGAATCCCTTCCACCGTCCTTCTGGTTCTGGCGAATTCCTCAGTTCTGGCTCTCAGTTTGCGGACCAGTTCATTCCTGCTTCTATGCAAGCAATTATACAATCCACAACACCAGGCGCATGACTTTTGTACGTCTGGCTGGCAGAGTTGAAGGCCAAAGTGCAGGGGGCTCAAGGCTCTCCTCCAGATTAAGCTGCAAGCACAGAACAGGTTTCAGGTGTCAGGTATAACTATTCAGAGTTCTGGTTTGCCGTTTCTGTTCATTGTTCCTGAAACCTGACACCTGACACCTGAAACCCAAAGCGCTCAGTAGGATTAGCTCAAAGCCAGCCCCTGTCGATTTGGATTCTCTATTCCTCTTCTCGGGGAGGAAAAAGTCTGCTGGCAATAATTATCCTTTGTTTGTTACCGAATTCGCGATCGAATTCTTCAGGAGTGTCCTTCCAATGAATGGTGTTGTAGGCTCCAGCCTCATGGCCGTGTTTAAAGTCCCTGACGTGATCTTTGCTGCAGGAGTCCGCACTTTCGATAACCCCGGGATCACCAACCATGTCACCGCTCTTATCGAAACCCCGTAGCAAGACACAGCCGCAATCAAAATAGCTTAGGGCAATGCCGATAGCCGCAGGTTCCTTTTCGTACACCTCTATGCTTAACGCTCCTATGGCGTCACCGTGTCGCTCTTGTAGCTCCGCTTCAGTTCTTTCTCTTTCTTGCCCGGTAATTTCTTTCATCTTTCCTGCCTCCTATAGCAAACGTAACAGCGAAAGCATACTTTTGCCAGAGTGGAGAAGTCAACCCAGCTTCCTGATAATACAATAGGTAAGTTCAAGGAGAGTTAAAAAGGGAAAATGGTTCTTCGCCCACCCAATACCGGCCGAGGCGGTGCGCTAGCAAAGAAGAGGAAGTCGGTTGTATGTATGAGCAACCCCACTGGACCCGTCAGGCTATCCTGCCTCGGTAGGAAGATCTGAGTAGGGCAGACCGATAGGGCAACACTAGTCTTTGACCAGAAGTTTCACGTTATGGATGAGCTCTTCAGGCTCAATTGGTTTTTCCATGAAGATATCCGCATGAATCCAGTCCAAATCTTCGTCCAACGATCGGCTATACCCTTTTTCCGCTGGAGGCCTAGCAGAAACGATGAGAATGGGAACGCCGTGAAGGCCTTCGTTCTTTTTGATTTCGGTGGCAAAGTTTAATCCCTCATCCATTGTTTCCATCATAATGTCGAGGATAAGTAGATCCGGTCGTGTGTCAACAAAGAGTTGGTAGCCTTTACCTGTATCAAGAGCAGTAAAAACCTCATAGCCGTACTGTGAGAGAATGTGACTCAAGGCATCACAAATTTCCGGATCGTCATCGATGATTACAATTCTTTTCGCACTCATGGATGGATCCCTCCTCGCCCAAGTACAATCCATACTCAGGTCAACCTTCTAAATTTTTCTCTGGGTTAACATTTCTTCGCCTGTGAAGAGGGGCTGAATAGGTGGGCGCACTGTTGGGGCAAGGGGAAAGCCCCAAGGGCAGAAAATACAGACAGCGCAGTCGTTTAACCTTAGCATAAACAAGGCTCCCCCTGTCAAGTGAAAAACCATAAGAAAACGGAGCCCGGGCTCCGCTCTACAGGACCGTCCCTACCAAAAACAACCACCAGGCAATGGCCACGAAAATCATAACGGTCATATCTTTTGGGCTAGGCGAGGGTATCATCAAACCATCCTTGTGCAACCCCTCCGTGGGCAACAAAGAACCAACAATGGACAAACTTGTACACCTATGTGGAATTGTGTTGCTTTTTTAGGTACCTTTGGGCGGCTCTGGGGATATACCTGGCAAGAAACATGCCTGAAATGTTGCGGTGGAGAGAGAATTTGTTGAGTGATTTAAAGGGAGTGGGCTAGAGGGCTATGCTGTATTTCTGAGAAGCCTCGAGGGGGCATAGGGTGAAAGTGAAGAGTGAAAAATGTTGAAAGATTGGCAAAATACTTGCTGCTGAAAAGGGCTAATGTTGAGTTTGCAGGAGTCATGGTCAAAAGGAGGGGAAAAACGGTTTACTTTTTATCGCTGATAGTGTAAATAATCAGGGCCAAGGCAATAATCTGTAATTACTATATTTTTGGGCTAATTCCGGCGACTGGGGAATAAACGAATATGCTAGCATACGAGGAAAATCCAGGAAAAGTGGAACGGGCTGATCTGGTTGTCGGCTTATCCTCTCACAACAACGTAGGGAACGTCGCTCTGCCAACCGAACAAGCTGCCAGGGGTCTCCTAGATCATTTTGGTGAGAAGAATTCGGTGATTATCAACTGCGACAACCACTCGGAGGATGGAACCAAAGAAGCATTTCTGCAGACGCCTACTGAGATTCCAAAGATATACTTATCAACACCTCCGGGAATGGTTGGCAGAGGCTATAATCTAAGAAACCTCACTGCAAAGGCAGTTGAACTGCAAGCGCAAGCGGTGATCGCGGTGGACGCAGGGGTGGAGAGTATTACTCCCATGTGGATTAAGAACCTTGGAGAGCCCATTTTCGCCGGCTTCGGTTTTGTAGCCCCTCTGTACGTGAGGCACAAGTATGATGATGCCGTGGCGAACGGCATAGTTTATCCCATGACGAGAGCTCTCTATGGTCGCCGGGTTCGTCAGCCCATTGGTGGCGACTTTGCCTTTGCAGGAGAGATGGCTGCGACCTATCTCGACCATCCAAGTTGGAATGATAGAGTGGCGCAATTTGGTGTTGATATTTGGATGACCACCCTGGCCATGTGCCAAGGTGTGCCAATCTGTCAGGCTTTTGTTGGTAAACCGAGAGTTTCCCAGCATGATGGAAACATCGTTGCCTCAGATCCGACTTTCTCACAAGTGGTGGGCACCGTGCTTGATCTCATGGTTCATTTTCAAAATGTCTGGGAAAGAGTAAAATGGAGTAAACCCACGGCAATATACGGTTTTGGCATGGGTGAGGTTGAAACGCCGGCACCAATTGAAATCGCCCAGGATGAGCTTCACCAGGCTTTTGTTGAGGGTTTTGCCCAATATAAAGATCTATGGGAAACTTTTTTGCCAAGCAACATTAATAATAAACTGGGCGAAATCAAGGAGCTTCCTCAGGCGCAGTTTAGCTTTCCTTCTGAAATCTGGGCTCGCCTCCTTTACAGTTGCTCGGTGGCATACAAGAATGAGGTGGTGGAACGCGAGGCTCTGCTTAAATCTCTGTTACCTCTCTTTGTGGGTAAGACCCTATCATTGATTAGAAAAACGGAAAGAATGTCGATCCAGCAAGCAGAGGAATATATCGAGAACGAATGTATGATATTCGAGGAGGCCAAGCCTTATCTGCTCAGTCAGTGGCTAAACGATCATTAGACTGCTCGATTCAAGAAGCCGTTCAAGCAGTTTGGAGGATTACATTATGGCTAAGATACTAGTTGTCGACGATGAAGAACACATCAGGTTGCTTTACTCCGAGGAGCTTAAAGAGGAGGGGTACGACGTCATAACGGCAGAAGGGGGGCATCTATTACTGGAACGGATTGAACAGGACAAGCCTGATCTGGTTGTCCTGGACATTAAGATGGTAGACTACAACGGTTTGGATTTATTGCAGGATATACGTAATAAGTTCTATGACTTACCGGTTATACTCTCCACTGCTTACGACACCTTTAAAGAGGATATGAAATCCATAGCCGCCGATTTCTATGTGGTGAAGTCTTTCGATTTGACTGAACTGAAAAAGAAGATTCAAATGGCTTTAGAGGCGAGCGGTGCCTCCTAGGAGAGTCAGGGGTTAATTCAATCATATCTTCATTGGCTTAAGACAATTCCTGCAATTATTTCGGCACAATATTCAGCAAATTCTTCATCGTTTTTTACAAAAAGATCTTCGCCATTTTTAATTTTTACTTTAGCCAAGAGATCTTGTTTTGGCCCATAAATGTCAATATCGACACTTACGTATCTTTCCCATCTGCATACAGAGTCGATGCGAATATAACCAGAGGTGGTATCTGGCTTTTCAACTATTTTAATTCGATGTTTATTGACAAGATTATCAGCTATAGTGTCAAGCAATTGGACATCACACCTTAGGAGAACAGATTTTCTCGATTTGATCTCACCTACTTCTTCACTATCCAAAGCCTTTTCAAATGTCTCCATTTCGTCGGTCAAACCAAGATACCATTTCTCTATCGTCTTTATCTTATTATTATATTCGTGAGTAGAAATCTCGTGACTAGAACAACTAAAAACAAATAAAGTAGAGAGTAATCCGATTACCCTAAAGAATCTAATGGAACGAATTGTTCCAGCTCTATGCTCCATACTCTATGCCCTACGCCTCACCAAATCCCCAATCAGCAGCACTAACTGTCTAAAATGTTCTAACATGCCTAAAACCTTTTAAAACCGTTGAAGTCGTTCAAGTCGTAGAAACCGTCTATCGCAGAGGTCAGAAGTGGGAGATCAGAGATCAGCTTATACCTGACCTCAGACCTCTAAGTTCTACTTGCTGTCCTTTGCCGTCTGCCCTTGTCTTGCTCGTCTCGCCCGACCTCCCCTCTCGCCGGGCACCTCATGCTCTATGCCCTCTAATGCATAGCCTGGGAAAATATATACATGCTCGCAATGCCGAATAAGATATTGGGCATCCAAGCGGCCAGCATGGGGTGCAGGTTTCCGGTATAACCAATGGACAGCGTCAATTGAAAGATGAGAAAATACACGAACGCCAGGGCAACACTGGCAGCAACTCCCACTGCGATCCCCCCTTTTTTCCCTTGATAGAGAGCGACGCCAATTCCCAGAAGTGCCATGATTAGGGAGGTGAAGGGAAAGGCGATTCTTCCGTAGAAGTCCACCCGATAACGGGTGGAGTCATAACCTTCGCTTTCTATTTCGGCAACATACCGGGCAAGTTCGGCTAGGGTCATCTCTTCAGAAGCCTTTTCGAGGTGTTGGAAGTCTTGGGGACGCTCCTCCAAAGCAATGCGCCGGCGCTGGAAATGCTCTGCGGTGAAATTGCCATCATTTGTCCGTTGGACGAAAATGCCGTCTGAGAATATCCAGGAATGTCCATCCCATACGGCCCTCCTTGCGTCGATCCTCTCGGCCAAACGGAAGTTGCCATCGAAAATGTGTATGGTGACTCCTTCGAGCAGCCCGCGTTTGGGGTGCAAAACACGTATGTTGTAAATTACTTGTCCACTCTTGTACCAAACTTTCTCTTCTGAAAAGCTAGTTGGAGATGGACGGTTCATGACCTTAACATTCCAAATGTGGTTTGTTTGGATGCTGGTCAGAGGGACCACATATTCTGACAGTGCAAAGTCAAAAATGCTTGCCACCAGGGCGAGAGCAACTATAGGTCCCACAATAAGTGCTGGGCCGATCCCGCTAGCTTTCAAAACCATGAGCTCGTTATTTCTGGACATCAATCCCAGGGTAACAAGGGCCCCCATTAAAACGGACATGGGAATTCCCTGCTCCAGGACGAGGGGGAGTTTCAAGATAAAAAAGTGCAAAGCAAGGAATAAGGGAAGTTTAGCCTCCAGGAAATCGTCTATGCGTTCAAAGAAATCGATGACCAGGTATATGGCGACAAAGGCTCCCAAACAAATCGCGATTATCTTAGCGAATTCCAAGCTTATGTAACGACTAATGACCCGCATGGCAACAGTATCTCAACCCGTTCTGCTTCATGATGCTAGGAGTGGAGTAATGGTGATTCCGGATTTGGGATTTCGGATTGAAAAGATAGATTAAGTCCTCAAACTCAATTTGAACTCCACAATCCGCATTCCGCATTCTCCAATCCCCAATCGAGTTGCTCCAATACTCCCCTAATCCCCTTTGTTTATAAGACATCCCGGCTAAGTTGCGTCTGAGTTTACCCAATGGATATAGCTTTGTAAACGGCGATTTAGGCGCCGGGTAAAATCGCTTGACAGTGTCGGAAAGCATGTGCTATTCGTAGGGCGGTTTTATAACTCTTTAAGATCGCTAATTAACTCGGAAATCGGAGCCATGAGCCAGAATTCAAACGATCGAGAGGCAAGAGACAAAGAAAAGCAAGATACAACCGATGAGGATCTTGATTTCCAACTGGATGACTTTGATGAGGAGATCATCGATCTCATTGATCCGTTGGAGGATGAAGGGGCAGAATCCGACGACTCGTCCGCCCAAGAGGAGATGTTAGACGAGGACGAAGACCTTTCTTTTGAAAATTTTGAGGTGGAAATGGAACTCGAGGAGGATGATTTATCATTGGACTCCTCGAAGGAACCTCTTGGAGATGAGGAGGCAAGCAAGGTCGCCGCAGGGGAAAAAGACGAAGAGGTCACCCAAGAAGGCCTGGTCACCGACGAGGCCTTAGCCGAACTTTTTGCCTCCCACGAGGATGAGGTTGCCAAACTTCTGGAGGAGGCTAATGTCTCCCCTGTTGAGGATGAAGAAGTTCCTGCCGCCGAACCGGCTTCTCTTTCAGAGAAAGAAATAGACGAAGATCTCTTCGCCGATCTGGAGATGGAAGCCGAAAGTGTGAGTGAAGAAGTTTCTGCCGCCGAACCGGCTTCTCTTTCAGAGAAAGAAATAGACCAAGATCTCTTTGCCGATCTGGAGACGGAGGCCGAAGGTGTGAGTGAAGAAGTTGACGCTGCTGAACCGGTTTCCGTGTCAGAAGAGGAACTGCCCGAAGATCTCTTTGCCGATCTGGAGACGGAGGCCGAAGGTGTGAGTGAAGAAGTTGACGCTGCTGAACCGGTATCTGTGTCAGAAGAAGAAGTTTCAGCTGAAGCAGTCAGCGATTTCGAAAGGGAACTGGACAGTGTTATCGACGAGACAGTCGCCGAGGCATCGGCTCTGACCGCAGAGGAAGAGCCCGAAGAAGTGGCTACCGTTTTCGAAGAGGAGTCAGAAGAAATGAGCCAGACAGATATTCCTGAGGAGATTGCTCCGACTGCAGCAGAGGAACTGGCAGCGCTCATTAGGGGCCAGGTTGAAGAAGTGGTGACCCGCCTGGTGGAAGAGCAATTGCCCACAATTGTTGAGCGCTTGGTTGCTCAGGAGATTGAGAAGATCAAGAGTTCCCTGGAATCTGAAGAGTGATCAAATCCCGCGACTATTGGCGGGTTATGAATGGGGGTTATGTGCATAATCCCCATTTTCTTTTGCCCGATGCCTGTGGTCCGTGATAAAAGATAATCTTCGAATCAAGGATTATAATTGCCAGACAGGGACAACTTTCCAAAGACTACGGACTACAGACAGCGGGAGGTTCAAGAAGGATTACGGTTATGAAGAACACATTGCTACCCAAAGCATACGAGCCTGCAAAGGTGGAGGAAAAATGGTACAAGTTTTGGGAGGAACAGGGTTTATTCCGGGCTGATGAAAACAGCAGTGCTCCGGCCTATTCCATTGTGATCCCTCCGCCAAACGTCACAGGTGACTTGCATATGGGTCATGCCCTCAATAACACCCTCCAGGATATTCTCTGCCGATACAGACGGATGCTTGGAGACAATGTCCTCTGGATGCCGGGAACTGACCACGCCGGCATTGCCACTCAGAACGTAGTGGAGCGCCAACTGGCGGAAGAAGGGTTGGATAGGCACGAATTGGGAAGAGAGAAATTTATAGAAAGAGTGTGGCAATGGCGCGAGCTCTACGGAGGCAAAATCATCAACCAACTCAAAAGGTTGGGAGCCAGCTGTGACTGGAGTAGAGAGCGTTTCACCATGGATGAGGGCCTTTCTAAAGCAGTGCGACTAGTTTTCGCTTCCCTCTACCACGAAGGTCTGATTTATCGGGGCCTACGTATTATCAACTGGTGTCCACGCTGCATAACCGCTCTGGCCAACCTAGAGGTTGAGGCAGAAGAAAGGCAGGGTCGACTCTACCATATCCGCTATCCTTCCCCGGATGGGAGAGATGGTCTGGTGGTGGTTACCACTCGCCCAGAGACCATGCTCGGAGATACGGGCGTGGCAGTGCACCCGGAAGATGAGCGCTACCGAGAGTTTGTTGGAAAGACAGTAGTGCTGCCCCTATTGAACCGGGAGCTACCCGTAGTAGCTGATCAATATGTCGAGATGGATTTCGGCTCCGGCACTCTCAAAGTAACGCCAGCTCATGACCCTCACGATTTCGAAATCGGTCAAAGACACGGGTTGCCGCCAATCAGGGTTATGGATGATCAAGGCCTAATGAATGAGGAGGCCGGTCCCTATATGGGTCTAGATCGCGACGAATGTCGTGAAAAGATAGTTGCAGATCTTAAGGAACAGGGATTTCTCCTTAAAGTTGAAGACTACCTGCATCGGGTGGGACACTGTTATCGCTGTAAGACAATCATCGAACCAACCCTGTCCGAGCAATGGTTTGTATCGGTGAAGCAAATTGCCGAGGCTTCCATGACCGCGGTGCATGAGGGAAAAACCCGCATAATCCCTGAAATGTGGGAGAAGAACTACTTCGACTGGCTGGAGAACATCGAGGACTGGTGTATATCAAGACAAATCTGGTGGGGACACCGCATTCCTGCCTGGTATTGTGAGGATTGCGGCGAAGTTTTGGTTGCCATGGAGGACCCGGAAAAATGCAGCCGGTGCAATAACAGCAACCTAGTTCAGGATAACGATGTTCTCGATACCTGGTTCAGTTCCGCCCTATGGCCTTTTTCTACCATGGGGTGGCCGGAACAAACACCAGAACTTAAAACCTTTTACCCCACCTCGGTGCTGGTGACTGGTTTCGACATACTCTTTTTCTGGGTGGCACGAATGATGATGATGGGCTTGCACTTCATGAAAGATGTGCCATTTCGGGACGTCTACATTCACGCCCTGGTCAGAGATGCCGAGGGCATGAAAATGAGTAAGTCCAAGGGGAATGTGATTGATCCATTGGTTATTATGGACCGCTATGGCACGGACGCCTTTCGTTTTACCCTGGCGGCCTTCGCAGCCCAGGGTAGAGATATACGACTTTCAGAAGAGAGGATTGAGGGGTACCGGCATTTTGTCAATAAAATTTGGAATGCCAGCCGTTTCACTCTAATGAATGTGGGGGGAGTGGTATTCGAAGGGGCATTGCCCGAGGCGAAAAGCTTAGCGGACCGCTGGATGCTGAGTCGGCTTCAAGAGATCTCCCGCAAGGTCAACGAGGCGTTGGAATCCTATTATTTCAATGATGCCGCCAGCCTAATATACCAGTTCACCTGGCACGAGTTCTGTGACTGGTATCTTGAGATGGTAAAGCCGGCTCTCTACGGGGATAACCACAAGGAACGCATGGAAACTCAGCAATTTCTCCTTTATGGACTCTCCTCAGTTTTGCGGCTGCTTCATCCTTTTATGCCATATGTTACTGAGGAGTTGTGGCACCATCTGCCCAATAGCGAGGGGAGCATTATGGTAGCAGATTTTCCTAGGCCGGATGAATCCCTTGTTGATCGTCAGGCGGAAGAGCAGATGGCAGTGGTAATGGATGTGACCACGGCTATCCGCAATATCCGGGGAGAAATGAATATTGCCCCGGCCGCTCAGGTGGATGCAGTGGTTTTTGGCCCAGATCACCTTACAGGTATAGTCCAAACTCATGGTCACTATGTAAAAGATCTTGCCAGACTATCGGGCCTAGAGATGCACAAGGATGGAAAACGGCCTAGGGTGGCGGCATCCGCTGTGGTAAGAGAGCTTGAACTGTTCGTGCCCCTCGAGCACGTTTTAGACTTCACGGATGAAAGTCAGAGGCTGCAAAAGGAAATAAGTAAATTAGAGCCTGAACTCGCCCGATCCAAGAAAAAATTGGCCAACAAAGAATTTCTCGACCGGGCACCTGAAGATGTGGTGTCCAAGGAGCGAGACAAATTCGAACGGCTGGGAGACAAACTGAATAAGCTCCAAAGGCAGCTCGAGAGGCTCACAAAAATCAGTAATGGGGGCTGAGGTTTGCTATCTGCCGAATTGGAAATACTAATTCGAACAGCACTTGAGGAGGACATAGGCAGTGGCGATATAACCACTTCATGTACGGTGTCACCAGGGGCTCAGGGCGAGGGGCGGATTGTGGCCAAAGAGCCACTGGTGCTTGCCGGTATCGATGTGGCGAGACAGGTCTTCTGGGCTGTTAACAGAGAGTTGCAGGTTCATATTCCCCTGAAAGATGGGAGCCGCGCTAATGAGGGAGATACTCTCTTGGAGGTGACGGGCGATTTAGCAGCCATCCTCGCGGCAGAACGGACGGCGCTCAATTTTCTGCAGAGACTTTCCGGTATCGCCACACTTACCAATGCTTTTGTTGACAAGGTAAAGGGAACCAGGGCCCGTATTTTGGACACCCGCAAGACCACTCCGGGATATCGCTTGTTAGAGAAGGCTGCGGTTCGCTTAGGAGGGGGCTACAATCACCGTTTCGGACTCTACGACGGGGTGCTCATCAAAGACAATCACATCGTGGCAGCGGGATCCATTAGAAAGGCGCTTCAGGCGGCTTTGGATAGCAGTTCGCACACTTTTAGGGTGGAAGTGGAGGTGGAGACCCTGGAGCAACTTGACGAGGCAATAGCTGCAGGTGCTCATGTAGTGATGTTGGACAACATGGACCTACACACCATGGCTGCAGCAGTGCGGAGAACCAAAGGCAAAATCCCTCTCGAGGCCTCCGGTGGAATTACCCTGGAGAATGTCGGTGAGATAGCTGCTACAGGGGTAGATTTGATATCAGTTGGAGCCCTAACCCATTCAGCTCGCGCGGTCGATATGAGTATGGAGATCCAGCCGGCCTAGGCGGTCAGTTGTCGCTTGGTTGCGGTCCGCTGCATAAGAACTACGCATACTCCAGTGAGCAACCATAATTCATTAGGTCATTTGGCCACTAACCGTGGCCGTCAATACGCTGCGCTGTCATTTAGCATGGAGCGAGGAGCAAGGAGCATGGGGCAAGCAAACTTACTATTTTACCCTATGCTCTATGCCCCATGCCCTTTGCCCCAAGATGACGGGCGCCAGCCCGAATGACGCCAGAGGCAAATGACCACGATTGAACGATAGATGGGTTTGGGAGCTCTGTTATTATCCCTTGCCCAGTTTCCTAGCTCGCTGAGTTGCCGCCTCCACTGCTTCCATGAGCATTCCCCGCATCCCTTCGCTTTCCAAGACAGCCAAACCGTGAATGGTTGTACCACCAGGAGAAGTAATCTGGTCCTTGAGGGCAGCGAGATGGTTGTCGCTACTGGCCGCAAGCTTGGCAGCACCCATTGTGGTCTGCACCGCCAAGGCCCGGGCAACCGGGCGAGGTAAGCCCATCAAGACGCCACCATCTGTTAGAGCCTCAATGAATAGGTAGACATAGGCGGGCCCACTGCCACTCAAGCCAGTGACTGCATCCATGTGGGATTCGTCCACTTCGACAACCAGTCCCACTGATTCAAAGAGCATCCTGGCCGTGGCAAGGTGATCGCTACTTGCATGTGCCCCTCCGGTAATTGCAGTAGCTCCGGTCAAGACCAGTGCAGGAGTGTTGGGCATAACCCTGACCACAGGTACTGCCTCGCCGAGTACCTGCTCAATAGCGGCAATGGTGACCCCAGCTGCGATGGAAATTACTAGAGGCAGGTGTTGAACCTGCCCATGGATTTCGGCCAGGACATCCCCCATCTGCTGTGGTTTGACGGCGAGGACAATTACATCCGCAGCCCGGGCAACCTTGCCGTTGTCGCTAACGGTTGACACCTGGTAATTTTCCTGGAGATAGGTGAGTCGATCCCGGCTTATGTCACTTACGGTTATCTGGCTGGTGTCGAAATGACCGGACTGCAATAGCCCTTTGATTAGGGCTTCGCCCATATTCCCTCCGCCGATAAGTCCTATTTTTTTGGAACCAACCATAGTTATCTCCCTCTCTTAACAGGTAAAATCAGAACTGAAGGTGCCGTTGCACAAGGTTTGGGTACGAGAATTGCTAGGTACATTATGCGGAGGTTGCCGCTTCGTAATTCCGTAATTGGTGTCCATCTGGAAACTCCGTCCCTTTCCCCTCCCCTGTCAAGGGGAACTAGATGATTGTGTTTGCGGATGGGCACCCGGGATAAAGGCACGCTGGTCATTATCAAAGATGGTTTCATAAATGTCAATGCGCCCGAACTGCCTCGAGAGGTGCTAAACGTTTATCTTCTTGAAAATAAGGGATTTTTCTTGACAGGGTAAGGAAATCGAGATAATGTTGCCTTGGCAAGAAGGAAGGCTGAAAGGAAATATGAATGTTTGTAATGGGCAATTTGTTGGTGGCCTTGGCGAGTGTTATTGGACTTGTTCTCAATCTCTACATGTGGATTATTATTGCCAGAGCAGTCATATCGTGGGTCAACCCGGATCCATACAATCCAATCGTCCGTTTTCTTTACAGTATTACCGATCCGGTTCTCTTAGCCATAAGACGCCGTCTACCTCTTTCTTTTGGAGGTATTGATTTTTCACCCGTAATAGTGATTTTGGCCATCATATTTTTGCAAAGATTTCTGGTCGCTTCGCTTCATGATCTGGCTAGACAGTTTGTCCACTAACAAGAAGGTTGGAGGATGTCGCCTTAGATAGCCCTAACACAGGAGTCAGCAATGTTACTGAGCCCTCTCGAAATTCAGCAAAAGCAGTTTCGCCTCAGGTTCTTTAAGGGGTTGGATCCCAAGGAGGTCGAGGCCTTTCTGCAAAAAGTTGCAGATCAGCTGAGTGGCTTGCGCAAAGAGATAGACGAATTAAAGCAGGAGGTGGGAGAAAAGGAGAGGCAACTCGGAGAACACCGTGATCGGGAACAAACGTTGAAGAATACTCTCATTAGTGCGCAGAAGACTGTGGAGCAAATGAAGGTTAATGCTCAGAAAGAGTCAAAGCTCCTGGTCTCTGAAGCCGAGGTTAAGGCAGAGCGCATACTGAACAATGCCCATAACCGATTGGCCCAGATTCACGAGGATATAGCTGAGCTCAAGAGACAGCGGACCCAATTTGAATTAAAAATACGCGCTACCATCGAGACATACCAGAAAATGCTTGACATGCAGAAAGAGGAGGAGGCCGAGGCGGAAGATCTGGAAAGCAAACTGAAGTTCTTTACCAAACCATAAAGTCGATTGTCTTCCCTCTAAACCAAGAAGGTCATATTTTTCTTCCCATCTTCAGAAGTACGCCTGTCTGTTCAGACTTTATCTTTGTCCCCAATCTCCAATGGTTGGCTTCGCCTACGAAGGGTCCTTTATCATGGAAATACTGCGAACCACAGCTGAGATGGCCAGGTGGCGAGATGAATGCTGCCGCGAAAGCCGAACCGTCGGCTTTGTCCCTACCATGGGGTACCTGCACCAGGGGCACCTCGCCCTGGTGAAAGAGGCTTTGCGCCGGGCAGACCGAGTAGTCGTAAGCATATTTGTCAATCCAACCCAGTTTAGCCCGGGAGAAGATCTTGACAAGTATCCCCGAGATTTTGGGCGGGACCTCGACCTCTGCCGCGAGCTAGGGGTAGATGTCATTTTCGCCCCAGAGGTTGAAGAGATGTATCCATCCGGATTTCAGACCAGAGTTTTGGTAGACCATCTCAGCCAGAATCTTTGTGGTCGTTACCGGAGAGACTTCTTTTCAGGTGTGACCCTGGTAGTGACCAAACTGTTTTGTGCAGTCCGCCCCCATCTGGCAGTTTTTGGAGAGAAAGATTTCCAGCAATCAGTGGTGGTCAAGAGGCTGAGCAAAGACCTTAATCTGGGAGTGGAAATTATTCCTCACCCCACTGTGCGTGAGTCCGATGGCCTGGCCATGAGCAGCCGCAATACCTATCTTTCCAAAGACGAGAGGCAATCGGCTCTTGCTCTTTACCGCTCTCTCCTTGCTGCCCGCGAGCTGGTGCAAGAGGGCGAGCGTCGAGTTGAGGTGTTGATAGACAGAACTAAGGCGATAATAGAAGCCGAAGCACACTGCAAAATTCAGTACGTACAAGTGGTGGACGAGGATACCATGGTTGATATAGTCGAAGTAACTCCCAAGGCGGTGATGGCTATGGCTGTATTTGTGGGTAAAGCACGACTGATTGACAATATGCGGCTATGGAGCGATTAAGGGTAGCAAGCTGCGGGCAAGTGGCAGCCCCGCGACAAGCTCCCCGAGGCAAGCTCGGGACAGGCGGGACAGGCTGGCAGCAAGTAGAACTCAGAGGTCAGACATCAGAGGTCTGAGGTCAGGGTTAAAACTGATCTCTGATCTCCGACTTCTGACCTCTGCGGTAGACGACTTCAACGGTTTCAACGAATTAACTAATTTTCTGATCAACTAATTCTCTCATTTCCAAATCCGCAATGACCAAGCTGCCTCCCTATTTGACTGAGAATGAAGCTGGGGTAATCATCAAGGTGCAGGTTCAAACCCGAGCCTCCCGGGATGAGGTGGTGGGCCCTCACGGTGAATTTCTCAAGGTACGAATAACTGCAGCTCCGGTGGCGGGTGGGGCGAACAAGCATTTACTCAAAATTCTCGCCAAGAAAATGAAGATTCCTCAGGCGCAGCTGTCAATCAAATCTGGTGCCACTTCTAAGAACAAGTCCATCGCCGTCCTGGGCATTTCAGGAGATCGAGTACGGGAGCGTCTCCAGGTAACGTAAACGAAAAACCCTTCCAGCATTGAGGTAAAGATGGGGTTCAAAGGACTTTTCTCTCTTGTTCTGCACTAGTGGTTATGGTAATAGGTCCTGAGCAGGAGAAACCGACCATGCGAGACAAAAGGGAAGCCGTCCAGGTCAAATGCCCCAAATGTAAACGAACCCAGATAGTCTACATCCCAGAAGAAGATATTCCTAAATGTCCAGATTGCAAGATCCAGATGAACATCGAAGAGCTTCTGGACGAAGGCAAGTCTTACTGACGACTCCCAACCTGCAGTGGAAGGCCATAGGTTGTGGGGAGGCAATTATAACAATATGGGAGGTGTAGTATGAAGAATTTGTTTAAGGTAACCGGATTGCTTTTCGCTCTCCTCATTTCACTGTATTTCGTTGGATGTCAGCAGCAGCCACAGCAGGCTGAAAAAGCGGCTCCGGCAAGCACAAATGTTCGCATGGATCTAATTGAGCAATCTACTCTCGAGGGAATTCTGCAGCAGGGCGAGCTAAAGGTCGGGTTTGAATCAGGGTATATGCCCTTTGAGATGACAGACAAAAAGGGTGAATTTGTCGGGTTCGACATTGACATGGCGAAAGAGATGGCCAAAGCCATGGGTGTCAAGTTTGTCCCGGTCAACACTGCCTGGGATGGGATAATTCCTGCTCTGACC
>JAJDNB010000239.1 GCA_022340905.1 Deltaproteobacteria bacterium | reverse complement strand
TGAAGGCTGTTTACCATAATAACAAATAACAGATATGGCTCCTACTCTTACATATTACAGTTTCCCAACTACGGTAAACTCACCGAGAGACCGGCTTTCGTCTTGTATCGTTTCGTTGAACTCCTCTATGGCTCTATCTAGTACTCGCTGAAGTAATTCCTGGGGCTCAGGATGACCCTGGGTGATGGTATGGAATAACTTCCCCAGTAACCCTGCATAAAGATTATAGGGGGTTGTGAATTTTTCTGAAGCCCTGGCTCCCGACATAATTTGGTAGGTGCCAGCCTCGTCTTTGACGCAGCATGAGACCAAATAGCCCTCTGCTTCTTCTTTATTCACCATTTCGGCCATAGATCTTATTAATTCCTCCATATCATGTCTCCCTTCTACGGTAATCCTCATGGATGGTACACGGTGTCTCTCCCGTGCTGGTGAGAGCATCTAGTGCTCTCTATTGATAGAGAAATTTCCACCGCCCTACAACTCTATTCATCTTTCTTAGGAGCTTTGAACTTTAATCCCAAAATCAGCACCAATGCCAGAACGATTATACCAATCAGCCCGGCAGTTCTCATTTCCTCCAAGCTGGCATAAGCCGATATGTGTCTGTAAAAATAGGTCCTTGGATCCTTCAGTAAAGCTGCCCTGACATCGGCATAGGCCTTGTCTTGAAGACCGAGTTCCCGATAAACCTTGGCCCGTGTGATGTAGGCGTCCGCTAAAATCCGGAGATCTCTTGCCAGTTGAATCGCTTCAGTGGAATCGCTAATGGCCTTTTCGTTCTGACCGCTTCTTCTGTAGGCCTCCGCTCGGTAACAAAGGGCGCTAGTCAAATTTGGATCAACCTTCAAGGCCTGATTGAAGGTGGCTATGGCTGCGTCATAGGTTCCTAAATATAAGTAGCCCATTCCCAACATCCTATAGCCTTCGCCGTCGTCGGGCCGGAGTCTCGTGTAGTTTTCAAAATCCTCAATAACCTTTTGATATTTTCCTTGGAAATAGAAGAGTATGCCCCTCTTAGCGTATGCCGACGCTAGGTTTGGATCCAACTCGAGCGCCTTGCAATAGTACTCGATCTTTTTGTTGGCCGAAGAGCTTTTCGAGGCGAGGTCAAAGTACACCGCGGCCTCCTTAGCAAGGGCTGCGGATGTGGGCAACCAAACTACTGTCAGTAGACACACAAAAAGTCTCTTCATATGGTTACACCGTATTATCTTGGCGGGCCAAGACTGATCGTTTATTATATACTCAACTAGTACGTAATGCTCTGCAAAAAACTGCCGACAGGCTTAAAAAATAGCCGCCAAACCTACAGCGAAAGTTGGGGTCTCCGGCTCTTTTGAACTTTCACTGCTTGGCATGATTCCTGCTTTTGCATGACGCTGAATCTTGTGGATACCGAGTATTCATAGCCACCTAACCCAGATAGAACAGTCCGCGTTCAGCAATCAGGGGATGAGTACCAATTGGTCACGAAATGAATTGTTATCTTACCCCACATTTTGGTAAGCTCCTTATACGGCAAAGCTAGGCGCAGCTTCTTGGACAAGCAAAGATGTACCTCTCTTCATTCATACACCGAGACCATCTATTTGATATTGCCGAACGCTGGCTTCTGGGTTGGCTGGAGCCTGACGATGGCTTACGCATCACGCAAATCCTCATCTGTGACGGCTTTGTCCTGGGTCAAACTCTTGAGTCCATGATGAGGGTTTTACTGGAGCGAGTCCACGGAACAGTTTTCAGGCAAAAACGCATTCAGTTTAAAGGCCAACTCCGCGATGTCATCTGCAACAGTCCTCTGGACGGAAGCGCTCGTGTCTATGAGCTTGTGAGTCTGTACAACACCAATCCTGAGTTTTTTTACCGAGAAGCACCCATCAACGGATCTATTTATATCGATAACGACAGCCGCCTCCTGGGTCTCTATAGAATAAAACGGCCAAGACGGATCGCGGAGAAGGCCAACCGATATGTTGCCAACTGGATTTTTCAGGTGGTCCAAAATAGGGCCAAGGAAATGGCCCAGGGAAGAGCAAGAGACCATAACGTTACTCTGGAGGAACTCATTACCCCCAAAAATCTCATGGACTTCGAGTTTATCAGGGCGGAGAAAGATATTGCCAAGATGTTCAAGGATAACAAGATAAACTTGGATAAGTCGGCCTTAAAGATCCATGACGTTGGAGGCATAAAAATTGTTGCAAGCAGGGAAAAACTGTCTCTTTTAGAGAAAGAGTTATCTGAGCAGCTGAAAATCCGAGTGAATGACAGGGAAAGTTTTTCAGGAGATTATCAGGCCACCAGTTTAATTATTGAAGTACCATGGGATCCAGATCATGTTTGCCGCCGCTATATGGATACACGGGCTTGGCGAAAATATCTTAATCGAGGCCTTTCTGAAACAGAGTTGAAAAAGGGCTTGGAGCCTCTATTGGAGGGCGCGAAACCAACTCTCATAACCGAATTGATACTTTCTACCTTCCCCGACATGGTAGAGTCTGAGTTAGGAAACAGCCTCCACGAGGAAAGAATCGTAGCCCAAAGAGACAATAAGCTGTATAGGGGCTACATTCCCATGAATGTTGAGTTTCTCATAGAATACCTCCTCGCCGTCGGAGTCTGCCCACACACCCACATCGAGCAGTTGCCCATAAAAATCTGGGGACGCTACCTTCCCGATACGGTCATCGATCACATCAGGGCGCTCTATGGGATGCCTGACGTGGAACTCTTTTGTTAGACTTATGGATTATTGGAGTGATGGAGTATTGGCTGATCGTGCCTAGTTGGTTTTAGGTGTGCTTGGAAATGACACCACTCAGGAAAGAGCGGTCGTTACTGGAAAGTTTCGTGAAGCGGATACCCATTTCATGTTGGCTGGATTTACCCTCAGATGTATGGCCATTTGACCAAACCAACTCCGCATTGACGAGAATGAGACGGTCCTTAGTGGTCATCACCAGGCGAAAACTTTCTTCCAATATAGGTTTTACGGGACAGCGAATAAATGCCCCTCCGAGACTGATATTGCGAGTCCGACCATCTACTAGGCCCTTACTTGTGGTCATCACCACGGGCCACTTGATTTTGACTCTGCGATGTCTCCGATTCTCACGTGAACCAAATCCACTCAGCAAGATCGCGAGTTTGGTGACCGGTTTGTGGATAATTTGCTTAACCAACCCGAACTCCGCAAGGAAGAGCGTAATTCACTTACCCCTATACCTGTAGTCAAAAATTGTGGCTGTATACCATACAGAAGGGGTAGAAAGCAAGCCCATTTGTCTTCGGGATTTGATGGAAAAGAACGAAGGGAGATAACAACTTAGAATAAAGAGTAAAATGATGACCCTCCCTTAACCGAGTTGTTATTCAGGATAGGCTGGAAGGGTGGACAAACATGGATCATCAACCGCCCTCCCGATTGTGGAGTGATAGAGATCTTGGAATTGTTTGCCTTCCAGCCTTATTCCCTAAGCAGCCGCTTCGTACACAAAAGAGCTGCCAAGCTCGTGCAGGGAGAAGCTGTAAAAGATTCTGTGACCGTCGAAGTCAAGCACCCGAAGGTCATCCGTCTGTTTCACGTCTCCCATGACAGCATCGAAATGCTGTCCATACTGTTCTTTTACCTGATCCAAGGGGACATCATAGGCGATAAACTTCTTTATCCCCTTGGCTGCCAACTTCTCGATAAATTTTCTATCCTCCAAAGATTCGTAAGTGGTCAGAATGAGGATAGGTCCTGTTCCAGTAAATATAATCGACGCTTTCATAGTAATCCTCCTGTATATGCACAACGCTCATAAACCTTTGGTCGGCGTTTATGTATCTTGTAAATACACTGTGGGTTGTTCGTCTTCTCGTTTCCGCAACTTGGAAACTATTACCCACACTTTAATTATAATGCTGGATCCTACTGAGAGCAACAGACCCTGCTCTGTTCAACCCATAAAGAATTCCTGCCAGCCGTGTGATCCCCGAATTTTAAGATTTTAGAGGTTGAATTACTACATGTGGCGGGATACCTTTAACGAAGAATGACTGGCGCAATACACAATTGTGGGAGTGTAGGGTTGAAAGGAGGCCTATTATGGCTATATCAGGAAAGTATGGAAAAATAGACATTCCAAATGTTGGGGAAGACGAACCGGTTTTCATTCTGAGGGCCCAGGACAGAGTGGCCCAAGGAATGATAGAAATCTACAAGGTGATAACTTCTCAACACGGATCTCACCTTGAAGACGGACTCGACAAAGAGGTCGAACGTTTTCGCTCCTGGAAGGGGCCGAAAAAGATGCCAGATTAATGAGATGCACCGCAAGGAAAAGGTGCACTCATTTCAGTGCACCTCACTGACCGTGGTCTAACAGTTGGGGGGGAACAGGGTCTTGTCTCTTGAGTTTCTCAAACAACTCCCTCAAGTCTAAGGGAGGGGATAGACTGGAGCCGTGTTCCTGAAGAAGCGTCAAAGCTTTGCCTGCAAGTGTTTTTGCAGCCTCCTCGTGACCTCCCTCCATGTGCACATAGACTCCGGCTGCCTTTATAAGTCCCTTTATGGCCATAGCGTTGTCGTCGCCCGAGACTTCCTGCCATGTGCTTTCCAGCCGCTCATGAGCCTCAAAGAAAAGCCTTTTGTCCCAGAGTATGAGTGCCTGTCTGAAGCTGTCGCTGAAACCATGTTCTTGCGCTTCAGAGAAGGCCTCTTCATAGCGTTTCAGCCGATCTCTTACGTAGCTCCGGTGGGCTGGAGCCAGGCCCCCGGCTCCGAACTTTTTTCCCTCCTGTCTGAAGTGCTCAGCGTCATGATTCTCTAGCGACTGCATGAGGGCTTTGGACAGACCGTTCCGGATGTCGCGTGCCCTGCGGCTGAGGAAAGGGTCAAATTGTTGACTTTTCATTCGTTAAATTCCAGAAACCTTCTTTCTTAATCTGAAATTAATCCTGCTTGCCGGGAAAATAGAGAAGCTCACAGCCCTGCACCTTGCTCCATTTCTGCCCGGGCTCGCTCCCACAACTCCGCCTCATCTAAATGGCCATAGACAAACTGAACACACGCATTCACCTGCCCAAGAGAATCCAGGTCAAAGTCAACCTCTTTGGAGACCTGCTCGCAGATCTGCCTGGCTCGCCTCTCACGATATCTTTCTTCTGGCGAGAGGTGCTCAGTACCTATCAGATAGCCTCCTGATTGTCTTTCCATGATTACCCTCCTTTTAAACACACTGCAATGGTAGGGAATAATACTAAAGGTAACTCCCCCTTTCCTCATGGTCAACCCAACAAGCGAATTCCCAAAATTTCCGTCGGTTAGATCAATTTTCTAAGATATGCTTTTTATATTGCTTCCATAAAAATAAGCAGGTTGCCATGGAGAAAGCGAGAGAAGTCAAAAGGGAGATTATGAATACCGCACCTTTGGCTTTATCACCAAAAATGGCAATGAGTAGAATCCCGTAGATTAAATCGAAAATTGCAGAATAGAAACGCACAAATCCCGCAAAAAAGAACGGCATGAGACACCAAAAGATGACCTTCCCGATCATGTTCCACTTGTTGGAACGATTGCCCACCATCTTTTTGCCCTCACCACTACTCCCATGTAGATTTAAGCCTGCACTATTCAATTGTAAGCACTTGACCCGGGTAAAGGGGGGAAGGCTAAAGTGTATATGGGATCTCTATGAAGTCGTGTTTTTTGGAATCGAAATGTTTGGTATTTCGAACGGAGGTCTACCCCGGTAACGAACCAGTTTTTCGCAATGCTAGCCGCCAAACAGTGATCTGAGTTTCATTAGGAGCGTCAAGTCTCCTTTGACTATATATTTCCTCGTCATAAATGCCCACCGCCCACTTATTTCGCCCCTGGCTATGTCGAGCCACACCTTGGCGGTAGTCTTGATTACCACATCGGGGTTTTCGGTCGACCCCTCATGGAAGCTTGCCTCTTGGTCGGCGATCCTAATATGGGCAGTAAACTCCTCATCTCCTGAAACCTCGAATTGATAGACTGCCTTGAATCCCTCTGCTGCCTTGGGGTTGAAACTCTGGGGCATACTCTGCAGAAGCTCAAGAGCTGTAGTTACACCCGGTACAGCAGCGGCGTCAGCTTTCATCTTGGGCTCAGGCCCACTGGGGACGAAAGTCCCCTCCTTCTGCTCCTGTATCAACTCTTCGATCCAGGCCTCTCTCACGCCCGGCTCCATGCTCGGCGGGGCCGCGGCTTGACCTACATAAGCCTCGAAGTGATCGTAGAGACCCAGCCTCTGCCAGTGGTCATGGTCCGACTTCATCAGCTCCCGATGCTCACTTATCAAATAACTCATAAACCTCCAGAACCTCAGATCTAAATCCGTGGCGGGATAACGGCGTCCTTTCTTATAGGCCCGGATCAGATCGCGCGCGAGATCCGCCGCCCTGTCTGCGACAGCTTCTTTCCCTACAAACTCACCCGGTCCCACCGCAATCGAAGTCAGAGCCCCCACGGGAAAAGCCCCAAAAATCCTCAGCACATACTTAAGGTATTCAGCCACTGAGGTTTCCCCCGCCCCTGAAGAAACACTTACAGCAAGACCCGGTTTCCAGGTGCCCCTTGGCTTGTGGCCATAGGTGAGGGAACGATCCAGGAAAGTTTTCATCTGTCCGGTGACGCTGAGAAAATACACCGGTGAAGCCAGGATAATTGCCTCCGCTTCCAGTAGTCTTTTACTCACGGTCTTGTAATCGTCTGCGATCCAACAGGCTCCCTTCTCTATACAAACCCCGCAGCCAATACAGTAGTTAATTTTGTATTGACTCAAAAACAGCTCTTCGAGCTTAAAGCCCTCTTTCTCCAGGTGTGGCCTAAGCATGGCAATCATCTGCGAGGTGTTTCCAAGTCCTGCGTGGGGGGAGCCATTTATGGCCACCACTTTCTTTTGATCGGACATCGCTACTTCTCCTTGACTCCTTCACATCTCTCTTTTCCCTGATTTTTTATTATTATCTCCCACGTGATGATCAGAGACAAGGGAGTCGAATGAATCCATTTTTCTCACTGGCATTGAATCAAGAGAACCAACAAGATCCTGTTAAACAGAAGAGGGCAAATTTATATGGGCTGAGGAGTGTAGCGCTTTGCCTGACAAGGCACCTGATAACGAGAATCTGCCTGAGATCTGAAAGCAAAACGGGTTGAACACCTGTAGTTTGGCGAACAGTGCGGTAGAGAGGCTGAAAGGTTAGATTACTAAAGATCTATGATTCAGCAAGGACGTTGAAAAACCAGCACCAATGTCAGTCAAACGGAGACTTGACCCGTTTACATCCTTCTAAAAACAAAGCGCCCGAACCCTTCGGTCCGTGCGCTTTCTTTTCTGGTGCGCCCGGCAAGATTCGAACTTGCGACCTACGGATTCGTAGTCCGGCGCTCTATCCGGGCTGAGCTACGGGCGCATCGAACAGTAGGAGTGCTATCCCTAACACTCATATTCTTACTTGTCAAGGCAGTGGCCGACTTGTTAATGGCCACTTTTAGTTCGCCATTTTATTTTGCTTCCCATGCTCTTTTTCCGTTCTTCTCAAAGAAAAAAAGCTGAAACTTTATTCTAGAGTGTCAGTAAATGACCAATCACTAAGAGATCTCAAAAAGTCATAGTTGGTGAGATCATGGTGGATGGGAGTTATGGAAATATAATTCCCCGCCAAAGCGCAAGCATCGGTGTCGTCATCTTCTGCTAAGGGCGGAGTGCTGCCGCACTGCCAATAGTAAACATTTTCCCGAGGATCCACTCTGCGGTCGAAGCTTTCCACAAAGCGGGTGACACCCTGGCGGGTGATTTTTATACCTTTTATTTCATTCTCAGGAATGGCCGGAACATTTACATTCAGGGAAGTATGAGGAGGAAGTCCGTATTTGTTCACCTGTCGTGCCAGCAAACGGGCGAAGCGAGCAGCCGGCTCGAAGTCAGGATCTCTAAAGGTGTTTATGGAAATTGCCATGCTGGGCACTCCCATAATTGCCCCCTCGGTGGCAGCGGATACAGTGCCGGAGTAAATTACATTGATTCCCACGTTGGCGCCCAGATTTATCCCCGAGACCACCAGATCCGGCTTTTGCACTACAAGTTCATTGATCGCCAACTTGACGCAATCTGCAGGGGTACCCTTCACTGCATAGCCGAAAAAACTCCCGTTACGGTTTACAGGTTTGACCAACAAGGGATCGGTGAGAGTAATTGCGTGCCCCACAGCGCTTTGCTCGAATTCAGGGGCCACTACAATCACCTCACTGTCCTTGCGGAGGTGTTTGTGTAACACCTCTATGCCCTTGGCATAGATACCGTCATCATTCGTAAGGAGTATCTTCATGGTTTGGCCCGTGACCTAATATAGCCTCGGGTTCCCTCTCTTTCAGAATCCTTTTGGCTGCTTTGCTACCCAGTTGTAATGCCTTTCGGTTCAACTCCTCGGTTCCCTTTGGAACACGTGCCAGCACAGCAGCTTCCAGGGCTTTCAAGGATACCACCTTGGTCAGGGTTGCAAGAGCACCCAGAGCAATAATATTGGCGACCATCTCCTTGCCCAGTTCTTTACGGGCAAGTTCAGTAAAGGGGATACGGATAGCCTTGGTGGTTGGGGTTTGGGTCACGAAAGTAGAGTCCACTACCAGGGTTCCTTCCGGCTTCAAGTCAAAGTAAAAAGAATCCGAGGACTTTTGATTCATGGCCAGTAAAAGGTCCAGTCTCGTGGCCATGGGATAGTCAATTTCTTCATCACTAATCACCACCTCGGCCTTGCTTGCCCCACCGCGAGCCTCAGGCCCATACGATTGACTCTGAGCAACATGTTTTTTTTCGTGAACTCCAGCAGCTTCAGCCAGGATAATCCCGGCCAAAATGAGCCCCTGCCCACCGGAACCACTCAGGCATATCTCGTAACGTTCACCCATTCATTTCTCCAACTCGAAAACAACATTCAAAAAACCAGCTTAGCCTTGACGAAATTTGAATTCCTGAAGTTGGGAGCAAATTGATGTACGATGGAGGATGAATACTCAAGCAAATCGGCCAGGGTTAAATCTCATATCTCACATCCCATATTAGATTACCCTAGATATTGCTGATTTGTTTTTTTACTCTACTTACACCGTGGGGAAAATGGCTTATGCGTCAGCGGTGGGGCAACTCCCGAGCCTGTTGTCGCACCAGATCATATTGTTCGGTGTACACGGGGAGATCCCTGTCCGCCAACACGCCAATGGTGAACCTATCCTTGAGCTCCTCCTCGCTCAGATCCCCCACTCTCTCGATACGGACGGCGTGCTCCTTTTGCCAGTTCATCATGGCCACAGCATCACCCATGCGATTCCTGCGTCCATACTGGGTGTGACAATGGGTGATTACCTCCACCACGCCAAAACCTCGTTTTTGTAAAGCCTTCTCTATAAGTTTGTCCAATAAACGGGCATGGTAGACGGTACCCCGGCCCACAAAGACAGCCCCGGCAGTCACCGCCAGCTCAGCAATGTTAAAAGCGTGTTCAATATGCCGGTAGGGAGCGGTTGTGGCCTTCATCCCGTAGGGGGTTGTGGGAGAGTACTGACCGCCGGTCATGCCGTAAATATTATTGTTTATTATGATGGCGGTGAGGTTAATGTTCCGCCGCGCTGCATGGATAAAGTGATTGCCACCGATGGCAGTGGCATCACCATCACCCATAACCACAATAACTTTAAGCTCCGGCTTTGCCAACTTGATCCCAGTAGCGAAAGTGAGGGCTCGCCCGTGAGTGGTGTGTAGTGTGTTGAAATCTACGTAAACCGGTAGCCGACCCGAGCAACCGATGCCGGAAACCATGACTATCTCGTCTTTGCTGTAGCCAAGCCGGTCTATGGCCCGGATCATGGCTCCAAGTACAATGCCGTTGCCACAACCTGGGCACCAGACATGGGGGAATTTCTTGTCATGCCGTAAATACTTATGTACCAACTTAGTAATTTCTGCCATCTCACTTTATTCCTTTATGAGCCATTCATAGATCTGCTGAGGAGTGATCATGCCGCCATCAATTCGATTCAAGGTCGCCACCCGGCTCATCCCTTCATTCACCCGTTTGACCTCTCGGGAAATCTGTCCCATGTTCATCTCGGGAACCAAAACCACCCTCATGTTTCGGATGGCCTCCACCACATCTGTCCGCGGAAACGGATAGAGGGTAACCAGCTGGAGCAATCCTGCCTTGACCCCCATTTCCCTTGCATCCAGCACTGCTCTTTTGGCAGAGCGGGCCACGGAACCGTAAGCGATGACAAGAACCTCGGCGTCCTCGGTCAGAAAGTGTTTCACAATCTGGATATCATGAAAATGTTGGCTTATCTTCCGGTGAATCCTCTTCATGAAGGGTTCGATTTCATCGGCCCTGGCAGTGGGAAAACCGCGAATGTCATGAATAAGTCCGGTAACATGATATCGATAACCATCGCCAAAGATTCCCATTGGAGGTACTCCCCGGCTGGTGTCTTCGTATGGAATGTACCACTCCGGTGGCATAGTCGGCTTGATTCGATCCAGTACCTCTACTTCGTCGGGCTCCGGCAGCATCACTGTCTCGCGAGTGTGGGCCACCACCTCATCGGATAGCACGATCACCGGCGTGCGATAACGCTCTGAGAAATTGAAAGCTTTAACCGTGACCTCAAAGGAGTCGTGCACACTCGACGGGGCAAGAACGATTATGGGGTGGTCTCCATGGGTTCCCCAGCGAGATTGCATAACATCTCCCTGGGAGGGATTAGTGGGTAGCCCAGTTGAAGGGCCACCCCGCATGACATTAACAATCACACAAGGAACCTCGGCCACGCAAGCAAAACCTAGATTCTCCTGCATGAGAGAGAATCCTGGTCCACTCGTGGCAGTCATGGATTTTGCCCCAGCCAAGCTTGCCCCAATCACAGCCCCAATACTGGCAATCTCATCCTCCATCTGAATAAATGTACCTCCTACTTGAGGCAAACGATAGGCAAGTATCTCGCTAATCTCAGAGGCGGGGGTTATGGGATAGCCGGCAAAAAAACTGCAGCCCGCAGCCAGGGCTCCCTCGACAATGGCCTCGTTTCCTTGGAGAAGACGAGGTTTCTTTTTTCCCTTTTTTCCCATGAAGATTCCTTGGTGAGCCGTGAGCAGTGAGCAGTCAGCGGTAGAGTTTTTTCAAAGATTCCCGCTAACTGCTAACTGTTTACCGCTTACTAAACTATGCCTCACATACCTCTCCTTCTTTCTTCTCTTTCACCTGGACAGCAAAATCGGGACAGCGAATTTCACACCATGTACAGCCGGTGCAGAGTTCGGGTTTGCTGACCTCCGGCTCTCCTTTGTCGTTCATAGAGATAGCGCCGGCAGGGCAGAAGGCCGCACAAATGCCACACCCCTTACACCAGTCCCGATAGAACTCCACTTCAAACTTTTCTTTGGGCTCTTTTTCTTCTAATGCGGTTTTGACTGGTGTTTTCTTCTGTTTCCTTACAGCCTTACCGCTTTTCGTTTTCTTTTGGCGCCTCGCTGTCATGGGAACTCCAGTATCGAATCCGGGCCGGCACAACTCTCCTTTTTCCTCAGAGCTGATGAATGCTGCTCGTTACCCAATGGTCGATCACCCCATTTTAATAATAGAGCCTTGAGAATACACAATTTGAGTTGTTCTTTCAAACGGTTTTGCAGCAACCATAAGGGTCAAAGAACCTCCAGGAAAAAGATTGACCGAGGTGAGTCTCTATTATAACATGGCTTGTGATATTTGGCTCAAAGCTACAGAGCGCACTGCGCAAAGAGCATGGCGCATAGCGGAACGTTTTGCGCTCGGCGCTATGCGCTTTGCGTCCCTAGGAGTTCCAATGAGAGAAATAAATACTAGCCAGATCACTGCAGCAATTCGTGACCTTTGTATTAAAGCTAACACTCATCTGGGAGAAGACGTTTTAGCGGCCTTCCACAAGGCAATTGAGCTGGAAGTCTCACCCACAGGTAAAGACATTTTGGAAAAGCTGGTGGAAAACGCTCGCATTGCCCAAGAGAAAGGAATTCCCATCTGCCAGGACACCGGTTTTGCCGTTGTCTTTGTGGAACTTGGGCAAGAAGTACACCTCGTGGGGGGAGACCTCAAGGAGGCTATCAACGAGGGCGTTCGACAAGGCTATCAGGAAGGATATCTTCGTAAAAGCGTCTGTCATCCCTTTACTCGCAAAAACACTGGAGACAACACCCCTGCTGTCATCCACATCGACGTAGTTCCAGGTGACAGGATTCGCCTAATAGTTGCCCCCAAAGGGGGTGGCAGCGAAAACATGAGCCGAGTTACCATGCTGACTCCGGCTGTGGGTATCCAAGGTGTTAAAGATTTCGTGGTACAGAGAATCAAAGAGTCTGGTGCCAATCCCTGTCCTCCCACTATTGTGGGTGTAGGAATCGGCGGCACTTTCGAAACTGCTGCATTATTAGCCAAGAGGGCTTTGCTCCGTCCCTTGGGAAGTCAAAACCCAAATGCAGAGCTCGCATCCTTAGAGGCTGAATTATATGAGAAGATAAACGCCTTAGGAATTGGACCCCAGGGTCTAGGCGGCAGAATCACTTCTCTGGCCGTACACGTGGCTATGATGGAGTCACACATCGCCAGTTTACCGGTTGCGGTCAATGTCCAGTGCCATGCAGCCCGGCACAAGGAGATGGTAATTTAGGGTTCATTTTATCTCTCACAGAGATCACAGGGAACCCGCAGGGCTCGGGCGAGAGATTCGCTGAGTTATTTTTCAACAAAAAAGGAACCAGATAATGAGTGATGCGATTAGACTAACGCCGCCTTTGAGTGATGAGGATGTGGAGGGTCTGCAAGCCGGTGACCGCGTATTGATAAGCGGCACTATTTACACCGGAAGAGATGCGGCACACAAACGACTTATCGATTTGATTCACTCTGGCGAGCCTCTGCCCATAGAGATAAAAGGGCAGATCATCTACTATGTGGGTCCTTCACCAGCCAAGCCTGGCATGGCGGTTGGTGCGGCCGGCCCAACGACCAGTTATCGCATGGATGCATATGCGCCTGAACTGATCCGTCTTGGTCTGAAGGGTATGATCGGGAAAGGCGCCAGAGGTCAGGCTGTCAAGAATGCCATGGTGAAGCACAAGGCCATCTACTTTGCCGCAATAGGCGGCGCCGGTGCCCTCATGGCTCAGGCCATTAAGAAAGCGGAACTCGTAGCCTACGAAGACCTCGGGCCAGAGGCCATCCGGCGTCTTGAGGTGGAGGAATTTCCTGTCATAGTTGTAAATGATGTGCAGGGGAACGATCTCTATGAAGAAGGGATCAAAGAGTACGCCATTTAGCTCACGACGTTCGCCGCATAGAGCATAGAGTTGTCGGTCATTAGGCTTCGCCGTCATTTGTCGTCATTGGGTCATTAAGTTGTAAAGTGACAGCGTAGCGTAATGACCTCTTTGCCGACGCTCTTGCCTCCTCGCAATATACTCGTTTCTACTTATCGCCTACTTACCGAATCTAAATAATTGCTTGACGGCGCTCCAGCCCATTTTGCGGCGAAGTATACCGAGTTGATCTTGCAGGGGAAGATGCTTGGGACACACATCCTCACACCCGAGTAGCCCCATACAGCCGAATATCCCCTCATCAGTGCCGATGATCTCGAAATACTCCCTTTCGCTGCGCTCATCTCTCGGATCCATGATGAAACGAGCAATTCTGTTCATTGCCACCGCACCAACGAAATCTCCTCGCATATTGGCAGTACCGCAGCCGGCCACACAACAGCCGCATTCTATACAACGCTCCAACTCATAGATCTCCTCAGCGAGAGCATTGTCCATTCGCTCTTCGTCAGCCTCGGGGTCGAAACTCTTATCCGTGTGAACCCACGATTCCACCTTGTCGTACATAGCTCGGAACCAGCTACCCGTATCCACGGAGAGATCTCCAATCAATTTGAAGATTGGCAGGGGCATCAAAGTAATCTCTTCGGGCAACTCTTTGGTGAGGGTGTGACAGGCCAGACCGGGCCTGCCGTTAATCATCATGGCACACGCCCCGCAGATGCCGGCGCGACAGCAGAAATCGAACTGCAGGGAAGGGTCCTGCTCCTCCCTAATCTGGTTGAGGGCGATGAATAGACTCATGCTCTCAGTCTCTTCCAGGTGAAAAGTATCCGTATGAGGGCTGGAATCAGGGTCCTGCGGATTGTAGCGAAATATGTTGAACTTCAGCTTTCTTGCCATGTCGTTCTCCTATGATTTATCCTCTCCTATAATTTCGCCGTCACAGCTGATGATCTTGCAAACCCCATATCCTCTCTCACCCGGGGGAAGCTCAACGTATGTGGTGGCAGGCTCATAGTCAAGAGTGGGAAGATCAGCTCCCTCTTTCCAGGTTGCAAGGGTGCGTTTCCACCAATCGCGGTCATTCCTGGCCTCATAATCCTCCCGCGCGTGACAACCCCGACTCTCTGTGCGCTGGAGCGCCGCGTAAGCCGTACAAAGTGCTAGCTTCACCATACCTTGTATTTTCAGGGCAAGGCCAAGCTCAGGGTTGGCACCAGCGCCCTTTGAACGAAGGCCAACTTTTTTGGCTCTGCCGTAGATCTCCTGGAGATTGTCTACTGCCTTTTGCAGATCTGCACCGTTTCTGAAGATGCCCACGCGCTCCATAAGTTCGCTCTGCATAGCGTTGCGCACGCTGTAAACATCTTCTGTCCCTTCTTTACTCGAGATCAACCGCTCGATCCGTTCCTGCTGTTTGGTCACCTCGCCTCGTATAACGCCGGTGTTGTATTGCACTTCGTAGTCTTGAAGAAACTCGACAATCTTTTCGCCCACGATTTTTCCGGCAACCACTGTTTCCGCGAGAGAGTTACCACCCAAACGGTTGAGACCGTGCATATCCCAGCACGCGGCTTCACCCGCCGAGAATAATCCCCTTAAGCCGTAAACTGCTCCGTCTTTGTTGGTCCGCACTCCTGCCATGGTGTAATGCTGGGCCGGTCGCACCGGAATCAACTGGGTGATTGGATCGATCCCTAAAAAATTATTACAGATCTCCTCAACTTCCCTCAGCTTGGTTTTTATGTGTTTCTCACCCAAGAGGCGGATATCAAGCCAGAGGTGGTCCCCGTAAGCACTTTTAACCCCGAGGCCCCGGCGGATGTGATGAGTCATCCAGCGAGAAACCACATCCCTAGACGCCAGTTCCGCTTTCTCAGGTTCGTATTCAGGCATAAACCGCTCTTCATTCACATCCAGCAGTGTCCCGCCATCACCTCGACAGCCCTCAGTAACCAAAATGTTTGTCGGTACAATGCCGGTGGGATGAAATTGTATTGCCTCAGGGTTTCCCAAGGGAACCACTTCAGTGTCGAGAGCAATAATTGCTCCACCGCCGTCATTGATGACAGCGTTGGTGGTCTCCCGGTAGATGCGGCCATAGCCTCCCGTGGCGATGACTGTCGCCTTGGCCAGATACACCCTAAGTTTTCCGGTCTTCAAACATCTAGTGACTACACCGGTGCAGGTTTCTCCATCGTGAATGAGGGCAATGGCCTCCACCCGATCATGGACAGTTACTCCTAATTGCACAACTTTGTTATCCATGGTGTAGAGCAGTGTGTGGCCCGTCCCGTCCGAGGTATAGCATGTTCGCCACTTTGCTGTGCCACCAAAATCTCTTGCGGTTATGAAACCCTCTTTTTCAGTTGGTTCCACCTTTTCGAACTCTTTACCGCCCTTAAAATAGGTAGACCTTCCCGGCACCACCCGGTTCCAAGGAATACCCCAAAAGGCCATCTCCCGAACCGCCTCCGGCGCTCTATCGACAAATAACCGAACAACCTCCTGGTCCGCACCCCAATCAGAGCCTTTCACTGTGTCCACGAAGTGTACGTCGGGACAGTCGCCCTCTCCCATGGCACAATGTCCCAACGCAGCTTGCATACCTCCCTGGGCCGCTGAAGAGTGAGACCGTCTGGCAGGCACAATGCTCAGACAGATGGTGTCAAAGCCAGCGGAGGCAGCTTCAATGGCAACGCGCTCTCCTGCCAGTCCGGCACCTACGCACAATACATCAGTGAATATCGTTTCCAAAGACATCCCTCCTTATACTTTTAACAAGAGGAATCGGAGTAGAGTAATAAGACCAATGGCAACAAATATGGCGGTCAAATAATTTTCAAATCTTTTGAACTTCTTTCTATCCTTCCGTCGAGCAAAACCCCATTTCACTGCAATCCGGTAAAAACCTATGCCCACATGTAACTCCACCATGGGTAACAAAATTAAGTAGAACACCAACCAGAATCCTTCTTGAACTCGCCCAGCACTCTTGGCCGCTGTTATAGGTAGATCGGTGAGTACCGTCCACATGTGAATGGAGCCCATGATGAGAATGATCATGGCTGTTGTGGCCTGGATTAACCAAAGGTAGGTATCGGTATGGCGCAGTTGACGGCTGAGCTTCCAGATGGTGCTCTGCTGCTCCACCCGAAA
>JAJDNB010000235.1 GCA_022340905.1 Deltaproteobacteria bacterium | reverse complement strand
TGCCTAACTGCCACCTGAATTAGACATTGATTTCTTTGACGATTTAGACAATGGCTAAGATTCCTGAAGATAACCTGAGATTTTTCTAGACACTACGTGTTGTACAGTAGTCACTGAGTATGGCTCAGGAGCGAGACGGGGATTAGGGGTCAGAGGGCAGATACCAAAATTTCGGATTTCGGATTTGGGATTGCGGATTTCGACATGCGAAATACTTGCACTGCGATTTGAACGGTTTGGACGACTTGAACGATTTGAACGTCTTCAACGCTTTCAACTGTTCTAACTATCAGCTTCAAACCGCTTGCCAAACCCCTATGCCCTATACTCTTTGTGCTATACTCAGATAACAAGGAGAGGCAAAAATGAGTGTAGAAAAGACAGACCCAACCTATCCAGTAATCCCTTCTGACCGTGGAGACGACCTGCATAACCTGGAAGTTGTCCACTCCGCCAGTTTGGTGCTATTTGTGGCCGGTAACCAATTCATGGTAATGGACGAGTTGGTAGAAACATTTCGCAGTCACTACCCTGAGGTCAACAAAATTTTTTATGAAACTCTGCCACCCGGTCTAGAATTGAAACAGATCTTGGCTGGGGGGGCGCTTTTCAAAGACAAACTCATAGATGTTCGCCCCGATGTGTATGCATCCGTGTCCGAGGTTGCTATGCAGCAACTGGAGGAAAAAGATCTCATCTCTGCTGGGGACTACTTCCTCTATCTGCACAACCGGATAGTCCTGATGGTTCCCAAAGGAAATCCCGCCAAGATCAATTCACTACCTGACCTCGGCCGATCAGAGGTGCGCATTTCCCAACCTAATCCGGAGTATGAGGACATAGCCTTCCACATCATGGATATGTACCGCGATGCAGGAGGTGAGACTCTGGTTCACCGTATAATGGAAGAAAAAAGAGCAGAGGGAACCACCCTCCTGACTACCGTTCATCATAGGGAAACTCCCCTCAGGATAATAAAAAGAGAGGTTGATGTTGGCCCGGTATGGTCCACTGAGATCAAGCATGCCCGGCAGCAGAACCTGCCAATCGATGTGGTGGAGCCGGGCGAAGATCTGGATCAAAGAGAAAAGATAAACTACTATATTTGCCCGTTAAAAAATTCAGCTAATCCGGAAAACGGGGCAAAATTTCTTCAGTTCATCAAGTCTTCCAGGGCACAAGGTATTTACGAAGACTTTGGATTTATTCCCCATTTTTCTGTCTAGTATTGCCATCAAACAGTTGTGGTAGCTGATTGCGATGATTACTATTTCCTTTTGTAAAACCTGACACCTGACACCCGATAGCTAAGACCCTCAGATGACGGAAAAACCTAAAAAATCAATTCTCTGCCCCAATTGCAGCAAACTGATCAGTGCTGATGAGAAGGTTTGTCCCTATTGTGGCGTGTCCCGTCCTGGTGTTTGGTGGAAATCCTTACCGCTAGGCAAGGGTCTTTTCAGTGCTGACGGAATTATCAAGACCATTATTTATGCTAATGTGGGGATGTACTTAATCTCAATTTTAATGAACCCAACAAGAATGGGTTTGTCCACCAATCCATTAACCTTCCTATCACCCTCAAATAATGCGCTTATATTGTTGGGATCTACAGGAACAATTCCCATAGACCAGATGCACCGCTGGTGGACCCTTATCTCCGCCAACTATCTCCACGGCGGTCTTCTCCATATTTTGTTCAACATGATTGCTTTGTACCAGATAGGTCCATTGACCCTCCAGGAATACGGAGTTGGCAGATTTATAATCATTTACACTCTAGGTGGGGTTATTGGTTTCCTCGTGTCATATTTCGCTGGGGTGCGCTTAACCTTGGGGGCTTCTGCGGCTATTTGTAGTCTCATAGGTGCCAGCCTTTATTATGGTAAGAGCAGGGGCGGTAGCTACGGACAGGCGGTTTTCAAACACATCGGTGGATGGGTACTGGCGATTTTCCTTTTTGGCTTTCTAGTCCCTGGTATTAACAACTGGGGTCACGGCGGTGGACTTGTGGCAGGTATTATAATCGGATACCTATTGAGTTATGAGGAGAGAAAAAGAGAGAATTTAATTCACAAGAGCCTGGGTGCTATCTGTGTTGTCTTAACGGTGGTCGTCCTGGCTTGGGCAGTATCTTCCTCTTTTTACTATAGGTTTTTCGCTTAAAAAGTCTCTATCAATCAAGGGCAAATCGGTTCATACGGGTTGCGAGCGGCATGGAAGGTTGCTCCCACATAACATGCATCAATTAGTATGATTTTTGTAGGAGTAGGTTTTGCTGGTGATCAGTTGGTCGAGAGTTACCTTTTTTGATATATTTATAAATATTACCTAATCACATAAATATTGTATCCCGGATAAGTCAACGTCTGAAGAAAGGGGTAGCAGAGATGGCAAAGAACCTCGCACAGAAAATTCTGGAAGTACATTTGGTAGAAGGACGTCTCGTTCCTGGTGAAGAGATAGGTATAACTATCGATCACACGCTATTGCAGGATGCCACAGGAACTATGGGTATGCTGGAATTCGAGGCTCTGGGTCTAGACCGGATTAGGGCCGAGCTTTCTGCCCAGTATGTGGACCACAACCTCCTGCAAACTGACAACAAGAATGCCGATGATCACGTGTATCTGCAAACCGCCTGTGCCCGGTACGGAATTCATTTCAGTCGTCCCGGCAATGGAATTTCTCACCAAGTTCACATGGAACGCTTTGGAATTCCCGGAAAAACTATGCTGGGGGCGGACAGTCACACACCAGGGGCTGCAGGTGTGTCAATGCTAGCGATGGGTGCCGGTGGACTCGACGTGGCATTGGCTATGGCAGGTCGGCCTTATTATTTCCCCTGTCCAAAAATATTGGGGGTAGAACTCACTGGCGAACTCCCAGACTGGGTTAGCGCCAAAGACGTGATCCTCGAGATGCTGAGGCGGTATGACGTCAAGGGTTGTGTGGGGAAGATCATTGAATACTATGGGCCTGGGGTAAAGAGCCTCTCGGCCACAGACAGGGAGACCATAGGCAACATGGGCACCGAGCTGGGTGCCACCACCACTGTTTTCCCGTCGGACGAGAACACCCGTGCCTATCTGGAGGCGCAGGGACGGGGTGAAGCCTGGATTGAACTGGCTGCCGATGAAGGGGCAGAGTATGATGAGTACAAGGAAATCGACCTTACTACTTTGGAACCGCTGATTGCCTGTCCTTCATCGCCTGGCAATGTGGTCCCGGTTCACGAGGTGGCTGGAATCAAGGTTCAGCAAACTATCGTGGGCAGCAGCGTAAACTCCTCCTTCAGAGACCTAATGGTGGTAGCCAAAATCGTTGAGGGGAGGATTGCCCATCCGGACACTTCTTTTCACATAAACCCAGGCAGCAGACAGGTTCTGGAGAATGTGGCCGCTCAGGGTGGGGTTATGAATTTGCTCGTGGCGGGTGCCCGTATCCATCAGTCTGGATGTCTGGGATGCATCGGCATGGGGCAGGCACCAGGTACCGGCCAAGTAAGTCTCCGCACCTTTCCCAGAAATTTCCCCGGTCGGTCGGGCACGAAGGACGACCAGGTTTACCTTTGCTCTCCCGAAACCGCAGCGGCAGCGGCCCTGAAAGGGGTCATCACCGATCCCCGTGATCTTGGTAAAGAGATGGAATATCCCAGGATTAAAGATCCTGAAAAATACATTATTGACGAATCTTCGATTATTTTCCCTTCAGAGGAGAGATACAGAACTGAGGTTGTCCGTGGTCCCAACATCAAACCCTTTCCTGAAATGACGCCCCTTCCTGAGACATTAAAAGCGGAAATATTGCTCAAGGTGGAGGATAACATCTCCACTGATACAATCATGCCAGCAGGCAATACAGTCTTGCCACTCCGCTCCAATATCGAGGCCATAAGCGAGTTTGTTTACTATCAGATTGCCGCAAATTTTCATAGTGAGGCCAAAGAGATCGGCGATGTGGTGATTGTTGGTGGGGAGAACTATGGTCAAGGATCCAGCCGAGAGCATGCAGCATTAGCCCCTCGATATCTGGGAGTCAGAGCCAAGGTTACCAAGAGTTTTGCCCGGATACACAAGGCAAATCTGTGTAACTTCGGTATCCTGCCTCTCATCTTCAAGAACCCGGAAGACTACCAGAAATTAAGCAAAGGAACCAAGGTAGTCTTTCCAGAGATAAGAAAGCGTATAGAACAAGGCGATGTAGAAATTCCCATCGAATCAAACGGTCAAAAGATCGTCGCCCTTCTGGATGTATCTCAGCGTCAGCGTCAGGCTCTCCTGGCGGGGGGGACTCTCAATTTTGTCAGGAAAGAACTACAATCACAAAGTAGGTAACTTTCCAGAGTGCACCTATGGAAGCTAAAGTACGCTTGGGTATAAGTACCTGCCTGTTGGGCGAGAATGTTCGCTATGATGGCGGCCACAAACGGGATCGCTTTATCATCGAAACACTTGGACAATTTGTCGAGTTTGTTCCTGTTTGCCCAGAAGTGGAATGTGGGCTGCCGATACCGCGGGAATCAATGCATCTGGCGGGTGATCCAGAGTCCCCAAGGTTGGTCACCACTCGCACGAGAATTGATCATACCGAGAGGATGGTAAACTGGGCGAGAAAACGCGTCCGGGAACTGGAGAAGGAAAACCTTTGCGGCTTTGTTTTCAAGAGTAACTCCCCAAGTTCTGGCATGGAGCGGGTTAAGATCTACGACGAGCATGGAAGAGTTCAAAAAATAGGAGTGGGCATGTTTGCTCGAGCCTTTATGGATCATTTCTCACTTCTACCAGTTGAAGAGGATGGGCGTCTGCACGATATCAGGTTGCGGGAGAATTTTATCGAGCGCATCTTTGCTCTCAAGAGATGGCGAGAACTTTTGGACAGCAACCAGAGGAGAGGTAAGCTCGTTGCCTTCCACACGCAGCACAAGCTGCTCATCATGTCTCATAGCCAGAAGCATTCACGCATTTTGGGTAAACTAGTGGCAGAAGCCAAAAAGATTCCAGCGGAACAGCTTTATTCCCAATATCAAATGCTTTTTATGGAGGCACTTAGACTCAAAACAACGATAAAAAAAAATATCAACGTGCTCCAGCATATGATGGGCTATTTCAAAAAGCAGCTTTCGGCTGACGAGAAGCGAGAACTTTTGGAGACAATTGATCAATATCGGAATGAATACATTCCCCTTATAGTTCCTGTTACGTTGATCATGCACTACGTTAGAAAGTATGACCAAACCTATCTAAAAGAGCAACTCTATTTGAACCCTCATCCCATTGAGCTTAAGCTCAGAAACCACGCCTAATGATAATCTGATCTAGATTATAAGATATGGGATGTGGGATAGGGGATGTGAGATAGATTTCAGCAATTTTGCTAAGCAAAGGATTTTTCATCGCACATCTCATATCTCACATCAGTTTTTTGACCTATAGGCGGTTCTCTGATGGAGCCAGATTAGTCTAGTGGAAAACCAGCATATGTCCTCTTGGCTAGAAACCTGTAAACCCGTGGCCTCGAGCCGACTGCAACTCTTGTTGGCGGGGGGGTTATGGAGCAGCGTGGGCTTGGGATTGATTGGTGTTGGCACCTACTGGATGGCGAGAAATTCTGTTACCATGCTGGGCCTCCTGGCAATTTCACTGGGTCTGGGATTTGGTAAATCAGTTCTGATTTTGGACCGAGCAGCCAACCGAATAGTCAAACGCATCGAACTGCGGGGGGAGGGGCGATGTTTGGGAAGTTTTTATTCTCTGAGAGTCTGGGCCTTGGTAATCTTAATGATGGCCCTGGGTCGCTTTCTTCGCGGCGTAGGTATATCTTATGCTCTCCTCGGATTAATTTACGCGGCTGTAGGAACCGGCTTACTTACGTCGAGCCGGTTAATATGGCAGGCCTGGAGACAGCATCGACAAGCCATTAGGAGTTAACGAAGTTATACTTTTCCATTTTTTCATTATCTTCATCAGATTTCCCTTGAATGTCCTTGCCTGGTGCAAATTTGTGCTTATCTTAAAAGTACTTTTTAAATTCGAGTAACTGCTAGCCTTCTTATTTGTGGAGAGGAGAACAAGAAATGAAAGACAAGCGCAATTTGCACCTTGAAGTACAAGAACATATTGACTGTTTTGCCAATACGGACCCCCTCAAAGAGATGTCTGAAATTACCAGAGACACTGACAAAGATCAGGCTGCCTTGAAATGGATGGCCTTGGCAGTTTTACACGGCATCAACTTCAATGCCAAGAAAATTTCAATCAGAACCGCACCAGATGGCAGTACAACGGTGCGGGCAAAGTATCGCGAGGCAGATCTTCCTTCACCGGGTGGAGATATTGGCCGGAAAATCGTTGAGACCGTACGTGGCATAACTCATTTTGAAGAGGACAGGGGTAAGGGTCCCCTGGCGCTCGGCGTTCGCAACGACAATATTGAGATCGATGTCAAAGTTAACCGTGACGAGGATGGGGATACAGTTACTTTCAAGTTCCCCAAATCCAAATAACAGCTGGTGGAGAGTTGTCCGAGGCAGTACTCCATCTTTGTGCAACAGGGTCTGATTGCTCCACTCGTGAGCTCTGCGGGTGGGCCTGCCTCTTAACGCGGGATCGCCCGCTGCCGAGCAATCGATATGGCAGTTAGTTGCAGGCGGAAAAGTCAGGTGAACAACTTGCCAGTCAAATAGGCTGGTTTGTCTGCGAATGAACCTGTATTCAATACATTTCTCTTGAAAGGAGAAGAGATGAGTAGCTCGACCGAAAAGCGGATAGAGGCCTTAGAAGTAGCTCTTAATAACGAGTCGAGGGAGAGAGATTTTTATCTGAAGCATGCGGAGAGGACGAACAACTCTTTTGGTAAGCTGATGTTTCAATCAATTGCCAAGGATGAGAACGAACACTACCAAAAGATATTGGAGTTGCACAAGCAACTCAAAGAGCAGGGTAAGTGGCCGGAGACCATTCCTTTAAAGGTTAAGGGGGTGGACATGAAAGCGGTCCTCAAGAAGGTGGTTGCCTCTGTTGACACCTCCACCGAAGTTGATACCGATGACATGGAGGCTGTGAAAATCGCTATAGATTTCGAGACGAAAGGAGAGCAGTTCTATAGCGATCTCCGCGACTCTGTTGCCGATCCCATCGAGAAGGAATTCTATGGAATGTTGGCCACTATGGAGCGAGAACATCGTCTTTCCCTCGAAGATACCTATGACTACTTCAAGGACCCCGCAGGTTGGTACCGGATGAAGGAAAAACACCATCTCGACGGTGGCTAAACCCCTGTATCAATCCTCCCGAGAAATTTTCCAGGCTCTTTCCCTTTTCAGTTGCCCCCGGTGTTTCTTCGCGGCAATTCGTTTTTCCCTGGCTGCTGATGCTATTTTGACTGGCTTTCGTTCAGGACTCGTCTCCAGAGATTGCTGCAAGAGTTCGACGAATCGCTCTACAGCCAACTTTCTGTTGGTAGCCTGACTGCGAGTTTTTTGGGAAACTACTCGCAGGATCCCTTGCTTGCTGATTCGAGTCGGCAGTCGTTCTTGCAGAAGCTTTTTTTGTTCTGGGCTAAGGCTAGGTGAATTGGCGAGGTCAAATCTGAGTGTCACTCGAGTGCTGGCCTTGTTGACGTGTTGACCTCCTGGGCCACTGCTCCGAGAGGCAGTGAAATTGAGTTCGTCCTCAGGAATAGAAATTTCGTTGGTAATAAGAATCATAGAGACAATATAGCATACTCAATCTCACACCTCATATGGGTTAGCAGTAAGTGATAAACCGTAAACCGTAGAAGCCGTAAAAATCGTAGAAGTCGTAAAAATCGTAGGAGTTGTCAACTGGTCAATTCGTCAAATCGTTAATCCGTCATTAAATCCATTCATAACCATTTGACTATTTGACCATTTGACTTGCTGTCGTCTGTCATCTGACTTCCGACCTCTGACCCTATGCCCTCTACCTTCTGCCTTCAGGTGCATTACTGTGGGCGGATTGGGCGCGAACCAACTCGGGTGCCAATTCGTCTTTCTCGCCTCGTAATTGCAGAATCACTATTGCGGTAATCACTAGAATACCACCAAGAACCTGCAAGGTTTCTAAAGTCTCACCGAGGAAAAGGTAGGCAATAAGGCCGGCGGAGATGGGCTCTAGGGTGGCGGTGATTGAGGCACGGGTTGAACGGATGTAATTTATGCCCACAAAATAAAGACCAAAAGGAACGGCGGTACCCAAGAATGCGATGTACAATAGCCCAACCCATTGTGGCCAGGTGAATCCTGCTACCAGGTAATGGAAAGGAGGATAAAAGATGTACCAGGGGATGGCTGAGAACAGCAGGGCGTAAAAGAGTACGGTCCAGGGAGAGTAACGATGCATTGCTCTTTCACCAAGCAAAGCATATGATGCATAGCAGACTGCAGAGGCCAGTCCCCACACTATTCCTGCACGGTTCAGGTGCAGAAGATGGATGCTATATCCTCCAACCACAAGGTAGCAGCCGATGAAAGACAGCAAGAGGGAGAGCACCTTGACTACAGTTAAGCGCTCTTTCCAAAAACAAATTGAGTAACAGGCCACCAAGATTGGAGCCAGATATTGAAGGAGTATGGCGGCTGCCACTTGAATTTTGCTGATGGCGGTGAAGTAGGTTAACTGAACGAGAGCCATGACCACGGAGCCCAGGAAAAGAAGAAGCCAGACGTCCTTGCCCTGGATTCGAAAAAGATGTCTGGCGCGGGTTGCGAAGACTAAGGCTATGAGGAGAGATCCGAAGGTCGCTCTGACCTGTACAACATCCAGTGGTGTGATTCCACCTGCAAAAAGTCCCTTTCCCACCGTGCCAGAAGCAGCCCATAGTACGGCTGCGCTCATCACACAGAGATATCCCTTAGTTGTGTTGCTGGTCACAACCTGCCCCTAGCCCTCCCCATAAGCTCGACGGATTTGCTTAAACAGTGGGGTCATCTCGTACATGTAGGATTGTTTCTCCAAGCTGTCCAATTTATCCAACCACTTTTGCCGGTAAGCTTCCTGTGCCTTTCTGAATCGCACCGAGGTCTTCTTCCAGCTGGGATGGTCCATTTGCGTCTTCAAGGCGTCCAGTTCGAAGAGAATGGGAAAAAATCCTTTGAGCCTGACGTCGCCATTTTCGCTGACATCGACATTTTCTAAAAAGTTTAGCTTTCCCGTGGCCCAAAATTTGGCGTGTGCTCCTTCATGTTGAACAACGCTTTGAAAATCGTCATAGGTGAAAGCGGGGTGGAACATCCTTGGTCCGAAGGTCATCCTAGAAGGATAACCCTGGCCTATTGCGAGGGCATGACTCGTGGTCCGATAGCTTCCATTTTCGGTCTTCACCAAAGGGTTGGTAACGGCAAAGGCCTTTATTTCACTGGAATATAGCATCTCGATTACATGGTCCGGTAACCCCTCCCGGTGCACGTAAGATTCGATGAAACTGTTGCGCAGGTTCGGTTCTCTCTGAGCCTGGGAAAAGGACTTTCGAAGCTCATCCGGTTGGCCTCTGGCCATGTCGATACAGAAGAGAATCATCAAAATGGTAACCAAAACTATATAGCTTTTAATTTTCCAATGATTACTTTGCATTGCCATACCTGTAAGCTTTAGTGTTCAGCTGTCAGATTTTGCCCTCTATTTTTCCCCTGACACCCGAAACCTGAAACCTTAGGAATGATTAAACCGCAGAAAACTGCAATTGGTGTAAACGGTAATAGAAATCTTTTCGCGAGAGAAGATCCTCTTGGGTGCCGTGTTCGACAATCCGTCCTTTATGCAAGACCAAAATACGATCAGCTTGGCGTATGGTGGAAAGCCGGTGGGCTATAACCAGGGTGGTTCTTCCTTGAAAAAGGCGTTCCAAGGCCTGTTGAATCAAGTGTTCTGTCTCGCTGTCAATATTTGCTGTGGCCTCATCAAGAATTAGAACCCTTGGGTCATAAGCCATAGCCCGGGCGATAGCCAGGAGTTGCCGCTGCCCGGTGGAGAGAGTGACACCACCTTCGTGCACCTCCGCATCCAGCTGGCCGGGGAGACGGGCAATCAGATCATCTAGGGAGGCCATGTGTGCAATTCTCTCAAGTTCTCTTGGAGATATGGTGCGATTTAAGGCGATATTTTCCCTCAACCTCCCGGCAAAAAGAAATACGTCTTGCATTATCAGTCCCACCTGAGATCGGAGCCAGGACAGATCCAGGTCTTGAATGTCTCTTCCATCGAGAAGAATTCTCCCCCTCTGCGGTTGGTAGAATCTTTCTAAAAGATGCATCAGAGTAGTTTTGCCGGCGCCAGTGACTCCCACAATCGCAAGAGTTTCTCCTTGCCGGACCTGGAAAGAGATATCTTTCAACACTGGTTCGTTGTTATGATAGCCAAAAGTCACCCGTTGAAACTCGATCTCCCCCAGTAGCCCCTGAGGCTTGGCTTTGCCGGAAGTGTATCTCTCCCTTTCCTCGTCGTCCAGAAGCAGGAAGATACGCTCGGCAGATGCCATGGCGGACTGCATAATGGAGTATTTTTGTGATACATCTCTAATAGGTCCGAAAAACATTCGCAGGTAAGAAATAAAAACCACGAGAGCCCCTAGAGTCAGCCTGTTTGTCAAAACCTGTTGACCTCCATACCAGAGGAGCAAACCGATTGTGGTTGTAGCCAGCAATTCGATGCAGGGGAAAAAGACTGCTTGCAGCGTTATTTGTCTCACGGAGGCACGATAGTAACCATGGTTGAGTTCTTCAAAGCGACTCAAGGTCGCCCTCTCTTGGCGAAAAATTTTTATTACCCTAATGCCGGAAAGATATTCATTAAGAACAGCATTTATCTTGGCCAATTTGGCTCTAATCTCTCGGTAGGCGGAACGAACCTGAATACCAAAAGCACGAAAAAGGACAGCTATCAGTGGGGTAACTGACAGGGTCACCAAGGTGAGAGACCAACTGAGATTGAACAGAATCACCAGAATCCCTAGGAGCAGAACCACATCTTTTAGCAGGGTCATTACCACCGAACTAAACATTTCGTCCAGGTTTTGAATGTCGTTGGTCAGCCGGGTCACCAATCTTCCAACCGGATTTCGGTTGAAGAAGGATAGGGACATCTTCTGCAGGTGGCCAAAAAGCTGCATACGCAGGTCGTGCATCATGTGTTGGCCGGTATAGACCATGAGTAGATTTTGGCCAAAGGTACAAGCAGCGCTGAGCAAAAGAAGAGAGACGAAGATGAATCCCAAACGGTAGAGCCCGGAGATGTCTTGTCTACGCAAGGCAACAATTTCGGCGGCTGACAGCTTGGACTGATCGCGATAGTCCATGTAAGCAATGGAGTCAGCACTTTGAAAGAGGTTGGGATGAGCCAAAATTACCTCTCTCTGGGCTGAGGTTTGAATGGGAGTAAAATAGAAACGCTGATCCGTAATCACGCCCTTTTCTTCAAGCAAGCGGAGCAGGCGAGGATCCACCCGGGTCAGTGTTCGTCCAGTAATGAAAAATTCTCCAGGTTTCGGGCCCACATTCAAGTTCCCTTTGACCTGTTGAAGAAACTTTGTAACAGGTGGCTCCGCCGGGCCTCTCGGGACCCTAACTTGTCGGGCAGAAGGCAAAATGTATCTATCTATTCCTACCTTCAGCAAGTAAGGCAGGGCGAGGTCGAATCCGGTTAGGAGCAAGATCAGTCCACAGCTCAAACCAATAACTTTAAGGTAGGGACGTCCATAGCCGGCCAGACGGCGCCAGAGCGGCCAGTCATATGGCTTCCCTAACTTCCCTTCCTCAAAGTAGCCGTAATTACCGTGCATGTTCCAAACCGTTCAAATCGTTCAAGTCGTCAATTCAGCTCACAGCTCAAAGGTCACAGGCAATTCGTCAATTAGAAAATTAGTCGATTAGAGAATTAGTTTTCAAATGCACTTAGTCCCCAATTTTCTAATTCTCTAATTTCCCAATTAACTTATTGTCTTCTGTCGTCTGACTTCCGACCTCTGACTTCCACCTTATTTGGCCGCGTCGCCGTGTCCCCGTCTCTCCTCGTCACCTCGTCCCAGCCTCTTCGACAGTTGCTTCCTCATACAATTCTTCCTCCAATTTCTGCCTACGGTACAAAGACGCGTAGAGCCCACCTTGGTCCAAGAGCTGATCGTGAGTTCCCTGTTCAAGCAATTGCCCTTGGTCGAGGACAAACACCACGTCAGCAGCTCGCATAGCCTCGAGACGGTGCGAGGCAATAAGAGTGGTTCTGCCCTTAAAATAGCGGTTGAGATTGCTGAGAATGGCCAGCTCTGTTTCAAGATCCACCGAAGAGAAGCAATCGTCCAAAATGAGCAAAGGCGCGGGTAACAGCAATGCCCTTGCAAGAGTAAGGCGCTGCTTTTGACCACCGGACAGAGTAACGCCACGTTCTCCCAGGAGGGTGTTGAATTGCTGGGGCAGGGCAAGGATTTCATCTAGCAGATGTGCCGCCTCTGCGGCCCTAGTAATCTCTTCCATGCTGGCCTTGGGATTGCCAAAAGAGATGTTTGCTCTTACCGTGTCTGCAAAGATGAAGGGATCTTGGGATACCATGGAGATGGCGCGCCGCAGCCCTTCCAAAGGGTATCGATGTATTTCCTCTCCATCAAGGAAGAGCTCCCCAGCAGTTATATCGTAGAGGCGGGGCAATAGCTGGCACAAAGTGCTTTTTCCCGCACCCGTCCGGCCAACAATCCCCACCAACTGTCCAGGTTTAATCTCCAGATATAAGTCTTCCAGAACCGGAAGTTGGGAACCTGGATAGGTAAAGCTAATTCCCAGGCCTTCAATAGCGCCCTGGGTAAGAGAATGTTTGATTATTTCTGCCGAATCATCTTTTTCAGGCGGGGTGGTCAGAATTGTTTTGATTCGGCCCAAAGACGCTGATCCACGCTGAAATAAATTTATCATCCAGCCCAGGGCCATCATGGGCCAGGTGAGGAGTAGCAGATAGCTGTTGAAAGCAACAAAGTCGCCGGTAGAAATTGTGTTTAGGATGGTAAGCTTGCCGCCGACCACCAGGATCAGGGCCATGCTCAGATTGGTAAACAAAAGACTCATGGGTGAGAAGAGACCGCCGATTTTAACCATACCGAGATTTTCTGCTATATATTCCCGCCCGGTTTGATCAAAGCGGCTAACTTCTGCTTTTTCCTGAGTATAGGCCTTTATGGCTCGTATGCCGGCGAGATTCTCTCTGGCCCGCTCTGTCAAGCGGGAGAAGGAGGCTTGCACTTCTCGGAAGCGCTCGTGGAAAACTTTGCTTATGGAACGGGCGAAAAGGGCAATGAAGGGCATGGGCAACAGGGCAATGAGAGTAAGAGTGGTATTGATGTAAAGCATGAAGCCAATTGCAGCGGTTCCCAGGACCAGGGTGTCGGTGAGTGCTACCAACCCCATACCGGTCGCTAGCTGCACCGCTTGGATGTCATTGGTGGCGTGGGCCATAAGATCGCCGGTGTTAGCCCTGTCAAAGTAGGAAAAAGGAAGTGTTTGCAAGTGGGCGAAGAGACGGTTTCGCAGAGCCTCTTCAACTTGACGGGAATGGCCAAAAAGGCAGCGTCTCCAAACAAAGCGGAAGATCACTATGCCCAGTGCCAAGGCGAGTACCATTCCGGCATAGGCCAGAAGTTTGGAGCTGGTGGCTTGGTAGCTAGTAAGATCGTCCACAGCCAGTTTGATTACCCTGGGAATCAGGAGCTGCAAAAAATCCACCAGCAGCAGTGAGCCGACCCCTAAGGCAATTAAACTAAGATTTCTGCGAAAATATGGAACAAGGATACGATAGTGGGTCATGGTTGGATATTATCATAAGAAGGCTGGGGGGGTTACTGCTGACCCCTGGATTACAACATACTCTTTTCGCTTTCTTCAATGGCTTCGTCTACTTTTGCTTGTAGCTCCGGGGGCAGACCTTCGATTTGCACATTTAAAAAACCCCTGACAATTGCGGCGGTTGCTTCTTCTTCAGTGAGCCCGCGGGCCATCAAATACTCAATTTCCTCCTCAGCAATCTTACCCACCGCCGCCTCGTGGGACATTTCCACCCCGGACTTGTGACCTTCCAGCTCCGGTATAGCGTGGATGATACCTTCATCAGCAAGGATAAGCCCGTGGCACTCAAGGTGAGCCTTGACATTCGGCTTCAACCCTACTAAGTGTCCCCTCGCTTTAATTACTCCTCCGGTTGTTATAGTCCTTGAGACTATCTCAGCCCTGGTATGGGAAGCTTCCAACACCACCCTGGCGCCAGTATCAAGCTCACACCCTGGAGGAGCCAGGAGAATTGAGTGGAAGCGAGCCACCGCCCCAGACCCTATCAAGCGGGTGGTAGGGTACATTTGGAGCGAACGAACGGGCCTGAGGCTCACATAATTGGAGAGAAACAGACCGTCCTCTTCAACTATGATACCCGATCGGGGTCTTACCATGACCTCTTCCGCCCAATCGTGGATCATGGTGAAGGAAAGCTTAGCTCCTCGCTTGACGTAAAATTCAGAGATACCAATATGAATACCTGATTGCAGGCTGGGGGCTGTAGCGCAACCGGTGATGATGTTAAGTTCGGAACCTTCTTCGGCGATTACGATGTTATGAACATTCTGGGCCGTATTGTCATGTTTCATGTAGAGGCAGGCTTGAATGGGAGTGGTGACACGCTGTCCCTCAAGAGCCCGGATAAAGTAACCGTTTTGAAAATGAAGTTCAGCCTGAGCTGTGTATTTGTCAGCGTCCACCGGAACGGCCTGCCAATAGAGCTCTTCTAGCCAGGGATACTCCGCTAAGGCTTGTGCCGTGGGTAGAACTTCCAGGCCCGGCTGTTTGGCAGAGCAGTGGACAATACGGTGATCGGTTTGGAAAAAAGTTCCGGCCTTGTCCTGCCCATCTAGATCAATACCTGACTGAATGATCTTCACTCGGTCTTCGTTAGTTAGTGGGTCAAGCTCCAAGGGATCACTTTGGTGGTTTGAAAGTAACTGGTATTTGAGCAAGTCAACATCTGAGCCAAATGCAGCCTTCTTCTCCTTCGCCTGTTCCGCTCGCGTTTTTCTCACCTCTGACATGAGACACACTCCTGGTATCCGTGTCGCTGGATTCCCTTGAAGAGCTCGCGAGGGTTGCCATGACAGTGAATACGGCCATCCAAGAGAACGTAGCCAGCGTCTGCTTCTATATAATTGAGAATGAATCCCAAGTGGGAGATGACGAGACCTGATTTGGCCCGTGTCCGCCAAAGATATTTTTCCAGCAGCTTATTCATGGCCTTTCCCAGGACTTGAAGATTTTCCAAGTCAACTCCCGATTCAGGCTCGTCCAGCATCACCAAATCAGGGTCCTGAAGGAGTAGCTGTAGTAGCTCAGATTTCTTCATCTCACCCCCGGAAAAGCCGACATTTAGTTCTCGCTCTAAAAGACCCGAGAAATTAAATTTATCTGCCAGTTCATCACATGATACTGAATGGATGTTGCAGACATTAAAAACCTCACGGGTCTTGACCCCACGAATACTAGGGGGACGTTGGAAGGCCATGCCAATTCCCATCTTTGCTCGTTCATGAATGGGCAATTTGGTGATGTCCACTCCCTTGAAGGAAATTCGGCCCTGTCGCACCTTGTACCTGCGAAAACCCATAATGGTCATGAGGAGGGAGGATTTGCCCGAACCGTTCTTTCCAAAAAGTATATGGGTCTCACCAGCGGGGATAGTAAGGTTTACTCCTTTCAAGACCTCTTTACCGTTTATGTCCACCCAAAGGTCATTTATTTCCAACATATGAGAGTCTCCTCGGATTTACTCACCTTTGTCTGATGAGGGATATGCGATATGAGATGTGGGATAAGAGAGAAATAGGCCTAATAGTTCATTGTATATCTCACATCTGCCGTCTAAATTTTTTTCGAAGTTTAAATTCAGTTGAGCTGCTCCCCGTGGGCAAGAAATGCGTGCTTACCATAACTGATAGTGCATGAAAATGCAATAAATCGCATGGCGCACAGTGCTTCGCACTTCGCGCAGCGAGACGAGACGTCGGGCGAGACTTGAGGTCGGGTATTTTAAAAAACCTCGTCTCGCCCGTCTCGTAGGGAAACACCGTCTAGTAACATCTTGCTCTGCCCAGGCAAAAGTGTTAGGGTAGTCACCTTTGCAGGTTTTCGCTGGAGTATGTGGACCAAGGAGCGTTGCAACAGGTATGGATGCTGGCTCTATCTTTTTGATGAGATCTGGTTTAGGTATTCTTTTTGCCTTTATTGTTGTGAAAATATTTCACCTTGGCGGCGGTACCTTGACAGTGGCAGGTTTTGCTGTCTTTTTTGTAGGACTTGCATATCTACTTGCCCACTTGCGGGAAAGAAGGCAACGGCAAGAGCGGTTGGAGTGATCGCGTAGGTTGCAGAAATGGTCAGCAGCATCTATTATTAAGCTGGCTACATTATTTTGCTTACTGATATCTGTTCTTGTGTTGATGACGGTGTTTCGTTTTTTCTTTGAACATCAACCGTTTTCCCTTCGTTGATAAAAATCTACCATGAGGTGATCAGATGAGTCCAATGGACTGGAAGGGGCCACCCTCTAGAGGCCCTGGGGGCATAAAAGATTTCGAAGAAATGCTGCAAAACATCCGCGAAAGATTTCGAGGCAAGTTCCGCTTGGGCGGTTCCTTGTGGCTTGTGCTTGTGGCGCTGCTCGTTGTTGTTGCAGGATATACTAGCTTCTTTAGAGTTGCTACTAATGAGACTGGAGTAGTACAGCGATTTGGCCGCTATGTGCGGTCAGCGGGTCCAGGTCTTCAGCTCAAGTTGCCATTCGGCATCGAGCAGGTGACTAAGGTCAAAACAGGACGAAACTTCCAGATGGAATTCGGCTACCGTACTGTAGAGGCCGGGGTTCGTTCACGATTTACTGAAAGGGGATTTAAAGAAGAGTCACTCATGCTGAGCGGTGACCTCAACGTGGTCGATCTCCAGTGGACCGTTCAATACAAGATTGGCAATCCCGTAGATTTTCTTTTTCAGGTGAAGGATGTGGATAGTGCAATCCGGGATGTTTCCGAATCGGTCATCAGGCGAGTGGTGGGGAATCGTCTCTTTGATTTTGTCCTCACCGTAGGGCGGGCCGAGATTGCCGACCGGGTCAAAGTCGAGATGCAAGAAATTCTTGACTCCTATCGTTCGGGCATCCAGGTGGTAAACGTTAAAATGCAGAATGTTACACCTCCGGAACCGGTGAAGGCTGCCTTCAATGAGGTCAACGAGGCCGAACAGGAAAAAGAGTCAAAAATCAACCAGGCACAGGCAGCTTACAATAAAGAAATCCCCAAGGCCAAGGGTAATGCCCAGCAGACCGTTTCAGAGGCTGAGGGGTACGCTCTGGAAAGGGTGAACCGGGCCGAGGGTGAAGCGGATAGATTTCTTGACGTTCTTAAAGAATATCGCCTGGCCAAAGATGTTACCAAAAGACGCCTCTACCTCGAGAGCATGGACAAACTGCTTGGCGAGGTAGGGGAGATCTATGTAATTGATGCTGACCAAAAAGGGTTGGTTCCCCTTCTTGATCTCCAGAAGACGCGAGGAACAAAAAATGAAAAGTAGAGCCATGCAAATACTCCTAGCCTTTATTATAGTTATTGCAGTTGTTTCCACGGGAGCATTTTATGTAGTGGGAGAAGGGGAGCAGGTGGTTATTACTCAGTTTGGCAAGCCCGTAGGAAATGCTATCAAGAAGGCAGGCCTGAAGCTCAAGATACCTTTTATTCAGACGGTAAACCGATTTGATAAACGAATCCTCAAGTGGGACGGCAGTCCCAATCAGATGCCCACTAAAGACAAAAAACTAATTTGGGTGGACACCACTGCACGCTGGCGCATCAGCGATCCCCTGCTCTATCTGACTAGAGTTACTACGGAGACCACCGCTCTCTCCCGGTTGGATGGCATCATAGACTCAGTCGTGCGAGATGCAGTATCCGAGAACGATTTGGTGGAACTTGTGCGCAGTGAAGGCTGGGAGAATGCCCAGGAGCAGATCAAGGAAATCGGTTACGCTGAGAGCGCAACCCCTGAAATCGTTGCACCCTTGAAAATGGGGCGTGAAAAAATTATGAGGGGGATGCAGCAGTCCGCTTCGAAGCTTACACCCGAATTTGGTGTGGAACTGGTGGATGTGCGGATCAAAAGGATTAACTATGTTGATTCGGTACTAAAGAAAGTATTTGAAAGAATGATCTCAGAGCGGAAAAGAATTGCTGCTCAGTATCGTTCAGAGGGGGAAGGTGAAGCGGCGAGAATCAACGGAGAGATGCAGAAAGAGCTCAAGAAAATCACATCAGAAGCCTTTCGCCGGGCACAGGAGATAAAAGGGAAGGCAGATGCCAAGGCCACAAAAATCTATGGCGACGCCTATAACCGGGATCCGGAATTCTATTCCTTTTCA
>JAJDNB010000203.1 GCA_022340905.1 Deltaproteobacteria bacterium | reverse complement strand
AATAACTGACCCGGAGGAAAAGGGTCTAGAGATGCGGAGCAAAATCGGCCTGATTCATCTGGAGTTGGGAGAATATGACCAGGCCATAGAGGTGTTCAGCTCCCTGCTTGCGGGACAACCTGATAATGGACAAATTAGATATTATCTCGCAATAGCCTACGAAGAGAATGGCGATATTGAGGAAGCCTTAAGACAGTTCGAAGCGGTCCCTTCCGAAGGGCCTTACGGAGTTAAATCCAGAATTCATCGTGCCTTCATCCAGGAAAAGAAAGGGGATGTAGAAGGGGCCATTGCCATTCTCCGCCAGGTGATGACAGACCACCCCGATGAAGAGGATGGTTATCTTTATTTGGGGAATATGTACGAATCCCTCGACCGATATGCCGAAGCGGAGGCAGTTCTCAGGCAGGGATTGAAGATGGTTCCAGATCGACAGCAGCTTCATTTCCGTCTCGGAGTGGTTTTGGATAAATTGGGAGAACGACAGGGCTGCATTTCTGAGATGGAGAAAGTGATAGCCCTAGACCCCAATCATGCAAACGCTCTAAATTACCTAGGATACACGTTGGCGGAGTTGGGAATCAGATTAGACGAAGCAGAAGAGCTCATCAAGCGTGCCTTGGAAGTGAAACCGGATGATGGCTACATCACCGATAGCTTGGGCTGGGTTTATTTCAAAATGGGCCGCCACAAAGATGCGATTGTTTATATTCAGAAGGCTCTGGAGAAACTGCCCGAAGATCCACTCATTACGGAACATCTCGGAGATGCCTACATGGCTGTGGGCAAGTGGCGTAAAGCACAGGAAGCTTATGAGAGGGCATTACGGTTAGGTCACGAGAATCCGGATCAATTGGAAAATAAAATCGAAAAAAGCAGAAAAAAAGCACATAACCTTAAGGCGCCATAGACCCGCATCTGCATTCTTGTCCTACAGAAACCGTGGCCCTGAAGTTATACCTCTGCGATCACATGCTATGGACCATGTATCAGTAGCCCCAAGAAGGCTGCTAACATACGCTTGTCTTTTCTTTCTTCTCGCCAGTTGTGCCGGGAAAGTACCTACCTTAGAGCCGGCAGATATGCCAGCCTCAGTGATTGTGGAACGTCTTGAAAAAAAGGAAGAACAGCTCCGAAGTTTTCGTGCAGTTGGCTCGATTAAGCTTAAAGGCGAGAAACAGCGTTGGTCAGGCAGGGCCTTTGTGCTGGTCCAGCTCCCAAGTTCTCTGCGCCTAGAGGTGTTGAACTTTTTTGGGCAGCCGGTCATGTATGCAGCGAGCGATGGGTCCGAATTTGTTATCTGGCAGCCTGGAGATAATCGTGCCTATCAAGGGTTAGCTACCCGTGGGACCTTGGCCCGCCTCATTAATTTTCCGCTCCGTGACCACGAAGCAGCATTACTCTTGGCCGGCGTTGTTCCCACTTGGGACCAGGGGGAACAAAAACTTTTTAAATTATCAGACACGGGGGGGTTGTTGCTGAAAATGGAGGATACCCCTTCGCGGCTGATACAGGAGGTCTGGCTTAAAGGTAAGAGCGGAGATGCCACAAAAATAGAGCGGTTACGGGGTGGCAAACGAGAGCTGGAGGCTACATTCTCTGATTTTATAGCCATCGAGGGATGGTCTTACCCCAAAAACATTGTGATGGAAGGAGGCAAAACTCGCGTCACTATCCATTATGAGCGAATCGCTATCAACGAACACGTGGATGCAAGTGTTTTTCACCTTAGTCTCCCCAAAGGGGTAGAGATTATTCCCTGGTAGTTCCAAACCTACACTATCCGGCTGTTTTCTCTCCTCGGAGAGTGGACACGTCCCTGTCTTGAGTGATGCAGCGCTTTGTTGCCGATCGCATGCTGGGAAAATTAGCGAAATGGCTGAGAGTTCTCGGCTACGACGTAGTTTATCTAAGAAAAGCTTCCGAAGGGGAAATTCTCCAGAAACTTCAGGCAGGTCGGACACTGCTGACAAGAAACCGTAGGGCGCAGAAATGGCGAGGAAAGGGTAACGTCTTCATAGTAAAGGGCAACGACCCAAAAATACAGTTGCGCGAGGTGGTGAAGGGCTTGGGGTTGCCGGAGCTGGATGCAGTTATCTTCAGCCGCTGCCTAGGTTGTAACCGGACCCTTGACCCGGTAAAGAGAGAAACAGTTCGCGAGGAGGTACCTGATTACATTTACCAGAAGCATGAGGAGTTTTATAGGTGTAACGATTGCGGCAAGGTCTACTGGCATGGGAGTCATGCGGTGAGAATGCGACAACAGTTGCAGAAAATGCTGGAAGATTAAAATACCACATACTGTATTCTGGGTTCTAGACTCTAGGAGACTGAGGTTTCAGTGTTCCCCGCTGCCGCTTCGCTGCAGACGGGATTTCCGCTTTGCTCCAACAGGTTTCAGCTTTGATGTTACTTCTCCTGACACCAGAAACCTGACACCTGAAATCCTGAGATTTATTTTAGGCATCTGACTTCTAGGGAGGTCAAAAATGGCTATGGCAGGTAATCTCTTGAATAAATTTTGGCTGTGGTTGTGCATTTGGTTTCGTATTTCCCTTTATTGGTTCAGCAATCTAACACTGGGTGCTAGCATCCGATTGCGTCGTTGGCTTCTCAAGGTCAGCGAAAAGAAATCAATGATGAAAATGGGCCGACGCATTTATGAGTTGCACCAGGAGGGTCAGAGTGATTGGTCCGAGGACAGCGAGATAAAGGCAATTCTCCAAGTCCTCGAGGAGAAAAGTCGGAAGAAGGAAGAGCTGCGAACCAGGAGGCAGGAAAGAAAAGATCGTTACAGAGAAAAAGTGCAAAAGCTGAGAGAGAAAGCTTCTTCCCAATCGAAGGGAACCGAGAGCGAACCGAAAGGCTACACTTCAAAACAAAATCCGAAATCCTAAGAGAGAAACGTGTACTGAGTAGCAGATGTGGGATGTGCGATATGTGATATGGGGTTTGATATTTCTTTTTTATTCAATATCCCACATCTCTCATCTCACATCCAAGTTTGATTTGTTTTTAAGTTTGGAACTCCACATCTCAGGCAGTGCTCCTTATTCGGACATGTCTCCACAATCACTGGGATCGCCTTGGATTTTGTCCAGAGCGTGGTCAAGAGCCGGAAGTACTGCCTCCATGTTTTCCTGTGCGCCTTTGACGCTACCTGGAAGGTTGATAATGAGTGTTTGACCTCTGATCCCCGCCACCGCACGAGAAAGCATAGCATGAGGCGTTTTTGCCAGACTGTTTGCCCTCATTGCTTCAGCCATGCCTGGCACGAAACGGTCTATAACTGCAAGAGTAGCATCGGGTGTTACATCTCGAGGACTGACGCCGGTACCACCGGTTGTCACCACCAGGTCAAGAGACGATTCGTCGGCCAGATGGCGTAACCTTTGCTCGAGCAAGGGTTGATCGTCTGGAAGAATCTCAAAGTCGGTTATGGAAAATCCAGCCTTCCGCAGAATTTCCCTGAGCACCGGTCCACTCCGATCTTTGCGCTCACCTCTGAACCCTTTATCACTGATGGTCAATATTGCCGCTCGCCTTTTACCTGCCACTTTTTTACTTAACACCCTTTTTGATAAGAATTCTATTGGCAGCAGCAGTCAGCACGCTTGAGACACCCTTGCTTTTGGACAGTCTCTTGAGATCTGAGATCATCAGTGTGCCAATAATTCTGAGTCCCATGGTGAGCGGAGTCTTCGGGTTGTTTGCCAAACCTAGGCGAACCTGGTAATTCTTCATCCAATCACGGTTATTGGCAATCTTGCGTAGTATCTCTTCTCCCACGTTACGTGAATTGGCAATGGCCGCAATCTCCTGCTCAGTTATCCGTGGACTGTCCATTACCGCTTCCTGTACTTGTTTGTTGGCGTCCTTGATGAGAATACTGCGCGCCTCTTTGTCACCGCTCATAGCGAGCTTGACCTTTTCGGGTACCGCAAGGTCTTGAATCTCCTGATAGCGGCTCTTGCCTCTTTTCTCCTCCTTTTCTTGGTGGGGTGTTGCAGGGGCACGCTGAGCGATTGTCCGCTCAGCAGCAACTATCAGCTCTTCAGCCAACCCTTTGCGTTTGGCCAGATCGGTGAGGTCTGCATCGCGGAGAGTGGTTACCAGTTTGATGGCAAGGGGAGGGGGTGTCTTGGGATTGCTTACCAAAGCAAGGCGGACTTGATAATTTTTTAACCACTCTCGGTTAGCTACGATCTTACCTAGTAAAAAAGTGGAGATCTTCGGAGACCTGGCGAAGGTGACGATCTCCACTTCGGTGATCCGGGGGTTGCTGATCACCGCATCTTGTACCTGAGGATTACTATCTTTGACCAGAAGGGCGCGCAACTCTCTGTTGCCCGTTTGGCCCAGTTTCATTTTTTCGGATACTGGTAAAGCCAGGATCTCTTGGATCCGGCTCTTGCCCAAATGGATTTTATCGTTTGCCCCCTGCTTTACCGTCTCATCCATAGACACGCCCCCCAGCCTGGATGTTTCATGAATCACTCGCTGCGACCGAGGATATGGGCGTGCCCGCCCGCCTCGCCTGAGCGAGTGGGCTCGCGATGGCGGGCAGGCACGCCCATCTTCACGGTCTCGCGACAGCAATTGATGAAACATCCGGGCTAATCTTCTTTCTCCCTTTGAGCCTCTGTAACTAATTGTTCCTGCAAATGCGCTGGCACTTCATCATAATGGGAAACCTTCATAGTGAACATGCCCCGGCCACCGGTTTTGGAGCGAAGGTCAGGAGCATATTTAAGTAATTCCGCCATTGGTACGAGAGCTCTCACTATTTGATTCTTTCCCTTGGAGTCCATACCGAGTACCTTACCCCGTCTGGAATTCAGATCGCCGATTACATCACCCATGTTCTCATCCGGGACCGTCACTTCCACTTCCATAATTGGCTCGAGCAATGTAGGCTGGGCTTCGGCTACTCCCTTCTTGAAGCACATGGACGCGGCAATCTTGAAGGCCATTTCTGAGGAGTCAACCTCGTGGGATTTACCATCGTAGAAGCGCACTTTGAAATCCACCACTGGATAGCCTGCTCGCACTCCGCTCTGCATGGCCTCCACAATTCCCTTTTCCACCGCAGGAACAAAACCGCGGGGCACATTCATGCCCACAAGGGCATTTTCGAATTCAAAACCCGTGCCACGATCGAGCGGTGTGAGGTCAAAATGAACTTCTGCGAACTGGCCTCGACCTCCAGTCTGTTTCTTATGCCTATAAACGATTCCCTTTGCAGGCTTTTTAATGGTTTCAAGGTATGGAATCTTCGGGGGGGAGAGATTCACTTCTACACCGAACTTCCGTTTCAGCTTTTCCATGGTGGCTTCAATGTGAATCTCGCCCATGCCGGAGAGGATTGTTTCCCTGGTTTGTTCTTCACGGCGTACTGTTAAAGTAGGATCTTCTTCCATCAATCGAGCCAGAGAGGAAAAAATCTTTTCTTCATCCCCTTTACTTTTTGGCTGTACCGCCATTGAGACAATAGGGTCCATGGTAAGGATAACTGGGTAAAGGATATGTTTATTGAGATCGCAAAGAGTATCTCCGGTGAGAGTCTCTTTCAACTTGGCGACAGCTACAATCTCTCCCGGTCCTGCGCTTTGGATGGTTTCCTGATTTTTGCCTTTCATTAGCAACAGAGACCCAAACCGTTCTTTTGCCTCTTTGTTGGCATTGTAGACGTTGCCGTCAGCTGAAAGGGTACCTGAAAAAATACGCATGACGGTGAGCCGACCGGCATAAGGATCACTGACCGTCTTGATCACTTGAGCGCTCAATGGTTCTCCAGCGTCAGGTTTGCGCACCTCTTCTTCCTTGGTTTTGGGGTTAACCCCCCTTTTTTCACCGCGGTCGTGAGGGCTGGGAAGACATTGGACCATGAGGTCCAGTACCATCTGTATGCCCATATTCTTGGTAGCAGAACTGCAGGTAATAGGAATCACCTCACCGGCAATACAGCCGCTACGAAAGCCGTTGATGAGTTCTTGGTCAGTGAGTTCTTCTCCTTCCAGATATTTTTCCAATAGGGCATCATCTGATTCGGCTATACGTTCAACTATCTGTTCACGGTGACTTTCCACCTGATCAGCCATATCCTCTGGAACACTAATCTCTTTTATTTTCCCACTTTCATCATCTTGGAACTCATAGGCCTTTCCCTGTAAGAGATCTACAACTCCCTTGAAGGTTTCTGCGGCACCAATGGGGAGGTGCACTGGAGTTGCCTTGTCACCAAAGATTTCCTTGATCTCATTGACGACTTTAAAGAAATCAGCACGCTCCCGGTCCATTTTGTTTATTGTTATTATTCGGGGCAGATTGAGATCGTCGGCAAATTCCCAGACTTTTTCCGTCTGGACTTTGACTCCATCAATGGCATCGATCACCACCAGGGCTCCGTCAGCCCCACTGAGACATGTCTGGGTATCCGCCAGGAAGTTAAAGTCTCCCGGCGTGTCAATCACGGTAATGGATGACTTTTTCCAGGGGAAAGTGAAAAAGGAGGAACTCATGGTTATTTGTCTGGCGATCTCTTCAGCTTCATAGTCTAATATGGAAGTGCCGTCGTCCACCTTTCCCAGCCGTTTGGTGCTACCTGTGTTAAAGAACATCGCTTCTGCTAGGCTTGTTTTTCCTGCACCTCCATGCGAAATTATTCCTACTGTTCTCAGACTGGCTATCTCTTTACTCATGGACACTCCTCTCCGGCGCTACTGTAGATTAGCTTGTGCTTATTAGGGCGCTTGACGAGCCTTTGGGATTGGATTCTGAATACGGAAGGGTATTCACAGGTAAACTGGTCCGTCTTAAGTCGCCTTGCTCCTTTTTACTGATTAAGGAGTTGTTACCACATCTCAAGACAGGTTTTGCTTGGCAAAGTGGTAACATGTGAAGTTACCTCAGCGCAGAAATCAAAGTCAAGAAAAAGTTTGGCGCCCACTTTTTCGTTGATTCTTTTTCTGGCACTGTGCTAAATGTTAAGTTTTCCACTATTTATCTGGAGACAGCCGCAGTGAAAAAGGCACTTCAGGACTTCCTCAGATATCTTAGGGTGGAGAAGAATTACTCTGGCCATACCTTGAGAAATTACGAGAGCGATCTGCGCCAGTTTATCGGCTTTCTTGGGGATAGGAGCGAGGGGAAGGGCTCATCGGTTAGGATGGAACCGAAACAAGTTGGGCATTTAGACGTTCGTGCCTATCTCGCTTCACTCTACAAGCGAAACGCCAAAAGTTCTGTGGCGCGAAAGCTGTCCACACTCAAATCTTTTTTCGCCTATCTGGTCAGACAGGGGGAGGTTAAGCAGAATCCCGCAGACATGGTATCAGCCCCTAAGATGGGGAAGGCCATCCCCGACTTTTTGCAGGTAGATGAGACTTTTCAGCTAATGCACGGTCCAGACTCCAGTAATGTGCTGGGAAGTCGCGACCGGGCCATTCTCGAAATTCTGTACTCCTGTGGCTTGAGGGTGAGTGAACTTACAGCCTTGAACCTGGATAGTGCTGACCTCGAACTGGAAATCATCCGGGTCATGGGCAAGGGAAGCAGGGAGAGGGTAGTGCCCGTGGGCAGCAAAGCGCGAGAGGCACTTTCCGACTATTTGCGAAGAAGAGGCGAATTGCTCGGCTCGCAGATGGATCAGGTCGCACTATTTTTGAACAATCGCGGTGGTCGCTTGAGTTCCAGGAGTGTGGCCAGGTTGCTGAAAAAGCACATGCAGATGTGTAATATAGGAAGGCCGCTAAGTCCCCACGGACTCAGGCACAGTTTCGCTACCCATTTGCTCGATGCTGGAGCGGATCTCAGAGCTGTGCAAGAAATGTTAGGTCACGCCAGTCTTTCTACTACGCAGCGCTACACTCATCTGAGTGTGGACAAGCTCATGGCTGAGTACGACAAGGCACACCCGCGCAGCCGCTTGAAACGTGGCAAGGAGACAGAGGAGGATTAGCAGTTCTGAAATCATAAATCCGAAGCACGAAATTATGATTTGGTTAACTATTTTAATAATATAAAAAATGACAGGGTGTAAATGCTCATGAAAGGTACAACAATACTGGTGGTTCGCCGTGGTTCCCAAGTCGTAGTTGCAGGGGACGGACAGGTTACTATGGGGGATATGGTTCTAAAACACCAGGCTCGTAAGGTTCGTCGCCTTTACCAAGGAAAAGTTATAGCTGGATTTGCCGGTACCACCGCAGATGCCTTTACGCTTTTCGAACGATTTGAGGCCAAACTGGAACAATACAGTGGAAACTTGCGCAGGGCTGCAGTTGAGTTGGCCAAAGACTGGCGTACTGACAGAATGCTCCGCCGCCTCGAGGCCTTGCTGGCCGCGGTGGACCAGGACAACTCCCTGGTTATCTCGGGTAATGGCGACGTCATAGAACCGGATGACGGTCTTCTGGCCATTGGCTCAGGAGGTTCGCAAGCACTGGCCGCGGCCCGAGCCCTCGCGAGAAACACAGATCTGAATGCTCGGCAAATTGCTGAAGCCGCTATGGAGATCACGGCCGAAATCTGTGTTTACACCAATGACCATTTTGTTTTCGAGGAGCTTGAAAAAAACAATCATGGAATTAACTCCACCTGAAATAGTCAAGGAACTAGACAAATATATTGTTGGCCAGAATGACGCCAAACGATCTGTAGCTATCGCCCTTAGAAACCGCTGGCGGCGGCAGGAGGTGCCAGAGCATCTGAGGGACGAAATTGCCCCTAAGAATATCATCATGATTGGTCCAACCGGAGTGGGCAAGACTGAAATTGCCCGGCGCCTTGCTTCGCTGGCCAATTCGCCTTTTTTGAAAGTTGAAGCCTCTAAATTTACCGAAGTCGGATATGTGGGGCGTGACGTAGAGTCAATGATCCGCGATCTCTGCGAGCTTGCAGTGAATATGGTGAGAGGTGAAGAACAAGAACTGGTGATGGCCAAGGCGGCCGAGATCGCGGAAGAAAAGGCTTTAGATATTCTACTGCCAAGCAAAAAGGACCATGAGTTCTCAGCAGAACCTAATCTCAATACGGCTGACCAAAGTGATCAAGCTGAGGTGCAAACTGCTTTAGGAACTCGGGAGAAGCTACGCCGGTTGTTGCGACAAGGAAAGTTTGACGATCGTTATATCGACCTGGAGGTGAGCGATAAAAATTACCCCATGATTGAGATATTTAGCAGTGCGGGGCTGGAGGAGATGGACATCAACTTGCGCGAAATGTTGGGAAATGTCATGCCTCGCCGCACCAAGCGACGGAAGGTTAAAGTCCCCGAGGCGTTGGAGATTTTGACTCAAGAAGAAGCTCAGCGATTGATCGATATGGACAAGGTTATCAAATCGGCAATTGAAAGGGTCGAACATTCGGGCATTATCTTCTTAGATGAGATTGACAAAATAGCCTCCAGGGAGAGCACAAAGGGGCCTGACGTTTCGCGGGAGGGAGTCCAGCGAGACCTTCTGCCCATTGTGGAAGGTTCAACGGTTAACACCAAATACGGAATGGTCAGAACCGATCACATTCTTTTTATTGCATCTGGAGCATTTCATGCCTCCAAACCAGCAGATCTCATTCCAGAACTTCAGGGAAGATTTCCCATTCGAGTGGAACTGGACCCTTTGGGAAAACATGAGTTTATCCGCATCTTGAAGGAACCAGAAAATGCTTTGACCCTTCAGTATGAGGCTTTAATGGCGACAGAGGGTATTGAACTTGTTTTCCAAGAGGACGCGATTGAGGAGGTGGCCCACATAGCCCATGAAGTCAACTCCCGGACAGAAAACATTGGGGCCAGGCGTCTCCACACGGTGATGGAGAGACTTCTCGATGAAGTGTCCTTTAATGCCCATGAGTTGAAGGGGCGAAAGATAACCATAACCAGAGAATATGTCCAGGAAAAACTGCAAGAAATCGTCAAGGACGAAGATTTGAGCCGATACATTCTCTAAATCGCATAGGGCATAGAGAAAGAGGCGAGACGGGGATTGAAGGTTAGAGGACAGAGGACAGAGGGCAGCAAGTCAAATGGTCAACTTGTCGAACAGTCAAATGGTTATGAATGGCTTCAATGCCTAATTACCTATTTGACTTTTTGACCAATCGACTAATTTTCTAATTGACGAATTGTCTGTGAGCTATGAGCCATGAGCTAAATTGACGATTTCTCCGAGTAGTACGGCTTCAACGGTTTGAACGATTTGAACGGTTTGAATATGAAAAAATTAATCGAAAAAGCAAACATACTCATCGAGGCCCTGCCATGGATGCGCCAGTTTTACCAGAGAACCATAGTAATTAAGTATGGCGGCCATGCAATGGTGGACGAGCGGTTGAAAGAGAGTTTTGCCCAAGACATTGTACTGCTCAAGTATGTTGGCATCAATCCAGTAGTCGTTCATGGTGGGGGCCCGCAAATTGGTCAGACTCTGGAAAAAATAGGGAAAAAGTGCGACTTCCTCGAGGGCATGAGAGTTACCGACAGAGAAACCATGGATGTAGTGGAAATGGTGCTGGTGGGCAAAGTCAATAAGGAAATAGTTGCCCTCATCAACCAGCACGGTGGTCAGGCCGTTGGGCTTAGCGGCAAAGACGGGCACTTGATCCAAGCGCGAAAACTTCAGCTTTACCGCAATCAAGAGGGGAACAAGCCTCCGGAACTCATTGATTTGGGGATGGTGGGCGAAGTGGAGAATATTCATGCGGGGATAATTCAGACCTTGGAGGCTAGCCGGTTCATTCCAGTCATAGCCCCTGTGGGTGTGGGATCTCAAGGTGAGACCTATAACATCAACGCCGATCTTGTGGCTGGTAAGTTAGCCCCGGCACTCAAGGCAGTCAAATTAATTCTGCTCACAGATGTACCAGGGGTATTGGACCGTAACGGGAGTCTCGCCTCGAGTCTGGACACGAGAAAAGCGGAAAAACTCATCAAAGCGGGAGTCCTTAAGGGAGGGATGATTCCCAAGGTCCGCTGCGCCATCGATGCAGTTAAAGAAGGAGTTGATAAGGCCCACATTATTGATGGCAGGATTCAGCATGCCGTACTCCTGGAGATATTTATGGACCAGGGCATAGGAACGGAGATCATTGACGCATAGCGAAAGAAGCGAGACGGGCGAGACGTGAGGTCGGGCGAGACGGGGTGACAGCAAACAGCTGGCAACGGGCAGCCGGCAGGTTCGTTATACGTTATTCGTTATTAGTTATTCGGAAGATTTGCTCCTGTGAGCTGTGAGCTGAATTGACGACTTCTACGGTTTTTACGACTTTAACGATTTGAACGGTTTCAACGGTTTTAATGATTTGACTATTTGACCAATTGACGATTTGACGAGGCTTTTAGCCAGAAGGTACCCATGGACAGTCAAACTCTCATGCAACAGGCGCAAAACCACATTTGCCGGACCTACAACCGTTACAATCTGGCTATTGCACGGGGAAGCGGTTGCTACCTCTGGGACCAAGAAGGCCGCCAATATCTAGACTTTGTTGCTGGTATTGCCGTGTGCAATCTTGGACACTGCCCAACGGAGATTGCCCAGGTCATGTATGCCCAAGCACAACAGTTGGTTCATGTCTCAAACCTATACTATACAGAACCTCAGGTAAAATTGGCCGAGGCTCTCACCAGCAGTTGTTTTGCAGATAAAGTCTTTTTTGGCAACAGTGGGGCTGAAGCTAATGAGGCGGCAATCAAGCTGGCACGTAAATACTCTCGCATGGGTTATGGCCCTGGCCGCTACGGTATCATCACCATGAAGAATTCCTTTCATGGACGCACTTTGGCCACTCTCTCCGCCACCGGTCAACAAAAAATCCAGGAAGGATTTGAGCCTTTGGTTGATGGTTTTCGTTACGTGGAGTTTGATAACCTTGATGCGGTGTCTGAAGCTATTGATAAGACAGTCTGCGCAGTCCTGGTTGAACCTATTCAAGGAGAAGGGGGTGTCCGTGTTCCCCACCAGGCCTATTTAGAAGGTCTGCGAGAACTCTGTACTAGACATGACCTGCTGCTTATCTACGACGAGATTCAAGTGGGAATGGGAAGAACGGGAAAACTCTTTTCTCACCAGCATGAGGGTGTAACGCCGGACATTATGACTTTGGCCAAGGCGTTAGCGAATGGGATGCCAATTGGGGCAATGCTTACGACTGATAGAGTGGCGGAGGCATTTAGCCCTGGCAGTCATGCCAGTACTTTCGGAGGGACACCATTGGTTACGGCAGTGGGACTAGAGGTTTTTCGCCAAATCAGTAGTGCCTCTTTTTTGGAAGAGGTTCAAAAAGTTGGAGAATATTTTCAGCAGCGCTTGATGGCCCTTATGGAGAAGTATGCATTTATCAGAGAAGTACGAGGTCGGGGACTCATTTTGGGGATTGAACTTGATTTTCCAGGGGGTGAGGTTGTAGCCCAATGTCAGGAGAGAGGTGTCCTGATTAATTGTACCGCTGAAAAAGTGCTACGTTTTTTGCCTCCCCTGATAGTTACTTCCGCTGAGGTGGATCGTCTCATTGACACCCTGGAGCACCTTTTCAGGGAAAAGGGTGAGTAGTCCGAGACGCATTTAGGCATAGGTTCATTATGAAAAGAGATTTCTTGACAATCCTGGACTTAAGATCCGAGGAGGTTGACGCTCTTTTGAGACGGGCATCAACCCTCAAGGAAGATTTCAAAGAGGGCAACCTCAAACCCACCCTAGAGGGGAAAACCTTGGGGCTTATTTTTGACAAGCCTTCCACTCGCACTAGAGTTTCGTTCGAGGTCGCCATGTACCAGTTGGGAGGCAGGGCAATTTTTATGAGCTCCCAGCAGACACAGCTTTCACGGGACGAGCCTTTGAGAGATACGGCTTTGGTTCTTTCCCGCTATATAGACGGTTTAGTGGTTCGTACTTACGAGGATGCGGATTTGCAAGAACTGGCAAGACATGCTCAGATCCCTGTTATCAATGGGCTAACAGATCTCTATCATCCCTGCCAGGTAATGGGTGACATTCTGACCATACGGGAGAAAAAGGGAGACCTCAAGAACCTGCAAATAGCTTGGGTGGGCGATGGCAACAATGTGGCACACTCTTGGATTAATGCTGCCGCCCGCTTACCGTTCAGATTAACGCTTGCGTGTCCACCGGGATTTGAACCGAAAAAAGAAATTTTGGAAACGGCAAAAAGATTGGCCGGAGAGCGAATCCTTTGCGGAAACGATCCGTTGGAGGCGGTGAGAAATGCGGACGTTGTGAATACCGATGTTTGGACAAGTATGGGGCAGGATGAGGAAAGGCGGATGCGGCTGACTGCTTTTAAAGACTACCAAATAAATGGCGACCTGTTGAGAAAGGCCAAGCCTGACGCTATTGTCCTGCACTGTTTGCCTGCCCACAGGGGCGAAGAAATCACTGATGAGGTGATGAACGGGCCAAATTCAGCCATATTTGATCAGGCAGAGAATCGCATGCACTTACAACGGGCCCTCTTAGATTGGCTACTTGGTTCATAGGAGTCAAATCGTCAACTGGTTACTTGGTCAAGGAGGGAATTAGGGACAGAGGTCAGAGGTCGGAAGACAGACGACAGAGGATAGAGGACAGCAGTCCAAGGTTCCAAGTTTCAAATTTCAAGTTCAAAGTTAGGACAAGTTATTGGCTGTAGTTTTCCGTATAACGGATAACGTTACATGCCGCTTACGGCTTACCGTTTACCATTCGCGCTTTGACGAATTGACTAATTCTCTAATCTACTAGTTAACTAATAATCACGATCGGGGAGAAATAAAATTGTCTGAAAATGTAAGAAAAGTAGTTCTGGCCTACTCTGGTGGCTTGGATACCTCTATAATCCTCAAGTGGCTCATAGAAGAGTATAACTGTGAAGTCATAGCTTTTGCTGCGGACTTGGGTCAAGGGGACGATCTCGCAACCGTCAGGCAGAAGGCCCTAGCCACGGGTGCCAGCAAGGTAGTGGTCGAGGATCTCCAAGAAGAGTTCGTCCGAGATTACGTCTTTCCGGCCTTTAGGGCCAATGCCATCTATGAAGGACACTACCTCCTGGGCACCTCCCTTGCGCGTCCTCTTATCGCCAAAAGGCAGGTAGCCCTGGCTGAGGCTGAAGGGGCAGATGCTGTGAGTCATGGAGCGACTGGCAAGGGTAATGACCAGGTCAGATTCGAGCTCAGTTATGCCGCCCTCAATCCAAAGCTCAAGATTATCGCACCTTGGAGACAATGGCAGCTAAAGTCTCGCCAGGATTTACTTGAATTCGCGCAGAACCACGGCATCGAGGTACCAGTGACTCCAGAGAAGCCTTACAGTATGGACGGGAATCTCCTCCATCTTTCGTACGAAGGTGGAGTGCTCGAAGATCCATGGCTTGAACCGGAACCGGAAATGTTCAGGATGACAGTCGCTCCGGAATCTGCGCCGGACAAACCCAGGTATGTAGAGATCGATTTCGAGCGGGGCAATCCGGTGGCTGTGGACGGCACAACTCTTGGCTGTGCAGATCTGCTGGCCACTTTGAATAAACTGGGCGGAGCCAACGGTGTCGGCAGGGTGGATCTCGTAGAAAATCGTTTTGTGGGGATCAAATCACGGGGGGTTTATGAGACACCAGGGGGGACAATCCTGCGGATGGCACACCAGGCAGTTGAATCCATCACCATGGACCGCGAGGTGCTCCACCTGCGAGACAGTCTCGTGTCCAGATACTCGAGTCTAATCTACAACGGCTTCTGGTTTTCACCAGAGATGCAGTTGCTTCAGGAAACTATGGATGCTGCCCAGGAAAATGTGTGGGGCAGGGCACGGCTCAAACTCTACAAGGGCTCCTCGCAGGTGGTGGGCAGAAAGTCTTCACGTTCTCTTTATCGGACCGAGTACGCTACTTTTGAGGAGGATACGGTCTACGACCAAAGCGACGCAGACGGGTTTATAAGACTTCTGGGTCTCCGGTTGCGCTTGCAGGCCTTGCAGGGCAAAGTGCAAGCCAAATAGTACTTTGCGCAGCAAGACGAGAGGTCGTGCGCGAGGGGAGGTTGTGGGGTAAAAGGATTCTATGATTTTCGTCTGGCTCGTCTCGCCCGTCTCGCAGGTTGTTTGTAAAGTTCACAAGTAGATCAATAGGATTAAATAATGGCTGGAAAACTATGGCAGGGTCGATTCCGAGAGGGAACCAGCAAGCTGGTTGAGAGCTTTACCGCATCCATTAGGTTCGACAAGAGATTATACCGTTACGATATCGAAGGCAGTATGGCCCATTGCAAGATGTTGTCTCACCAGGGGCTCCTGAGCAGTGAGGAGGAAGACGTACTCATTCAAGGTCTGGGGGAAATCTTGCGGGAAATCGAGCATGGTACTTTTGTTTTCGAAGACTCTCAGGAAGATGTCCACATGGCCATTGAGCAGCTTCTCATTGAGAAAGTAGGTGAAGTGGGAGGTAAACTTCATGCGGGCCGCAGTCGAAATGACCAGGTAGCGGTTGATATCCGCCTCTTTCTCAGGGATGAAATTCAGGGCACCGATGAGGATGTAAAGAACCTGCAGAGCAGCCTGGTTGCTCAGGCCAAGGCTAATCTGGGTGTGGTCATGCCAGGATTCACCCATCTGCAGCATGCCCAGCCGGTGCTTTATTCCCATCACCTGATGGCTTACTATGAAATGCTGAGACGAGACCGTCAGCGGCTTTCTGATTGTTTGGGCAGAGTTGATGTCTCTCCTCTCGGCAGCGCAGCCTTAGCGGGCACATCTCTCCCCATCGATAGCAGGCTAACCGCTGATTTGCTCAATTTTCCCGCCCTGAGCCGTAACAGCATTGATGCAGTGAGCGATAGAGATTTTATAATTGAATTTATCTCTGCTGCTGCACTGATCATGATGCACCTGAGCCGGATGTGTGAAGAGCTTATTCTGTGGTGTTCTGCCGAGTTCAACTATATTGAACTCTCAGAGGGGTTCTGCACGGGCTCCAGTATTATGCCTCAGAAGAAGAATCCGGATGTCCCTGAACTCATTAGGGGAAAAAGCGGCAGGGTCTACGGCCACCTGCTAAGCTTGCTTGCGATGATGAAAGGATTGCCCTTAGCCTACAATCGTGATCTCCAAGAAGACAAGGAGCCGCTGTTCGACACGGTAGACACTGTGCGCCAGAGTTTAAGAATCCTGGCACGACTCTGGGAAAACGTTACTCTCAACAAAGAGCGGTTGGAAAAGATGGCACTATCGGGATTTAGTCTGGCCACCGACATAGCCGAATACCTTGTGACCAAAGGAATGGGGTTTCGCCAAGCGCATAGGGCAGTAGGAAAAATGGTGCGTTTCTGCCTGGAGGAAGGTAAGGAGCTGGAAGAAATGACATTACAGGAGTTTAAGGGATTTGCCTCAGTGATCGCCGAAGACGTTTATACGATATTGGACTTAAAAAAATCTGTGGACAGCCGGAACTCGGTCGGAGGCACCTCGCTGCAGCAAGTACGGGAAGCAATCACCCTTGCGGAGGAAGAGCTGAGCTCATGACACGAAGGTGGTTGTGGCCCAATTCGTCGATATTCATACTCTGGTGCTGCCTAAGTCTATCATTGGCGGGTTGCGGGAAAAAGGGCCCGCCCCAACCACCACTCCGCGAGGAACTGCCGAAAGTGAAGAATCTTCAGGTAGTGGTTGCTGATACAGGGATCAAACTGACCTGGACCATACCCTCGAGTGGTCATGGTACAGTGGCGTTCAACGTATATCGCAGCAGGGTTGAACCTGAAGCAAGCCAATGCCCCGAATGCAGAACGGATTTTGAAATTATATCCACTGTCAAGGTGAGAGAGGGTGAAACCCGCTTTCAGGTTTTGGATCCAATATCTGAGAGCAAGGGCACGTTCTATTATAAGGTAACACCCTTGGACAAAAAGAATCGTCCTGGTCCCGATTCCAATGAGTCTATGGTTGTTATTAAATAACGCATTGCGCTATGGGTAAGCAGTAAACAGTAAGCGGTGGGCGGGCATTATGAGCGAACAGAACTGCTTACCGCTACCTCACTTTGCGGTGAACGGCTTACTGTGACCGTGACTCGACGAATGGGTAGCTTGAGAAGAATTGGAAGGTTGAACAGTGCACCATTTTGAATACAGACAAGGACAACTTTATTGCGAAGAGGTTTCCTTAGAAACCATCGCCACCGAAGTGGGTACACCCTTCTATTGTTACAGCCACGCCACTCTCAGTCGACACTTTCGCGCCTTTGACAGCGCCTTCTCCGAAGTTAACCATCTGACCTGTTTTTCGGTCAAATCTTGTTCGAATATAGCTATACTGAGTCTTTTTGCCTCTATGGGGGCGGGCATGGATATCGTCTCGGGAGGTGAACTCCACCGAGCCTTAAAAGCGGGTGTCCCTGCTGAGAAGATTGTTTTTTCCGGGGTGGGCAAGAGCGAAGATGAACTCGTATATGGCCTCGAGAGCGGTATCTTAATGTTTAACCTGGAATCACCACAGGAGATGTTCTTTTTGAACGATTGCGCTGCCAGCTTGGGACGCCGTGCCCCCATTGCCATTCGGGTGAATCCAGATGTGGATCCGAAAACCCACCCTTACATTTCCACTGGTTTGAGAGAAAACAAATTTGGCATCGACCTCGATATAGCTGAGTCCATGTATGTACAGGCCAAGGAAATGTCCAATTTAGAGGTTGTCGGGGTTGGCTGTCATATTGGTTCACAGCTCACGGAAGTTTCTCCTTTTCTGGACACTATCAAGCGTTTGAAATTACTTATCGATCGACTGAAAGAGCAGGCCATAGAAATCAGATATCTCGACCTTGGCGGAGGTTTGGGCATCACCTACTCTGAAGAAGCTCCTCCCCATCCAAGGGAGTATGCCAAGTCGCTTCTAGCGGAGGTTGACGGTATTGATTGCACCTTGATTTTTGAACCGGGCCGCGTTATCGTAGGAAACGCTGGCAGTCTAATTACGCGGGTTTTATACACAAAAGCAGGGCCAGTGAAGAATTTTCTTGTTGTTGATGCGGGTATGAACGACCTCGTGCGGCCCAGCCTCTATGGCTCTTATCATCACATCCAACCGGTATCTGATCATGGACGACAGCAACTTACCGTTGATGTGGTAGGCCCTATCTGCGAGACTGGAGATTTTCTCGCTCGTGATCGGAGCCTCCCTCAGGTTGAACCTGGCGAACTGCTGGCTGTGATGAGCGCAGGAGCATACGGTTTCGCCATGTCTTCCAATTACAACTCAAGGCCTAGACCTGCAGAAATCCTGGTCTCGGGTGACAAGTTCGAAATAATACGCTCCCGGGAAACCTATGACGACCTATTGAGGGGAGAGAGGGTGCCCAACTTTCTCCGTTGATAAGTCCAATGGAAAAAACAATTGATTTTTACAAAATGAGCGGCAGTGGCAACGACTTTATTCTCGTTGACAATCGGGCCACTCTAATCGACGCAGTGGTAGCCCCTGAATTGGCCCGTAACCTTTGTAGACGGAAGGTCTCCGTTGGCGCGGACGGTCTCATCCTTATTGAGAATGATGATGAAGTGGACTTTCGTTGGAGTTTTTTCAATGCAGACGGTAGTAGAGCAGAGATGTGTGGCAACGGGGGGAGGTGTGTGGCCAGGTTGGCCAACATTCTAGGCATTTGTGGCCCACGTCTCTCCTTCCGGACCCTTGCCGGAATCATCCGCGCAGAGGTCTCAGGAAGTCAGGTGAAGCTGCAGATGACCTCACCTCGCGACCTCAAGCTTGACCTGGCGCTGGAACTCAATGGAGAGAAATTCACTATCCATTTCATCAACACCGGTGTGCCTCACACGGTTTTCATCCTAGACGACCCGAAGAATCTTGCTCAACAGCAAGTTGTGGCGCAGGGTCGCAAAGTCCGATATCATTCGCAATTTACACCTGCTGGAACAAACGTAAACTTCGTCGCTGTGCTCGGTGAGCAGGAGCTTGCCATTCGGACGTATGAACGGGGAGTGGAAGACGAGACCCTTGCCTGTGGTACAGGCGCTACTGCAGCTGCTTTGGTAAGTGCGGCAAAGGGGTTGGTCAGACCTCCCGTAGATGTCCGCACTAAGAGTGGAGAGACGCTAACCATTCACTTCGACCTTAATCAAAATCTGCCGCAAGAGGTTTATATGGAGGGAGAGACCACGCTAGTCTACCAGGGAAGGCTCTGGGAAGAATCTGTACAGATTTCACCTTAGGATCGATTTTTCGCCCCGGTTGCTTCTATAGCTTGAAGAGTACAACAATTCTATTTGACAATTCTCCATAAATTAGTAGATTCTTTCATTTAGCAGTTACAATCCAGCACCTAATATCTAGCATCCAGCATCTAAACAATAAAACAAGCTACAACCCTCAGAGAATAAAGAAGAGAAGGAGGTCACCATGTTTTCCGGAGTATTACCTGCCATTGTCACCCCTTTTAGGAACGGGGAAGTAGATGAAGAGGGGCTGCGACAACTAATCGAATTTCAGATTGAAAATGGAGTTCATGGTTTTGTTCCCTGCGGCACTACCGGTGAGTCTGCTACTCTCTCACACGAGGAACATGAGAGAGTTGTAGAAATTACCATAGACCAGGTGAAGGGGCGAGTTCCAGTAGTTGCAGGGACCGGGTCCAACAATACGGCAGAGGCCATAAGGTTGACTGCCCATGCCAAAAAAGCCGGAGCTGACGGGGTGCTGATGATAAGTCCATACTACAACAAGCCCACGCAGGAGGGCATATATCAGCACTACAAGAAAGTGGCCCAAGAGGTTGATATTCCAATCATCATTTATAACATTCCAGGCCGTACGGCCAGCAACATCGAGCCCACTACTTTTGCTCGTCTTGCCGAGTTCAAGAATATCGTCGGGGTCAAAGAGGCCAGCGGCTCAATGAAACAAATTACCGAAATCATAAGGCTTTGTGGACCTGAATTTACCGTTCTTTCCGGTGAGGATTTTCTCACCTACCCTTTGATGGCTGTAGGCGGTAAAGGGGTAATTTGCGTGGTGGCGAATATTGTGCCGCGAGACATGTCCGACCTGTGTAACCTCCTCTTGGCTGGCGATTTCGATAAAGGGCGTGAACTTTACTATCGCCTTCTTCCTCTCTGTCACTCCATGTTCATCGAGACAAACCCGGCACCGGTGAAGGCGGCACTTGCGATGATGGGTAAAATTTCCTCTCCGGAGTTGCGACTTCCCCTTACCTCAATGTCGAACGACAGCCTGGCGAAACTTCGCAAAGCTCTGGAAGACTACGGGGCACTTTAAATCCGTTCTAAGCCCAGTGAAAGAGGAGACGAAAGACCGGTTACTGTGCAAAGCTCGGGTGAAGCTCGGCGCAATGGGGGTAATAGCCATGATTAGAGCAATAGTAGCGGGGGCAGCAGGAAAAATGGGTGGCCGCATTATCCATACCATTGAAGCCACGCAGGGAATTTCGCTTGCTGCTGCTTTTGAACGGGCTGAGCATCCTTCTGTGGGTTCCGATGTTGGCGAGGTGGTCGGCTTGGGAGCGAAGGGATTGAAGATTGCTCCTGATCTGCAGTCAGTCCTGGAGGCAGGGGATGTAATAATAGATTTTACCCAGCACCAGGCCTCTTTAGCCCATCTTCGTTTGGCAGCCTCTGCTAAAAAACCTGTGGTAATTGGGACTACCGGATTTACAGCTGATGAACTAGAAATCATAAGCAAGTTGGCCAAGGACACACCTTGTGTTCAAGCCCCCAATATGAGCATGGGCGTAAATTTGATGTTTAAAATCGTGCAGGATATGGCTAAGGCCTTGGGTGAAGGATTTGATGTTGAAATAATTGAAGCTCACCACCATCATAAAAAGGATGCCCCCAGTGGAACCGCGGTAAAGCTTGCGGAGAATCTTGCTCATGCTCTGGGGCGAAACCTCGAGGAGGTGGGGGTTTATAAAAGACATGGCATGATAGGCGAGCGGCGCCCAGAGGAAATTGGAATCCAGACTATTCGGGGAGGAGATATTGTCGGAGAGCACACAGTGCTTTTTGCGGGAATTGGTGAACGGCTCGAATTGACACACAAAGCCCACAGCAGGGATAATTTCGCTCGGGGTGCTGTTAAGGCTGCCAAATGGATTGTGAACCAACCCCCCGGACTCTATGACATGCAGAATGTTCTAGGACTCAAGTAAATAGAAGCAGGTCAATTAGAAAATTGGAAAATTCGGAAATTAGTTTAACACCTAAGTGCTTAACCGTTTGCCATTTTACGACTTGTACGACTTTTACGTTTTTTACGATTTGCAAGCTTTAACCATTTGACTGCTCGACCAATCGACCATTTGACTAATCGACGACTTGACGATTTTTACGATTTCAACGACTTGAACGATTTGAACGAATTTACTACATGCAAAAACACCATGCCTACATTGGATTCGGCTCAAACCTAGGAGATCGTTTGAGCAACTGTAGGAATGCTATTGGAGCACTAGGAGCACTGCCGTTTTGCAGTCTACTCAAAACTTCTTCTTTCTATGAAACTGCACCAGTTGGGCTGGTGGAACAGCCTCCCTTCATCAACGGGGTAGTTCTGCTGGAGACAGCTGAGGATGCCCGTTGGCTTTTGCGCCAAATGCTGGAAATAGAAAAAACCTTCGGCAGAATTCGTACGCTCAAATGGGGCCCCCGATCAATTGATTTGGACCTGCTTTTCTTTGACGATCAGATAATTGACACACCCGGGCTATCTGTACCTCACCCCTCTCTCCATGAACGGCGTTTTGTGCTCGAACCGCTGAACGAGGTAGCCCCCGATCTTCGTCATCCTTCGTTGGGAAAAAGCGTTGCCGATCTTCTTCATGATCTAAGAGACGGAGATCAGCGGGTGGAGGTACTCAAAATCCGATGATTCGTCTTCTTGTCTTCGTTTTTTCGGTAATTGTGGTTTACAAGCTATTGCGTGGTTTGCTAAAAGGTTTTGGTACGTTAGACAAACAAGAGGTCGCTGGTGAACAAATTGACGCGGATTTAGTCCAAGACCCACAATGCGGTGCCTACATTCTTCCGGCACAGGGAGTAACCGCCAGGGTGGACGGTAAGACCCTCCATTTCTGCAGCGAAAGCTGTAAAGATAAATTCCTTTTAGGGCAATCAGAAAAGTCGAGTGAAAAGACCGGCTGATTTATTTTATCTCTGCCTCAGGCATTTCCACATCTTTGACGTACAGTATGGCAAAACGTTTGCCATCCTGCAAAGGGGAATAAGAATTGCATTGGAGTAGCATGCGGTTACCCTGAAGCGAGGGAAAGCTTTGCGAGTTTGCCCGGTGCAGTTCAAACAATAGTTTGAAGCTTCCCCGTCTTTCATTAATCGGGGACAACCGAAACGCAGAAACAGGAGGCTGTGAATGAAGTTTTTCATCGATACTGCCAACCTAGAGGAGATTCGAGAGGCCAAAGAGCTGGGCATGATTGACGGGGTAACTACCAACCCAAGTTTAGTGGCTAAGGAAGGGTGTAAGAATAGAGATGATTTCAAGAAACTTGTATACGAGATTTGTGAACTTGTTCAAGGTCCCGTGAGCGCCGAGGTGGTAAGCACAGATGTGGATGGCATGGTGAAAGAAGCCAGGGAACTCGCCGAGATCCATCAGCACGTGGTAGTCAAGATTCCTATGATTACTGATGGACTGAAGGCGACACTGCAATTGACAGAAGCTGGTATCAAAATTAATGTCACCTTGGTTTTTTCTCCCCTGCAAGCTCTGCTAGCAGCCAAAGCTGGGGCAACGTATGTGAGCCCTTTTGTAGGGCGGTTGGACGATATATCCCACACAGGTATGGAACTGGTGGCACAAATACTGGAAATATATCAAAATTACATATTTGAAACCGAGGTACTGGTTGCCAGCATTCGAAATCCCTTGCACGTGCTCGAGGCGGCCCAAATGGGGGCTGACGTGGCTACTATCCCATTCAAAGTGATTTCTCAGCTGGCAAAACATCCACTTACTGATATTGGGATGAAACAATTTTTGGATGATTGGAAAAAGGTGGATTCTATGTAAATTTGATCTGTTAGGTTTGGCTTTGCAAGAAGATACCTTTTCCGGGGATAAGTTGGTGGTCTGGATGTCGATTTGGCTTCTGCGAAAACTCAAGTGCAAATGGCTTTTGGTAGTATTGCTGCTGGCTGCGGTTGCTAGGCCCGTTTGCGCAGATATTTATAGATACGTTGACGAAGACGGGGTAATTCATTTCTCCAACGTGCCCAACCACTTTCGGTATCGTCTCTACATTAGCGATGGGAAAATGGACTACCGGGCCTACTTCGATCGCTATGACAAGATAATCAAGCAGGCCGCCCAAAAGCACGGAATAGATTCTTCCCTCATAAAGGCGGTTATCAGGGCTGAGTCGGATTTTGACAAACATGCGGTATCCAGCAAGGGGGCGCAAGGGTTGATGCAACTCATGCCCGAGACTGCCAGAGATCTGGAGGTGGCAAATTCTTTCGATCCCGTAGAAAATATCTATGCTGGTGTCCGTTACCTGAAAAGACAACTCAAAAATTTTCAAAACGATGTTTCCCTAGCGTTAGCGGCCTACAATGCCGGCGAAAATGCCGTGCGCAGATACGGACACCGGATTCCACCTTACAGAGAAACCAGAACCTTTGTTGATCGGGTACTTCGTTACTGGGATGAATTTAATCTTCAGCAGCAAAATAAACACTGACACTTTCTCCATTCTTTGAGTTATACTTCTGGCACCAACAAGCAATTACCATCTATGTTATTGGGTTGGACCATGAGTTCAAAAGGGACGAAATCTATTTTCAACCTGCCCAATTCACTGACCCTTTTCCGAATAGCTTGTATTCCTGTTCTCGTTATTCTCTTGTTCTTTCCCCACAAGGCTACAAGCTTCTTGGCGGCATTGGTGTTCGCGCTTGCCTCTATTTCCGACCTCCTTGACGGCTTTCTTGCTCGCCGTCAACAGTTGGTAACGACTTTGGGAAAGTTTCTTGACCCTTTGGCTGACAAGCTCATCGTTTCCTCAGCTTTGATCATGTTGGTCCCTCTTGGCCGGGCACCGGCTTGGATGGTTGTGGTCATTGTGGGCAGGGAGTTAGCAATAACGGGACTGCGCTCCATGGCCGTAAGCGAAGGCAAGGTGATCAGTGCCGACAAACTGGGAAAAAAGAAGATGGTCTTCCAGATTGTCGCTATTTTAGGCTTACTCCTACACTATGAATACTTCGGCATCAATTTTCACGCCGTCGGCATGTTTTTTCTCTGGCTGGCAGTCATCTTGACTCTCTGGTCTGGAATCAATTACTTCCGCACATTTTGGGATGTACTGGAGGAGAACGCCAGCAAGTCACAAGATAGCAGCTAGCAGGAGGCATGGAGCATGGGGTGACACAGCAGGCAGCAGGCACCGGACAGCTGGCAGCAAGTCAAACAGTCAGCATGTCAAATAGTCAAATGGTTATGAATGGCCACAATAACGAATTAATGAATTTCCTAATTTTTCAATTGACCAATCGACGATTTGACCAATTGAGCAATTGACGCTGTGCGCTTTGCTCTGTGCCGATTTAGTCTTGACAAATATGTGATCTTTGCTAAGCTGATTT